>CAZPOK010000124.1:0-9305 GCA_964587905.1 uncultured Rhodobacterales bacterium | reverse complement strand
GCATCAAGGCCTCGCACCTCTTCAACCTCCTCGACGCGCGCGGCGTGATCTCGGTGACCGAACGGCAGAGCTACATCGGCCGGGTGCGGGCGCTGGCGAAGACATGTGCGGACGCGTTCGTGACGACCGGGGCGGGCGGCTACGCGGGATGAGCGGGAAGCCGGTCGCCATCTTCCTGATCGCCGCCGGGCTGATCGCGGGCGCCGCCATGTACTGGCTGCAGGTCTACGCGTTCTACGAGGACGTGGACCTCGCGGAGAACGGCGGCGACGTGGTGCTGCGCGTGACGGGCGAGGACGGCACTGTCGAGAGGCTTTCGGTCAGCTCCTTCGAAGGCATCGACGCCGGCAGCTCGCCGATCCGGTTCCGCGCGTGTTTCGAGGTCGAGGACGTCGCTGCCGATCTTCAGCCCTATCCCGACGCCGTGCCGCTCGTCGCGCCGGGCTGGTTCGACTGCTTCGATGCCGAACGGATCGGTGCCGATCTCGAAGCCGGCACTGCGACCGCCTACCTCGGCGAGGAAAACATCACCTACGGGATCGACCGGATCGTCGCTCTCTATCCCGACGGCCGCGGGTACGCCTGGCACCAGATCAACGCCTGCGGCGAGGTCGTCTTTGACGGCGACCCCGCTCCGCCCGGCTGCCCGCCCGTTCCTGAAAGGCTGAACTGATGCCCGATCTGCTGATCGAACTCTTCTCCGAGGAAATTCCCGCGCGGATGCAGGCACGCGCGGCCGAGGACCTGAGGAAGCTGGTGACGGACGGTCTCGTCGAGGCGGGTCTGACCTACGCCTCGGCCGCCGGCTTCGCGACGCCACGCCGGCTCGCGCTCACGGTCGAGGGGCTGCTGGCCGAGAGCCCGACCCTGCGCGAGGACCGCAAGGGCCCGCGCGTCGACGCGCCTCAGAAGGCGCTCGAGGGCTTCCTGCGCGCGACGGGCCTCACGAAAGACCGGCTCGAGGCACGAGATACGGGCAAGGGCGAGGTCTGGTTCGCGACGATCGAGAAGCCGGGCCGCCCGGCGTCCGAGATCGTGGCGGAAGTGCTTGAACGCGTGGTCCGCAACTTCCCATGGCCCAAGTCGATGCGCTGGGGCACCGGGACGCTCCGCTGGGTGCGACCGCTGCACTCGATCCTCTGCATTCTCTCCGACGAGGGCGGGGCCGACGTGGTGCCGGTCGAGATCGACCGGATCGCGTCGGCGGACACCACGGCGGGCCACCGCTTCATGGCGCCGGAGCGGTTCAGGGTAACCGGTTTCGACGACTATACCGCGAAGCTGAAGAAGGCGCGGGTGATCCTGTCGGCGGAGGAGCGCGCCGACCACATCCGGCACGACGCGCAGACCCTCGCGTTTGCGCAGGGGCTCGAGGTTGTCGAGGACAAGGGGCTCCTGTCGGAGGTCGCGGGGCTCGTCGAATGGCCGGTCGTGCTGATGGGCGACATCGGAGAGGCGTTCCTGGGTCTGCCGCCCGAGGTGCTGAAGACCTCCATGAAGGAGCACCAGAAGTTCTTCTCCGTCAGGAACCCGGGCACCGGCCGGATCGAGAAGTTCGTCACCGTCGCCAACCGCGAGACGGCGGATCACGGCGCGGCCATCCTCGCCGGCAACCAGAAGGTTCTGGCTGCGCGGCTCTCGGACGCCAAGTTCTTCTGGGAGAACGATCTTCGCGTGGCGAGTGCGGGCATGGAGCCATGGATCGAGGCGCTGGGCAACGTCACCTTCCACGGCTCTCTCGGCACCCAGAAGCAGCGGATCGAGCGGATCGCGGAACTGGCCGCCGACCTTGCGCCAGAGGTGGGGGCCGATCCCGAGACCGCGCGGACCGCGGCACGATTCGCCAAGGCGGATCTCTCGTCCGAAATGGTCTACGAGTTCCCCGAGCTTCAGGGCACGATGGGGCGCTATTACGCCGAGGCGGCCGGGCTTGGGGCCGAGGTCGGGGCGGCGGCGGAAGAGCACTACGCGCCGCTTGGTCCGAACGACGCGGTGCCGACCGCACCGGTGTCGGTCGCCGTGGCGCTCGCCGACAAGATCGACATGCTCACGGGCTTCTGGGCCATCGACGAGAAACCGACCGGGTCGAAGGATCCCTTCGCGCTCCGCCGGGCCGCGCTCGGCGTGATACGTATTCTCCTGTCGAACGACATTCGGCTCAACCTGACGCGCTTCATCGACGCGGAGCTTCTGAAGCAGGAAATCGTCGAGAATTCGCACGCGGCCGAAGAGCAGGATATCAGAATTGTCGAACGCATGATCGACCGTGTCGCCAAGCACGGTGTGTTCGGCGCGGCCTGGCGGGCGATCAGAGACGAGTTGGCCGAGAAGCAGCAGGCCTTCGAGCCCGCGGACGGCACCTGGCTCGGGCGGATCAGGAAGAGCATTCCGGCGACTCGCAACGATCTCCTCGGCTTCCTCCACGACCGCCTCAAGGTCCATCTTCGTGACGAGGGCATCAGGCACGACGTGATCGATGCCGTCACGGCCATGCCCGGGAATGACGACCTCACGCTGCTGGTCAAGCGGGCCGAGGCGCTGTCGGCCACGCTTGCCACCGACGATGGGGTGAACCTGCTCCAGGGCTTCAGGCGGGCGCACAATATCCTGCGCCAGGCCGAGGAGGCGGACGGGGTGGAATACTCCTTCGGCCCGGATCCCAAATTCGCCGAGACCGACGAGGAACGGGCGCTGTTCGACGCGCTCGATGCCGCCGAGGCCAGGATCCGCCCCGCGATGGAAGCCGAAGACTTCTCCGAGGCGATGCACGCGATGGCGGGCCTGCGCGGACCGATCGATGCCTTCTTCGAGGCGGTGCAGGTGAACACCGACAACCAGATGGTGCGCCGAAACCGGCTGAACCTGCTCCACAGGATCAGCGAGATCTGCCTTGCGGTCGCGGACCTCACGAGGATCGAGGGCTGAGGCGGCGAGGGGGCCGTCTGCCCCCTCGCGCTCCCCCGAGGATATTTCCCGACAGATGGAGGCGTCTGCGGTGGTCAAGTGGCCCATGCGACAGAGCCGCACTTGTCAGCTTCGCCTGACGGCGTATCCTGCGCCGTAAGGGAGTTTTGCCGCAGTGCAGCAACAGGTTGAAATACAGGACTTTATCGAGATCACGCCATCATCGCCGGTCGCTGTCGGTCAGCATGGTGGGCGCGCGAAGTGCCTTCAGCGGCTGATCCGGCTCGGCTTTCCGGTGCCGCAGACGGTTGCGCTGTCGTTCCACGCGGTCCGCGGGATCGCCTCGGGGCAGATGCCGGACGCGGACGGGCTTCTGGCCCTTTTCGGCCCGGCACCGGTGGTGTCCGTGCGGCCCTCGTCGGAAGATCCCGACTGGGGCGGGCCAGGGGCGATCCTGAACATCGGCATGAACGACGCGCGCCATGCCGCGATGAAGCCTGCCTTCGGCCAGGCCGCCGACGCGCTCTACATCCGTTTCATTCAGGCCTATGCGATCCACGTCGCGCGGCTCGATCCCGACATGTTCGAGATCCCCGATGCCGCCGACCCGGTGCGCGCGCTGCTCGACATCTACGAGGCCGAGACGGATGAACCCTTCCCGCAGGATCCCGCGCGGCAACTCGAGGACGTGCTGCGCTCGATGGCGCGGGCGTGGGACGGGACGTCCGCGCGGCTTCTCCGGCAGGCCAAGGGCGCTCCGGCGGAAGCGGGGCTGGGGCTCGTCGTGCAGGCGATGGCGCTGGGCCTCGGCGCGGCAGAGTCGGGCTCGGGCGTCATTCAGTTCGTCGATGGCGCCACGGGCCAGCAGCAGGTGACGGGCCGCTATCTGTCACAGAGCCAGGGCCGCGACGCAGTCACCGCGGGGGAGGGGGTCATCTACCTTGCCCGCGATCCCCGGGGGCCGTCGCTCGAGGAGACCCTGCCGGAAGTCTTCGCTGACCTCTGCCGCTATGGCGGGCTCTGCCGCGCGCAGTTGCGCGAGGAGATGCAGATCGAGTTCACGCTCGAAGCCGGACGGCTGCGCATTCTCGATGCGGTGCGGGTCCAGCGCACGTCCCGGGCGAGCGTCCGGATCGCCGTCGCGCTGGCGTGCGACGGCGTCATCGCGCCGGAGGAGGCCGTGATGCGGGTGCATCCGCGCGCGATGTCGGAGCTGCTCCACCGGCAGGTCGATCCGCGGGGAACGCGCGACGTCCGCGCCCGGGGCATCGCCGCCAGCCCCGGCGCGGCGGTGGGCAAGATCGTTTTCACCTCGCGCGCGGCGCAGGCGGCGGCCTCGCGCGAGGAACCCTGCATCCTCGTCCGCCGCGAGACGACGCCCGAGGACATCCGCGGCATGCACGCCTCGGTGGGCGTGCTCACCGAACGCGGGGGCATGACCAGCCACGCGGCAGTGATCGCCCGCGGTCTGGGCCTTCCCGCCGTCGTGGGGGCCTCGGGTCTGAGGCTGAACCGCCGCGACAAGACGGTGACGACCGACGACGGACGCGTGTTCCGGGAGGGTGACACGATCACGCTCGACGGCTCTTCGGGAGAAGTGCTCGTCGGGGCGGCGGAGCTTCTGGAACCGGCTCTCGACGACGCTTTCCGAACGCTACTCGGCTGGGCCGAGGAGTCGAGCGACATCGGTGTGCGCGCCAATGCGGACACACCGTCGGAGGCGCGGATGGCGCGTACCTTCAACGCCGACGGCATCGGACTCTGTCGGACGGAACACATGTTCTTCGAAGATGACCGGATGACGGTCATGCACGAGATGATCTTCGCGGACACCTCCGAGGGGCGGGCGGCGGCGCTCGAGCGGCTCCTGCCGATGCAGCGAGCCGACTTCATCTCGCTCTTCGAGATCATGCAGGGGCAACCGGTCTGCATCCGGCTCTTCGACCCGCCGCTTCACGAATTCCTGCCCTCCACGCGTGAGGGCCTGCGCGAACTCGCAGATGCTCTGAGCCTTCCGCTTTCGCAGGTCACCCGGCGGGTGGACGCGCTTTCGGAATTCAACCCGATGCTGGGGATGCGGGGCGTGCGGCTCGGGATCACCGTGCCCGAGATCTACGACATGCAGGCCCGCGCGATCTTCGAGGCGACGGTGGAGGCGAGCCGTCTCGGCGATCCGATCGTGCCGGAGGTCATGATCCCGCTCGTTTCGGCCAGGCGCGAGGTCGAACTCGTGAAGGCGCGGGTCGACGCCGTCGCCGCGCGCGTGCGCGGAGAGGCTGGGGTGGAATTCGACTACCGGCTGGGTGTCATGGTCGAGACGCCGCGCGCGGCTCTGCGGGCCGACGAGATCGCCAATCATGCGGCCTTCCTGAGCTTCGGAACGAACGATCTCACACAGATGACCTACGGCCTGTCGCGTGATGACGCGGGCCGGTTCATGGGGGTCTACGTGCAGCAGGGCGTGTTCCAGGAAGACCCGTTCCACCGGCTCGATGTCGAAGGGGTCGGCGAGCTTCTGACCATCGGTGCGCAGCGCGGGCGGCGGAGCCGGCCGGATGTCACTCTCTCCGTCTGCGGCGAGCACGGCGGCGATCCCGACTCGATCGCCTACTGCCGCGAGATCGGGTTCGACTACGTCTCCTGCTCACCGTTTCGGGTGCCTGTGGCGCGTCTCGCGGCCGCGCATCTCGCAATCCGTGAGATGAAGAACATTGCCTAAGCCTCTGGTTTGATTGGGGTGCGAATCAAGATTGGCAAGACTTCGCCGAAATCCCCTGCTTATCCACAGGGTTGAACACATCGTTTCCACCGGTCGGGTGGACGTTCAGGCGCTGTTCACGTACTACCTCCGCTGATCGACGTGGGCCATTGGTCCGCATAGAAAATCTGGAGGGGGCTCCATGATCCCGAAACCCATGCGCTGGGCGATGCTGGTCATCGCTATGATGAGTTTTGGTGCCGCAGCACAGGCGGACGTGATCGTCAGCCAGTCGAACGACCCGCGGATGGCGCTCGATGAAAGCCTCGAGGCGCTGTTCGGAGCGGAACGCGAAGCGCTCGGCGCAGTGTCGGCGAACCGGGTCCGCCGGTTGATGGACACGCCCGTTCGGGTGCGTGTGACGCTTCCGGGGGTCAACCTCGATAAAGTAAGCTATGACAAGGCGTTCATCGACGGTCTTCCGAGGCCGCAGGGGGACGAGTCGTGGCGCTGCCTCGCAGAGGCGCTTTACTTCGAAGCCCGGGGCGAGAGCGTGAAGGGCATCTTCGCGGTGGCTGAAGTGATCCTGAACCGGGTCGACAGCCCACGGTATCCCGACGACGTGTGCGGCGTCATCTATCAAGGCACCGGAGAGCGCTACCAGTGCCAGTTCACCTATTCCTGCGACGGTCACAAGGAAGTCATCCACGAGCGCGGGGCCTACGCGAAGGTCGGCAAGATCGCCCGGCTGATGCTCGACGGCGCGCCGCGCCGGCTGACCGAGGGCGCGACGCACTATCACACCAAGTCGGTGCGCCCGCGCTGGTCGCGGGTCTTTCCGCGCACGACGACGATTGGCTATCACCACTTCTACCGCCAGCCCGAGCGCTACGCCCTGAACTGAAGGCGCGACGCAATCTTTGTCGCATGAAGTGAGTTGCGCCGGGCCCCGGGCTTGTGCAGAGACATGGCGGACCGGCTCCTCGCCGGTGCCATGCAACGGGGTGACGCGATGACACGCACTCTCTTCGGGACCGACGGCATTCGCGGGCGCGCGAACGATCACCCGATGACCGCCGAACTGGCGCTGCGCCTCGGCGCGGCGGCGGGGCGGTTCTTCCGGCGCGATGGCTCGGCGGCGCATCGCGTGGTGATCGGCAAGGATACCCGGCTCTCGGGCTACATGTTCGAGAACGCGCTGACGGCCGGCTTCACCTCGACGGGAATGAACGTGCTGCTCCTCGGGCCGGTGCCGACGCCGGCGGTCGGGCTCCTGACGAAATCGATGCGGGCCGATGTGGGCGTGATGATCTCGGCCAGCCACAACCCTCACGAGGATAACGGGATCAAGTTCTTCGGTCCCGACGGCTTCAAGCTCTCCGACGAGGCCGAGGCCGAAATCGAGGCCATCCTGGGGAACGGTGCGGAGCCCGCGCAGGCCGCCCATATCGGCCGGGCGAAGCGGATCGACGACGGCAGGTTCCGCTACGTGGAGCGGGCGAAGGCGACATTTCCGTCCGACCGGACGCTCGAGGGTCTGAAGGTGGTCGTCGACTGCGCGAACGGCGCTGCCTACCGGGCTGCCCCGGAGGTGCTCTGGGAACTCGGCGCGGACGTCGTCGCGATCGGGGTTGAGCCGAACGGGCGCAACATCAACGACGGCTGCGGCTCGACGGCCACCGCGCTCGCCGCGAAGACTGTGACGGAGACCGGCGCGGATCTCGGCATCTGCCTCGACGGCGACGCGGACCGGGTCATCCTGATCGACGAGAACGGGGAGGTCGCAGATGGCGACCAGATCATGGCGCTGTTCGCCGGCCGCTGGGCCGAACAGGGACGGCTGGTCCAGAAGACGCTTGTCGCGACGGTGATGTCGAACCTTGGGCTCGAGCGGTTCCTCGGCGGACGTGGTCTGAGGCTGGAACGGACGCCGGTCGGCGACCGTTACGTCGTGGAGGCGATGCGGCGCGGGGGCTGGAACCTCGGCGGCGAGCAGTCGGGCCACATCGTGATGACGGACTATGCGACGACCGGCGACGGGCTGGTCGCGGCGCTTCAGTTCCTCGGTGAGATGGTCGTGACCGGAAAGCGGGCGAGCGAGTTGTCGCGCCAGTTCGACCGGGTCCCGCAGCTCTTGAAGAACGTCCGTTTCGTGGCCGGCGCCGATCCGCTCGCCGCCGCGGCGGTCAAGACGGCGATCGCCTCCGCCGAAGGCCGGTTGAACGGAACGGGCCGGCTCCTGATCCGGAAATCCGGCACGGAACCGCTGATCCGCGTGATGGCGGAATGTGAGGACGAGGCGCTGCTCGCCGCGGTCGTCGAGGAGGTCGTCGAGGCTGTCAGCGCCCGCTGAGCATCGCCGGGAACGCGCGCAACTGGCACAGGGCGATCCCGGACAGGATCAGCGCGAGAGCGACGAACAGGTTGCGGGGCAGGTCCTCTCCCATCAGCGCGATCGCGAAGATCACAGGCCAAATCGGCACCATGTAGCTCGTGAGGCTCATGAACAGCGAGCCGACCGTCGTGATGACGCGGACGCGGATGACCGAGGCGAGCGCGGTGGGCAGCACGGCGATGTGGAGAAGCCCGAGGGTCGGGCGTGCGGAACAGGCTGCGCCTTCTCGGGGCAGGCTCAACGGGCCGGGGCGAGACGAGAAGACCCCGGCGCGGGGCCGGGGTCTTCGGGTACAGATCCGGGCGGATCAGTTTTTCGCCTTGTCGACCATCCGGCCCGCGGTGATCCACGGCATCATCCCGCGGAGCTTCTCGCCGACTTCCTCGATCTGGTGGGCGTCGTTGTTGCGGCGGATCGCCTTGAACGAGGGCTGGCCGACGGCGCATTCGGTCATCCAGTCGCGAACGAAGCGGCCCTGCTGGATGTCGTCGAGCACCGCCTTCATCCGCGCCTTGGTCTCATCGTAGGGCAGGATCCGGGGGCCGGAGACGTATTCCCCGAACTCGGCGGTGTTCGAGATCGAGTAGTTCATGTTGGCGATGCCGCCCTCGTAGATGAGGTCGACGATGAGCTTCACCTCGTGAAGGCACTCGAAATAGGCCATCTCGGGGGCGTAGCCCGCCTCGACCAGCGTTTCGAACCCGCAGCGGATGAGTTCGACGAGACCGCCGCAGAGCACCGCCTGCTCGCCGAAGAGGTCGGTCTCGCACTCTTCCTTGAAGTTCGTCTCGATGATGCCCGACCGGCCGCCGCCGATGGCGGAGCAGTAGGACAGGCCGATCTCGAGCGCCTTGCCCGAGGCGTCGTTGTCGACGGCGACGAGGCAGGGCACGCCGCCGCCCTTGACATACTCGCTGCGAACGGTGTGGCCCGGGCCTTTCGGCGCCATCATGATGACGTCGACCCCCGGCTTCGCTTCGATCAGGCCGAAGTGGATGTTGAGGCCGTGAGCGAAGGCGATCGCGGAGCCTTCCTTGAGATTGTCGTGAACGTGCTTGCGATAGGTGTCCGCCTGCAGCTCGTCCGGCATGGTGAACATCATCAGGTCGCACCAGGCCGCCGCTTCGGCGATGCCCATGACCTTGAGGCCCTCGCCTTCGGCCTTCTTGGCCGAGGCGGAGCCTTCGCGGAGGGCGACGACGAGGTTCTTGGCGCCGGAATCCCGCAGGTTCAGCGCATGGGCATGGCCTTGCGAGCCGTAGCCCAGGATGGCGATCTTCTTGTCCTTGACGAGATTGATGTCGCAGT
>CAZPOK010000123.1:0-9306 GCA_964587905.1 uncultured Rhodobacterales bacterium | reverse complement strand
CCCCCCGCTTTGGAAACTCAGCGTTTCCCGTTCTCCCCATTGGGCAGAAACGGCAGTCCCGTTATCGTTACGCGGAACGCATCAGGGTCGGGGGGCTCCCATGCGAACACTCATCGAAGCGCTGCTGCGCGTGCGCATGTCACTCGGTGTCCCGGATCTGATCATGGCACTGATCGCCACGATCGGACTGATGGTCGTGATCGGCCTCGCGGAAGTGATGTGACGCGGCGTCAGGCCGCGCCGGAGTACATGCCTTCGTAGATCGGCTCGAGCGTCGCGGGATCGAAGAGGGACGACACGCTCGTCCCGTTCCAGATGTTCAGGATCGCCTGCGCGAACATCGGTGCGGTCGGCACGATCCGGATGTTAGAGGCCGCCTTGACCGGTTCGCTCGCTTCGATCGAATCCGTGATGACGAGGCTCTTCATCGCCGAGTTCGTGATGCGTCCCACCGCGGGCCCCGACAGGACGCCGTGCGAGATGTAGGCGTGGACCTCCTTCGCTCCGTTCTCGAGCAGGACATCCGCCGCCTTCACGAGGGTCCCGGCGGTATCGCAGATGTCATCGACGATGATGCAGGTCTGGTCCTTCACGTCGCCGATCACCGTCATCTCGGCGATCTCGCCCGGCTTCTCCCGCCGCTTGTCGACGATGGCGAGCGCCGATCCGATCCGCTGCGCAAGCTCGCGCGCCCGCGCCACGCCGCCGACGTCGGGCGAGACCACCGTGATGTCGCCGATCCGGTCCTTGAAGTGGTGCTTGATGTCGAGAGCGAAGACGGGCGAGGCATAGAGGTTGTCCACCGGGATGTCGAAGAAGCCCTGGATCTGCGCGGCGTGCAGGTCCATCGTCAGCACCCGCTCGATCCCCGCGCTGACCATCATGTTGGCGACCATCTTCGCCGTGATCGGCGTCCGCGCCTTCGTGCGCCGATCCTGCCGGGCATACCCGAAGTAGGGAATGACCGCCGTGATCCGCGCCGCCGAGGACCGGCGCAGCGCGTCGGTCATGATGAGCAACTCCATCAGGTTGTCGTTCGCCGGGTTCGACGTCGACTGGATGATGAACATGTCCTCGCCGCGGACGTTCTCGAACACCTCGACGAAGATCTCGGCGTCGTTGAACCGTTCCACGCGCGCATCCACGAGGCCCACCGACGACCCGCGGTGCATCGACATCCGCCGGCCGATGGCCTTGGCGAGCGACTGGTTGGAATTCCCGGCAATGAGCTTGGGGTCGTTCTGTTGCGGCATCTCGAAGGTCCCTCGGGCAGCGGTTCGTCATGACGGAATCGTGACGTTGACACCGCTTAGCACGCGCCTAACCTCGCGGGAACATTGCGCGGGGCGGAGGGGACGGAATTGGCACAGATAGACTACTATTTCTCGACGGTGTCCCCCTTCACCTATCTCGCGGGCATGCGGCTCGAGGAGATCGCCGCGAAACACGGCGCGACCATCACCTACAAGCCGGTGGACATCGGCGCCCTCTTCGGACGGACGGGCGGGCTTCCGCTTCCTGAACGGCATCCGTCCCGACAGGAATACCGGATGCAGGAATTGCACCGGTTGCCGAAGAAACTGGGCATGCCGCTGAACCCCAAGCCCGCGCATTTTCCGACGAATCCCGCGCCGTCGTCTTATGCGATCATCGCCGCGCAGGCGGCGGGCGGCGGCGATCCGGGCGCGCTCGTCCATTCGATCCTGCGCGCCTGCTGGGCCGAGGACAAGGATGTCGCCGAGGACGCGGTCATCCGCGAGTGCCTGTCTGCCGCCGGATTCGATCCCGGCCTCGCCGATAAGGGTCTGCTCGCCGGAGCCGACACCTACGCGCGAAATCTCGAGCAGGCGATCGCGACCGGGGTCTTCGGCTCGCCCTTCTACGTCACGGAAGATGGAGAGCGGTTCTGGGGCCATGACCGGCTCGATGACCTCGACCTGCATCTTGCCGGCAGGATCTGATGCCCCGCCGCCAAAGGTCGCCCGAGGGCGGCGGATTCACCCGGAATAGCACCCCGCGGTACGCCCGCGGGCCTGCACGAGGGCAAGGATCGTGTCGATCGTCGGCGTCTCCACCCCCACGGCCTGACCCAGTTCGGTGACCGCCGTCACAAGTGCGTCTATCTCCATCGGGCGGCCCAGTTCGAGGTCCTGGAGCATCGAGGTCTTGTGCGCGCCGACATCCGCCGCCCCCTCGATCCGCTTGTCCACGTCGATCGCGAAGCGTACCCCCAACGCCTCGGCCACCCTTTGCCCCTCGTCCATCATCGCTCGGGCAATGGTCCTGAGATCGGGCCGGGTCGCCAGCACGTCGAGCGTCTCGCCCGTGAGCGCCGACAGCGGGTTGAACGCGAGGTTGCCCCAGAGCTTCACCCAGATCTCGTCACGGATTCTCGGCCGGACCGGCGCCTTGAACCCGGCGGTCCGAAGCGCCTCGGAGAGTTTCGCCGCCCGCTCCGATTTCGTGCCGTCAGGCTCGCCCAGCGTGAAGCGGTCGCCCGAGATGTGCCGGATCAGGCCCGGCTCCTCGACCTCGCAGGCGGGATAGACGACGCAGCCCAGAGCCTTCTCCGGCGGCAGGGCGCGACTGACCGCGCCGCCGGGATCGACGGATTCGACCACGCGCCAGTCCTGCCCTCCGAGCCCGTGGAAATACCAGTAGGGCACCCCGTTCATGCCCGTGACGATGCAGGTGCCGGGGCCGATGAGCGGCGCGAGCCGGTCGGCGATGGGCGGCACCGAATGCGCCTTTAGCGTGATGACGAGGTAGTCCTGCGGTCCGAGCTCCGCGGGGTCGTCCGTCGCGGTGACATGCGCCACCTCCTCCTGCCCGCCGATCAGGAGCCTCAGGCCCTTCTCCTTCATCGCTGCAAGGTGCGGACCCCGGGCGACGACGGACACGTCCTGACCGGCATTCGCCAGCCGGACCGCGAGATAGCCGCCGATCGCGCCCGCCCCGAAGATGCAGATCTTCATCACGCGAGCCCCAGTTTCTCGGCCAGCCCGATGCGCTGGAGCTTGCCGGTGGCCCCTTTCGGGATCTCGTCCACGATCAGGATCTTGCCCGGCACCTTGAACGCTGCGAGCGATTTTGCGGCGAAGTCCTTCAGCTCGCGCTCGGTCGCGTCCGAACCGTCCGCCAGCACGATCGCTGCGGCCACGTCCTCGCCCAGCATCCTGTGGGGCATCGCGAAGGTGACGACCTGTGCGACGGCAGGGTGCTCCATCAGCACGTCGTCGACTTCGCGCGGGGAGATCTTCTCGCCGCCGCGGTTGATGATCTCCTTGAGGCGGCCCTTGATGGTGAGGAAGCCGTCCGCGTCCATCTCGCCCTGGTCGCCCGTGCGGAACCAGCCATCTGTCCAGTTCTCGGCGTTGGCCTTCGGGTTGTTCTGGTAGCCGGGCGTCACGTTCCCGCCCCGGATCACGATCTCGCCAATCTGCCCGGAGGGCAGGAGCACGCCGTTCGCGCCCATGATCGCGACCTCGGGACCCGCCGCGACGCCGACAGTCCCGGGCTTGCGCTTGCCGGGCGGCAGCTGGTTCGACGCCATCTGGTGAGAGGCTTCCGTCATCCCGTAGGCCTCGATCACCGGACAGCCGAAGGTCTCCTCGAGGTCGCGGAACACCGGGACCGGGAGGGAGGCCGAGGACGAACGGATGAACCGCAGCCTATTCTCTGCGATGATGTCGGCGTTGCGCCTGGCGCGGGTCAGAATCGTCTGGTGCATCGTCGGAACGGCGGTGTACCAGGTCGGGTTCACCTGCTTCAGCCAGCCGAAGAACCTGAGCGCGTCGAAGCCCGGAGCACAGGAGATCGACGCGCCTGCGCAGACCGACGAGAGCACGGCGGCGATCAGCCCGTGGATGTGGAAGAGTGGCATTATGTTGAGGCAGCGGTCTTCCGATGTCAGTCGAAGCGTCTCGGCTATGCTGTCGGCGGACGTGACGATGTTCTTCGAGGTCAGCGGTACGATCTTGGGACGCGACGTTGTGCCGGAGGTATGCAGGACGAGAGCGACGTCGCCTTCGGTATTGCGGGTCGCGTCGACCTCTCCGGCGTTGTCGGCGAAGGCAAAGCGGCCCGCGGCGTCGCCCGGCACGATGTCGGCGACCGGGATGCCGAGCCGGGCGGCCGCGGCGCGCGCGGGTGTGTCGTTGCCCTGCAGCGCGATCAGGAGCCTCGCTCCGAGATCCTCCATGTAAAAGGCGAATTCATCTTCGGTATATGACGGGTTCAGCGGGGCGGCGACCGCATGCGACGAAACGGCCAAAAAGACGGCGGCCATTTCGGGGCCGTTCGGGATGACGATCGCCACCGGCGTGCCCGGTCTCATGCCGCGCGCGGCGAGGGCACGGCCGGCGCGGTCGATGACGTCGCAGAGTTCGGCATAGGAAAGTTCCGGTCGGCCCGGTGCACCGAGTGCGGGGCCGGTTCCGGCAGCCAAGAGGCTTCGGATGGTCTTCTGTTCAGGCGACATTCGTGCCTCCGGTTGCTTCGATGGTCGACAGCGACAGGTCTGCGGCATCGCCCACCATCGCACGGTGGACGGCGGCGAGATGATCGCGCATCGCCTCGGCGGCGCGCGGGGGGTCGCGGTCGTCGATGGCAGAGATGATCGCCTGGTGCTGTTGAACGTATGCGACCTGCCGGTCAGGGCTCAGCGTGCGAGAACGGGTTTCGCCCCACTGTCGCTGCGCGCGGATCGCGTTGACGGTTTCCAGGACGCCGACGAGAAGTGGATTCCGGCTGGCCCGGGCGAGCGCGGTATGAAACTCCATGTCGGCGGTCTCCCAGCCGGTCCAGTCCGCAGCGCGCTCGCCGTCGTGGACGGTCCTGTCGAGATACCGGATCTCGGGCGGCGTGGCGCGCATGGCCGCGGCGGCGGTGACCTGCGGTTCGATCATCAGGCGGAGTTCGAAAACGTCGGCCGGGCTGGGAGGTGGCGTGATCCGGAGCGTCGTGACAACCTCGGCCTCCGGCGCGTCGGTGACGAACGTGCCTTGTCCGACGTGCCTCCAGATGCGCCCCCGCTTCTCGAGTTCTCCAAGCGCGATGCGCAGGGTCGAACGGCCGATGCCAAGCTCCCGTGCCAGTTCCCTCTCGGGCGGGAGGCGCTCGCCAGGCTTCCACCGTCCGCCATCGATCGCGCGCAGCAAGGTTCCCAGAGCTGTGTCGGTGGCGGGCATTGGTCAATCCGATGCATTGCTTTGTAAACCAATCCCACCAATTCTCTCGATTATCAAGCCATTTTGACCCGATATTCAGTGTTTAATGAGGAAATTGGCATGACTAATGGATTGATATGGCGGCGGTCCACGAACGAATGGCGCCGGACCGGCCTTTCGACCAACCCGGCGCGCATCCCACCCGATCACTCACAAAACTTCACCCGTTCACTCGTGACACGGACCGGCAAACACACACCGATCCGCTACAGTGACCTTTAGACAGGCCGATCAAGACGTCCGTCGGACGCGAATTTGTGCGGGGGGAGGAATTTTTCTGCAGGCCGCATCCAACTGTCATGTCCTGATAAGGGCAGGGCTGCGACACTGCCACGATATCGGAAACAATCGTTCAGATGCCGAAGGAAGCGCGGCTTGCCGTCCTTGGGAAACCCCGGGTGCGCTGTTGCCGGAACGCGAACGTCCCCGGTCAAACGCATGCCTCACTTGGCGCCTTTATTCGCGGCGCCCTTCTTTCAGAAACAGTGTGTTGCGAAGTAGCCTCGTCCGTTTCAGGCGCCCGCGTGCATCCGGGCGAGGCGCGTGACGCCGTCTCGCGCGAGCGGAGAGAGGCCGGATCCGCCGTCTGCGGCGATGCGGAGGATTTCCTCACGCATCCGGGGATCCCAGAAGTCGCTGAGGTGCTGGGCGACCTTTTCGGCCTGGTCGCCGCGGGGTTGGCTTTCGAAGAAGGTGGCGATCTGGTTGGCCATTCGGACGAGTTTTTCAGGCGACATCGGATTGCTCTCCCGGATCGACGCGATTTGGATGAGTGAAGACGTCGAAGCCGTCGCCTCGCGCGTTGGCCGCGAGGGTGATCCCCGATGTGTCGGCGAGGCGGACGGCATGCGCCGTCGGCGCGGAGACGGCGACGAGAACGGGCGCTCCGACTGCAGCGGTCTTCTGCACCATTTCCAGAGAGATGCGGCTCGTCAGGACGATGGCACCTTGCGAGCCGTCGACTCCGGCCCTTGCGATCGCGCCGGCGAGCTTGTCGAGCGCGTTGTGGCGCCCCACGTCCTCGCGCACGAAGGCGAGACGACCACCCTGCCAGAAGCCTGCCGCGTGAACCGCGCGTGTCCGGTCGTGCAGGATTTGGGCGCCGCGGAGCGCCTCGACCGCCGCGTTGATGTCGTCGGCGGTGATCCGCACGGCACTGGCCGGAACGGGCACCACGGGACGCACCGCCTGATCGATGCTGTCGATCCCGCAGAGCCCGCAGCCGACGGGGCCGGCCATGGCCCTGCGGCGCACGCCGAGCGCCTCGGCCCGCTCCTCGGCGATCCACATGCGGGCTTCGATGCCGCCCTCGTGCTCCTCGATCTCGAGGCTTTCGATCTCGGCCGGTGTCGCCACGATCCCCTCGGTGAGCGAGAAGCCCACGGCGAACTCCTCGAGATCCTGCGGCGACGCCATCATGACCGCCTGCGTCGAGCCGTTGTAGACGAGCGCGACGGCTGTCTCTTCGGGCAACGCGCGCACGGTCCGCACCGTTCCGCCAGAGCGGACGGAGAGCCCCTCGAGGCTCCGGGAGGGGAGGTGCGCCGTCACTCGGCCGCCGGGAGGATGCGGCGCGCGCGTTCGGCCTGCGCAGCGTAGTCCTCCTGCCATTCGGTAGGGCCGTTCGACAGCGACACCTGAACGGCCGTCACCTTGTACTCTGGGCAGTTCGTCGCCCAGTCCGAGTAGTCGGTGGTGATGACATTGGCCTGTGTGCCAGGATGGTGGAAGGTCGTGTAGACGACGCCCGGACTGACGCGGTCGGTGAGGACGGCGCGCAGGGTGGTGTCCCCGGACCGCGACGCGAGCTTGACGAAATCGCCCTCCTTCACTCCGCGCACTTCGGCGTCGTGCGGGTGGATTTCCAGCACGTCCTCCGTGTGCCAGACCGTGTTCGCCGTCCGGCGCGTCTGGGCGCCGACGTTGTACTGGCTGAGGATGCGGCCCGTGGTGAGAAGGAGCGGAAAGCGCGGCCCTGTCCGCTCGTCGGTCGCAACGTATTCGGTGACGATGAAGCGTCCCTTGCCCCGGACGAAACCGTCGACATGCATCAGCGGCGTGCCGTCGGGCGAGGCCTCGTTGCAGGGCCACTGGACCGAGCCCTTCTCCTCGAGCACGTCATAGGACACGCCGGCGAAGGAGGGTGTCGTCACCGCGATCTCGTCCATGATCTGGGAGGGGTGGGTGTAGTGCCATCCCCCACCCATGGCGTTGGCGAGCAACTGGGTGATCTCCCAGTCGGCGTAGCCGTTCCGCGGCGCCATCACGCGGCGCACGCGGTTGATCCGGCGCTCGGCGTTGGTGAAGGTGCCGTCCTTCTCGAGGAAGGTCGAGCCGGGCAGGAAGACGTGTGCGTAGTTCGCGGTCTCGTTCAGGAACAGGTCGTGGACGATCACGCACTCCATCGCCGCGAGGCCCGCCGCCACGTGCTTGGTGTCGGGGTCGGACTGGAGGATGTCCTCGCCCTGGCAGTAGAGGCCCTTGAAGGAGCCGTCGACCGCGGCGTCGAGCATGTTCGGGATGCGGAGGCCTGGTTCGGCGTCGATCTCGACCCCCCAGGCCTCTTGGAACAGCGCGCGGACGTCCTCGCGCTTGACGTGGCGGTAGCCCGGTAGCTCGTGCGGGAAGCTGCCCATGTCGCAGCTACCTTGCACGTTGTTCTGGCCGCGCAGCGGGTTCACGCCCACGCCCTTGCGGCCGATGTTGCCAGTCAGCATGGCGAGGTTCGCGATGCCGATCACGGTGGTCGAGCCCTGGGAGTGTTCGGTCACGCCGAGGCCGTAGTAGATCGCCCCGTTGCCGCCGGTGGCGTAGAGGCGGGCAGCGGCGCGGAGGTCCGCCGCCGGCACGCCGGTCAGGAGTTCCGTGGCTTCCGGCGAATGGCGCGGGTCGGAGACGAACTCGGCATACTCCTGGAACTCGTCCCAGTCGCAGCGGTCGCGGATGAACGCTTCGTCCATCAGGCCTTCGGTGACGACAACGTGGGCCATTGCGGTGACCACCGACACGTTCGTTCCGGGGCGAAGAGGAAGGTGGTGCGCAGCTTCGATATGCGCCGATTTCACGAGGTCGATCCGGCGGGGATCGATCACGATGAGCTTGGCGCCTGCCCGCAACCGCTTCTTGAGCCGCGACGCGAAGACGGGGTGGCCGTCGGTCGGGTTTGCGCCGACGACGATGACGACGTCAGTGTGTTCGACACTGTCGAAGTCCTGCGTGCCGGCGGAGGTGCCGTAGGTCTGGCCGAGGCCGTAGCCCGTTGGCGAATGGCAGACGCGCGCGCAGGTGTCGGTGTTGTTGTTGTGGAAGACCGCACGCGCGAGCTTCTGGACGAGATAGGTCTCCTCGTTCGTGCAGCGCGAGGAGGTGATGACGCCGATGGACCGGCGGCCGTATGTCTCCTGAAGCCCCCTCATGCGGTTCGCTGCGAAGGAGATCGCCTCGTCCCACGAGACCTCGCGCCAAGGCTCCTCGATGGAGTCGCGGATCATCGGATTCAGGATGCGGTCGCTGTGCGTGGCATAACCGTAGGCGAAGCGGCCCTTCACGCAGGAATGGCCGCGGTTGGCCTTGCCGTGCTTGTAGGGGACCATGCGGACGAGTTCGTCTCCGTTGAGCTCGGCCTTGAACGTGCAGCCCACACCGCAATAGGCGCAGGTCGTGATGACCGAGCGCTCGGGCGTGCCGAGTTCGATCACCGATTTCTCCTGAAGCGTCGCCGTGGGGCAGGCCTGGACGCAGGCGCCGCAGGAGACGCAGTCGGACGCGAGGAAATCGTCGCCCGACATCCCCGCGGAGACGCGGCTGTCAAAGCCCCGGCCCTCGATTGTCAGGGCGAAGGTGCCCTGCACCTCTTCGCAGGCGCGGACGCAGCGCGAGCAGACGATGCACTTGGCCGGGTCGTAGGTGAAGTAGGGGTTTGACTCGTCCTTCGGGATGTATTGCGGGTTGGGACCGGTGGCGGAGCGCGTCGCGAAGTGGTTGTGGCCCGGCTCGTACCGGACGTCGCGGAGGCCGACCATGCCGGCCATGTCCTGAAGCTCGCAGTCGCCGTTCGCGGCGCAGGTCAGGCAGTCGA
>CAZPOK010000122.1:0-9354 GCA_964587905.1 uncultured Rhodobacterales bacterium | reverse complement strand
TGCGGGCGATCGCGAAAAGTCCCGTCGCCGCCGCCGCGTAGCTCACGCAGATCATTGCGATGACCAGCGCCTTGCGGGTCAGCCCGTCGGTGTAGTCTTCGATGAGCACCTGCACGCCGTTCTTGAAATGCATGAAGCCCACGACAAGAGTTAGGGCCGCGACAATCGCAGGGAAGGGTCGGGTGTAGTAGGCATAGACCTCCTCGTACGGTGCGCCGAGCATCGGGCCGAAGGTGAAAACGAAGAGCGGCACCAGAATGAGAAGCGCAACCGAACTTTTCGTCATGCCCCAGAAATGCTCGGTCCCGGACTTCGCCGACCCGAGGCCGGTCGCGCGCTTGCGGTCTGTTACGTATGCCATCGGTGCCTCCTCAGATCACGAGCACTGTGATGATCGTCAGGACCGCCGAGCCGCCGAAGGCCGCCCAGCCCATCTTTTCCGCCGTGTCTACGTCCAGACCTCGCCCGGTGTCCCAGATGAGGTGTCGCACCCCGGCGAGCGTGTGATACCAGAGCGCCCAGAGAGACAGGACCATCACGAGATCGCCGAACCACGACGTGATCACCGAATTCGCGAGGTCGAAGTATTCAGGCGACGTCGAGGCCGCGAGAAACCACCAGACGATCAGAAGCCCGGCAATCAGGAGCGCGTTTCCCGTTATCCGCGTGAAGATCGACGAGATGGACGTCATCTGCGGCCGGTAGATAGTCAGATGCGGAGACAGGGGCCTGTCGTCCGGATTCACGTCAGCCATATGGAGGTCCCTTCCAGTCGGCACCGTGCGGGGTGCATTCGGTATACCGTGATAGACCTTTTTCAGCGGGAGTCACGGGCGCCCCCAAGGAAGTGATTGCGGTTTTTTGGCGCAAGAAACCGGAACGCCTCACCTTGTGATCACGAAAGTTTCTCACGTGATCACACAAGCTTGAGTCATGTCGGCATCAATGCCCAGTAGTCGAGGTCCAGAAGAACATGCGAGAGGTACTTCCCATCCTCTCCCTTCACCTCGAACGGCGGGTGCCCGGCGCGCTGCGCAACCAGCCTCAGCCGGATCGCACCCACCCCCGGGGCCGAGGTCTCCGACGTATCGAGCACTTGGGACCAGGCCGTCACCGTATCACCGGCGAAACAGGGATTCGCATGCGTCCCGCCATTGATGGCCGCGATCACTTGCGCATTGGCGAGCCCGTTGAAGCTCAGCGCATGGGCAAGCGAGATCACGTGCCCGCCGTAGACAAGGAGCCGCCCGTCGTCGCGATAGGTCTTGTCGAAATGGACCCGGGCCGTGTTCTGCCAGAGCCGTGCGGCCATCATGTGTTCGGCTTCCTCGATCGTCACGGCGTCGGCATGGTCTATCGTCTCGCCGATCTCGTAGTCGCTCCAACGATGCGGTTCACCAGCAGCAGTGAAATCGTAGGACGAAAAGTCGAGACCCTCCGGCACGACAAGATCTTCCGCGGCAACGGCCGGATTTAGCGCCGGGATCACTGTCTCGGGGGCCTCCGACGCCGTATCGCGCTTTCGCACCATGACCCACCGGACATAGGTCAGCACCGCCGCGCCGGACTGGTTGCGGCCGGTGGTGCGTACCCAGACGACGCCGGATTTCCGGTTCGAGGTCTCCTTGACCCCGATGACCTCGGAGTCCGCCCGGAGCGTGTCGCCCCGCCAGACGGGCCGAAGGAACTTTCCTTCGGCGTAGCCGAGATTGGCGACGGCGTTCAGCGAAATGTCCGGTACGGATTTTCCGAACACCATGTGAAACGTCACGAGGTCGGACAGCGGCGCCATCGGAAGGCCGCAAGACGCCGCAAAACCATCAGCCGAGTGCAGCGCGTGCCGCGCGGGATAGAGCGCATGATAGATGGCCCGCTCGCCGCCGGACACCGTCCGCGGCACCGCGTGCGGGATCACCTGCCCGACCCGGTAGTCTTCGAAATAGCGGCCGCGGTTCGTCTTCCCGGTCATTGCTCCCCCAGCTTCATGGCGGGATGATAGTCTCCGTCGATCTCCTTCACGACCGCCTGCGCGCAGCGCATCACACCACGCGCCGCATCGAAGGCGATCGTGGGTGAGCCGTGAAGCTCCCAGCCTTTCGACAGCGCCAGGGAAACCTTGTGGCAGAAGGCCGACGTGTCGTCTTCGGTCAGGAGACGGTAGATCATCATCGCCTTACCCCGGGAACGGCCAGTAGCCGACCCAGGCGTGAATGGCCGCGATGACCGCGAAGACCACGACCGTCCCGACGACCGCCTTGACCTCGGCCGACGATCCGCCCCACTCCGGCGGCGTCCATTCAGGCTGGCTCCGGTTGATGACGATGACTTCGGCAACGGCCCAGGCGAGAAGCGATCCGAACAGGATGACCGAGGCCCAGTCGCCGTTGACCAGAAGGTGCGCAACCGCCCAGGTCTTGAAACCGATGAGCTGCGGGTGCCGCATCTTCGTGGCGACACGCGCTTTGGCCCCGCTCGCCGCGTAGAGATAGACCGCCAGTATCATCAACAGATTGTTGATGTGGATCATGAAGGGCGGCGGAAACCAGAGCTGGTCCGTGAACGCGCTGCGGTAACCGATCACCATCAGGACGACACTGCCGAGGATGACGACGGCCGCGATGCCCCTGCCGGCATCGCCCAGTCCTTCGCGAAGACCGGGCATCACCCGCTTGAAGAAATGTCCCGCTACCCAGAGCAGGATCCCGAGGATCATCAGAGTCATGCAGCCTCCATTGCGGCGATGGCCTCGGCCCTGGCGAGCGTCGCGCGGGCCGTGGCGACATGCAGGTTCTCGACGATCTTCCCGTCGACGACCGCGACAGCCTGCCCTGCCGCCATCGCTTCGTCAAAGGCGGCGATCTGCCGCTTCGCCAGTTCCACGTCGTCCGAGGACGGCGCGAAGACCTCGTTCGCTATGGCGAGCTGCGCTGGATGGATCACCGTCTTGCCGTCCATTCCAATCGCGCGACCCTGCTCGCATTCCGCGCGCAGGCCCTCATCGTCGTGGAACGCATTGTACACACCGTCGATACAAGCGATGCCAGCGGCCTTCGCCGCCATCAGGCACGTCTGAAGCGCGGTCATCATCGGCAGCCGGTCCGCGCGGAACCGGGCGCCGATTTCCTTCGCAAGATCGTTGGTCCCCATCACGAACCCGCCCACTCGGAGCGCTTCGGCGATGGCGAGCGCGTTCAGGCAGCCGCGCGGGGTCTCCATCATCGTCCAGAGTTCCTTATCCGGGACGATATCGGCCAGCGCGGCCACGTCGCCCGGCCCCTCGACTTTGGGCAGGAGCACCGCGTCGCAGGCCATGTCCGCGACCGCCGCCGCGTCCTGCATGCCGCACTCGGTGCCGAGCGCGTTGATCCGCACGATCTTCATGCGGGAGCCGTATTCTCCCGCCGCGAGCGTTTCGCGCAGAAGCTCCCGCGCCGCGGCCTTCTCCTCCGGCGCCACGGCGTCCTCGAGATCGAAGATGATTGCGTCCGCCGGCAAAGACTTCGCTTTCTCGAGCGCACGCTCCTTCGACGCAGGAATGTAGAGGACCGTCCTCAGCGGCCGCGACGCCTGATTCATGATTCTCGTCCCTCGCAACTTTGTTGCGCGAAAGAGCATGACCGCGATCCTTCCTGCAAGCGTTTTTGCTGCGTCGCAGAAACGCAGGCTGAGCCGCGCCGCCGGCGCACGCGCCGTTAACCCTTTATCCGCGATCCGGAGGCATCGTTCGGGGGACTGAACTGACCGGACACGCCCTGTCCTGACCATCCGACGCCAGAAGGACCGCCTCATGACACGGGAAATCTATGCCGCCTCTCTCGGCTTCGGCATCCTGATCGCCGCTGCCGGTAATGCCTACGGACAGACGGACGGAAACTGCGGCATCCGCGCCCATGTGATGGAGCGTCTGGCCAATGCCTACGGCGAGACCCGGCAGTCGATTGGCCTTGGCGCGAACAACCAGATTGTCGAGATCTTCGCCTCCCGGGAAACCGGCACTTGGACCATCACCGCCACCACTCCCGGCGGCATCACCTGCCTCGTCGCGTCCGGACAGGCCTACGAGGCGCTGACAATTGCGGAAGTTTCGGGCGACGACGTCTAGGTCAGGGCGTCCCAGACAAGCTTGGTCCCGGTGATCGTGAGCAGCACGTAGGTCAAACCGAAGAACATGCGCTCTTCCACCAGCCGATGTGCCTTCACGCCCAACCACGCGCCGAGAAGCGCCGCCGGGGCGAGCAGAACGTTCGCCCAGAGCGTCTCGACGGTGAAGATCCCGAGGAACGTGTAGGCGACCGCCTTGAACACGTTCACAACGCCGAAGACCAGCACAGTCGTCGCCTGGAACGCGGTCTTCGTCAGACGCTGCGACAGAAGGTAGATCGCCACCGGCGGTCCCCCCGCATGGCTCACGAAACTGGTGAACCCGGCGGCAAGGCCGGTGACGAGCCCCGCGACCTCGCCCGCCGGCCGCTCGGCCGTGCGAATCCAGCCCCTGATCTGAGCGAGCCGGACGGCAACGAAGGCGACGGAGACAAGGCCTATAAGCAACCGGAAGACATCCGCGTCCGCGACCCGATAAAGCGCCACGCCAAGCGCGATACCTGGCAACGAGCCGAGGATCAGAAGACGCGCATCATGCCAGCTCCACCTGCGCCAGTAGGGCTTGAGCGTGGCCGCGTCGATAAGCATCAGAAGCGGCAGCAGGAAACCGAGCGCAAGGCGCGGGTCGATCACCAGAGCGAGAATCGGCGTCGCCGCGAAGGCCGCGCCGGACCCGAAGCCGCCCTTCGAGATACCCGCGAAAACGACCGCCGGAATGGCCAGCAGGAAGAACGTCGCGTCGAGCTCCATCCGACGAAAAACTCCCGTGAGATCGATCTCTTAGCGGTCTCAAGCGCTGGACGGAAGTGGTCTTTCCGGCGCCGGCTGCGGCGCAGCGGCCTTGCACGACCTGACCGCAGGCTCTAGGCATCCCCGCGAAATCCATAGGACCGGAGTGACAATCCATGGCCAGATCCAAGATCGCCCTTATCGGCGCGGGACAGATTGGCGGAACGCTTGCCCACCTCGCGGCAATCAAGGAACTCGGCGACGTCGTCCTCTTCGACATTGCCGAAGGCATCCCGCAGGGCAAGGCGCTCGACCTGGCGGAGTCCGGCCCTGTCGAACGTTTCGACGCGGCGCTGAGCGGCACGCAGGATTATGCCGACATCGCGGGTGCGGACGTGTGCATCGTCACCGCCGGCGTCCCGCGCAAGCCCGGCATGAGCCGCGACGACCTGCTCGGCATCAACCTCAAGGTCATGAAGGCCGTGGGAGAAGGCATCAAGGCGCATGCGCCCGACGCCTTCGTGATCTGCATCACCAACCCGCTCGACGCGATGGTCTGGGCGCTCCGCGAGTTCTCGGGCCTGCCCCACGAAAAGGTCGTGGGCATGGCCGGCGTCCTCGACGCCGCGCGGTTCCGTCATTTCCTCAGCCTCGAGTTCGACGTCTCGATGCGCGACGTCACCGCCTTCGTGCTCGGCGGCCACGGCGATACGATGGTGCCGCTCGTCCGCTACTCGACGGTCGGCGGCATTCCGCTTCCCGACCTCGTGTCGATGGGCTGGACCACGCAGGAGAAGATGGACGCGATCGTCCAGCGCACCCGAGACGGCGGCGCCGAGATCGTGGGCCTGCTCAAGACCGGCTCCGCCTTCTATGCCCCGGCCACCTCCGCGATCGAGATGGCCGAGGCCTATCTCAGGGACCAGAAGCGCCTTCTGCCCTGCGCCGCGTACGTTGACGGCGCCTACGGGTTGAAAGGCCTTTACGTCGGTGTGCCCACAATCATCGGCGCGACCGGGATCGAGCGCATCGTCGACATCAAGCTCAACAAGGACGAGCAGGTCATGTTCGACAAATCGGTCGATGCGGTGAAGGGTCTCGTGGAGGCCTGCAAGGGCATCGACAGCACCCTGGCCTGATCGGCGCGGCCCTCAGACCCGCCTGTCATCCATCCGACCCCGGTTTCGCTTCGCCGAAGCCGGGGTCGTCGGGCGCGTGTCTCCTGCACACGAATGCTCGTACGCCGCTACTCCTCCACCTCGTAATCGCCCGGCTCGATCTCCGAGGTGAACGCGTCCTCTTCCACACCCCATGAAACATAAAGGTAGACGAGAACCAGAAAGACGATCGCGCCCGCGACGGCCGCATACATGATCGTCTTGTTCGTCGTCCACTTGCTGTCTGCCATATCCGACCTCCCGGTGGTCTCGCATCAGTTGTGGCTCGCCAAGGCCGCCGTGGCGCTCAGACGGTCTCCGGCGGCACGCGGGATCCTATTGGCTGACCTCTTCGGGCGTTGCTGCGTCCTCTTCAGCCGCCCCTGCCTCGTCCGCGGCGCCATCCTCACCCGACATTTCGGAAGCTCCAGAGGCCGGCGCCTCACCAGCCGATCCGCCTTCCTCCTCCGCAGACCCCGATCCCGACATGGCGCTGTTCATCATCGTCTCGATCTCCTCGAGACGGCTTGCCCTCTCGGCGACATCCGACGTGAGGTTCGCCACCATGTCCTGCACTTCGGCGAGCTGCGCTTCGGCTGCAGAGACGGCTTCGCCGAGCGTCGCCTGCTGATTCTCCAGAGACGAGATGGTCTCTTGCAGAGAATTGCTGCGCTCCTCGAGCTGAGCCACCTCTTCCTGGTGACGCGCAAGCGCATCGCGCGCCTCGCTCTGCCGCGCAAGGGCGTCCTGCAGGCGCGCTTCCGCCTGTGACGCTTCCTCGGACAGACGCGCTGTATCATCCGTCAGGTTGGAGATCGTCTCACGCAGGTCGGCTTCTTCCGCCCGAGCCTCTTCCAGACGGGTGCCGATCTGCGCAAGCTCGTCCGTCTGCGCGGCGATCGTGTTGGCGAGGTCCGCCTTGCGATCCTCGAAGGTCGCGATTTCCTCGCGCATCGGCTGCAATTCCTCTTCGAGTGCCGTGACCTCCGCCTGCCGCTCGGAAACCCGCTCGCCCACCGTGCTGACCTCTTGCGAAAGCCGCTCCTGCTCGGTGGTCAGCGCATCGACATCCGCGGCGAGCTGATCGCGTTCCGCGCGGAGCTGTTCCGCCTCCGGCCCGAGCGCTTCGATCTCCGAGCGGAGTTCGTCCGCCGATCCGCCAAGCGCCACCTGTTCGTCGAGTTGACCCTGGAGCGTCTCGATCTCGGACGTGAGCGCCTCTTCGCGCTGTGCGCGAGAGACGAAAAAGTAGATGAATAGAAGGAGAACGACCGCTCCGGCGACCGCGATCAACATGATCGTCCGGCCGTTCGTCGATTGGTTCTCGGTGTCGGCCATGTCGGGACCCCCTTCAGTTTGCGGACTGTCTCTCGGTCACGTTTCGAACGCCCGGAGCACGAGCCGAGTTCCGGCGCACGCGTGTCCGCATCCCGCGACTCTCGTCTGTACACGGCGGCATACTGCGCTCGGCACCTTGTGTGATCACACTTTTATTGTTGTGATCACGAATGTCGGATTTTTCCCGGTAAGAACGCTTTTGCGACGAAAAATCGTTTATCGGCGCATCTCTCCTGTGTCATGGAACGAAAAATTCCACAGGACGGGAAAGAGTTGTGAACATCCACGAATACCAGGCGAAAGCCCTGCTTCGCGACTACGGCGCCCCGGTCTCCGATGGCCGCGTCGTGCTCCGCGCCGAAGAGGCCAAGACGGCGGCGGGCGAAATGGACGGGCCGCTCTGGGTCGTCAAGGCACAGATCCACGCGGGCGGTCGCGGCAAGGGGACGTTCAAGGAAGCCGACGCGGGCGAGAAGGGCGGCGTGCGGCTGGCCAAGTCGGTCGAGGAAGCGGCGGACGAAGCCAAGCGGATGCTCGGCCGCACGCTCGTCACCAAGCAGACGGGTCCCGCGGGCAAGCAGGTCAACCGCATCTACATCGAGGACGGGTCGGGTATCGATCGCGAGCTCTACCTCGCCCTCCTGGTCGACCGGCAGACTTCGCGCGTCTCCTACGTCGCCTCCACAGAAGGCGGCATGGACATCGAGGAAGTCGCGGCCTCGACGCCCGAGAAGATCCTGTCCTTCTCCGTCGACCCCGCCACCGGCTACCAGCCATTCCATGGCCGCCGCATCGCCTTCGCACTCGGCCTCGAAGGCCCGCAGGTCAAGCAGTGCGTCGCGCTCATGGGCACGCTCTACAGGGTCTTCGTGGACAAGGACATGGAGATGCTCGAGATCAACCCGCTGATCGTGACCGACAAGGGCGACCTGAAGTGTCTTGACGCCAAGATGGGCTTCGACGGCAACGCGGTCTACCGGCATTCAGACATCGCGTCCCTGCGCGACGAGACCGAGGAAGACCCGAAGGAACTCCAGGCCTCGAAATACGATCTCAACTACATCGCGCTCGACGGAGAGATCGGCTGCATGGTGAACGGCGCAGGGTTGGCGATGGCCACGATGGACATCATCAAGCTTTACGGCTCGGAACCCGCGAACTTTCTCGACGTGGGCGGCGGCGCGACGAAGGAGAAGGTGACCGAAGCCTTCAAGATCATCACGTCGGATCCGCAGGTGAAGGGGATACTCGTCAACATCTTCGGCGGCATCATGCGGTGCGACATCATCGCCGAAGGCATCATCGCCGCGGTGAAGGAAGTGGGCCTCGAGGTCCCGCTCGTCGTGCGGCTCGAAGGGACCAACGTCGACCTTGGCAAGAAGATCATCGCGGAGAGCGGACTCAACGTCATCGCGGCAGACAACCTGTCAGACGCAGCCGAGAAGATCGTCAAGGCGGTGAAGGGCTGACTCGGGTGACTCGCTTCCAGCGCATCAACCTCGGCATCGGTCTTGCGGCGCTCGCGCTCGTCGCCTCGATGGCCATCAGCCAGACCGGGACCACGGGTCGCCTGGGCACGTTCAGCGGCGCGGCCGGAAACCCGGCCCTCGGCACCAGATAGAATTCGAAGGAAAAGAAATGGCGATCCTCGTCGACGAAAACACCAAGGTCATCTGCCAGGGCTTCACGGGCAGCCAAGGCACCTTTCATTCCGAACAGGCCATCGCCTACGGCACCAAGATGGTCGGCGGCGTGACGCCGGGGAAGGGCGGCCAGACCCACCTCGACCTGCCGGTCTTCGATTCCTGCCACCAGGCCGTCGAGAGGACCGGCGCCAACGCGTCGGTAATCTACGTCCCCCCGCCGTTCGCCGCAGACTCGATCCTCGAGGCGATCGACGCCGGGATCCCGCTCATCGTCTGCATCACCGAAGGCATCCCGGTGCTCGACATGATGAAGGTCAAGCGCGCGCTCGAAGGCTCGAAGACCGTGCTCGTCGGCCCGAACTGCCCCGGCGTCATCACGCCCG
>CAZPOK010000121.1:0-9355 GCA_964587905.1 uncultured Rhodobacterales bacterium | reverse complement strand
CCATCTTGTTGCAGAAGGTCAGGATCGGCAGGTCGCGCAGGCGGCACACCTCGAACAGCTTGCGGGTCTGGCTCTCCACGCCCTTCGCCCCGTCGATCACCATGATCGCGGCGTCGACGGCGGTGAGCGTGCGGTAGGTGTCCTCGGAAAAGTCCGAGTGGCCGGGCGTGTCGACGAGATTGAAGCGCCAGGTCTTGTACTCGAAGGACATCGCCGAGGCCGAGACCGAGATGCCGCGATCCTTCTCCATGGCCATGAAGTCAGACCGCGTCCGCCGCGCCTCGCCCTTGGCGCGGACCTGTCCCGCCATCTGGATCGCGCCGCCGAAGAGAAGGAACTTCTCGGTCAGGGTCGTCTTGCCGGCGTCGGGGTGCGAAATGATCGCGAACGTCCGGCGGCGGGCGATCTCGGGCGGCAGCGCCGCGGCATTGTGGGCACGATCGAGCATGGCGCGGGATATAGGCCGGGGCGGGGATGGGCGCAATCGCGCTGCGAGGATCCTTAAGAGAATCTTAGTCTTGAGGGCACAGAACGGCATCCGGTCCATATCGGCCGGGGGCGCACATGCCGATCCGTCAGTTCAGCCTGTTCCTTTCCGCCTGCGGCATGCTTGGCGCTTGCGGCGGTGGCGAAGGAGGCTTCGGCGAAGCCGGGGCGGCGTCGCCGGGGCCGATGGAATACGCGGTGCGCGATGCCGCCTTCGAAAGCCTGACGAGCCGGCTCGAGGATGCCGAGATCACCGCGACGCTGCCGGTCTCCGGAACCGCCACATACGTAGGCTACCTCGGGGCAGCGGCAGACCTGCCCGGTGGCTCGCTCTTCTTCACGGGCGATGCGGAGATGACGGCCCGTTTTGCGGCACGCACCGTGTCGGGCCGCCTCGACCGGTTCCTGGGACCGGGCGGCGCGGAGATCCCGGGCTCGGCCGTGATCGTCGACGGGCGCATCGGACCTGCGGGGATCACGGCAGCGGTTGAAGGCCACCTGGCCGCGGCCGGCGAACGCCACGCGATCGACGGCGCGTTCTCCGGCACGTTCCTCGGCGCCTCGGCGCGGAGCGCGGCGGGGGTCGTCGACGCAACGCTGTCCTCGGGCGGATCGGGCACGGGCACCTTGACCGGGGAGCTGTGGCTCGAACGCTGACATCGGCGGCTCGCTCCGTGCCCCAAGGGCAAGGCGCTTTCCTTTTTCGAACGTGCCGGTATTCTGTGCCCGCCTATCTGGTGGGGTTTGACTGTGCGAAATACCATATTTGCCTCCAGGACGTCCGGTCTCGCGACGCTGATCGCCTTTTCGGCACTCTCCGCCTGTGGCGACGGCTCGACAGCCGCTCACGAACAGGATCGGGTCGCGGATTTCGCGGCGATGTCCGACCGGCTCGGCGATCTCTTCAACACCGGCTACACCGGACAGCCCGGAGAGGTGCCGAACAGCGGCTCGGCGGCGTTCCGGGGATTTGCGGGCCTCGTCCTCGACACCGGGCCCGTGCCGCTTACCCTGATCGGCGACAGTGCGATGGAGGTGGATTTCGGCACCCGGACCCTGATCGGCGAGATGACGGACTTCGTCGGCAACGATGGCGGCGCGCTGGGCGACTACGCCGGCAGGGTCGCGATCGTGGACGGCGAGATCGGCTTCGACACCCCACGCGGGACCACGGTGCCGAACGACGTGCGCTTCGGATACGCGGGCGCGCTCATCGGGCAGGGAAACCTCGTGGAGCTCGACGGCGACGTGACGGGCAAGCTAAAGGGCACGCCGATCCGGGGGCTCCTCGCATCCTCGGCTCCGGGCGAGACCGAGACGCTCAACGGCGCCACCGTCGGCGCGACTGTCGCCGTCGCCGCCGAGATCCGGTAACGGGCGCCGCTCTTCCCTCTCCGCGCCCCGGATGCTAGCTCAAGTCCGAACAGGACCGAAGGAGGGACGGGCATGGATCTCGGCATCAAGGGGAAATGGGCGATCGTCTGCGCCTCGTCGAAGGGCTTGGGGCGCGGCTGCGCCGAGGCGCTGGCGGGGGCGGGGGTGAACCTCGTCCTGAACGCGCGGGGCGCCGAGGCGCTCGAGGCCACGGCCGAGGCGATCCGCGCCGCCCACGGTGTGGAAGTGAAGACGGTCGCGGCGGACGTTACCACCGACGCGGGCCGGGCCGACCTGCTCGCCGCCTGTCCGAACCCCGACATCCTCGTCAACAACGCCGGTGGCCCGCCGCCCGGCCTGTGGTCGGACTGGGAGCGCGAGGATTTCATCAAGGCGCTCGACGCGAACATGCTGACGCCCATCGCGCTCATCAAGGAGGTCGTGCCGGGCATGATGGAGCGCGGCTGGGGCCGGGTCGTCAACATCACCTCGCAGTCGGTGAAGGCGCCGATCCCGGCGCTGGGCCTGTCCAACTCCGCGCGTGCGGGACTTACCGGCTATGTTGCGGGCACGTCGCGGCAGGTGGCGCACTCCGGCGTCACGATGAACAACATGCTGCCGGGCATCCACGCGACGGACCGGGCCGACGCGCTCGACGGCAACGTCGCGCGCCAGAAGAACATCTCGGTGGACGAGGCCCGCGCAGAGCGCGAGAAGACCATTCCCGCCCGCCGCTACGGCACCCCGGAGGAATTCGGCGCGATGTGCGCGTTTCTCTGCTCGGCCCATGCGGGTTTCATCATCGGCCAGAACATCCTTCTCGACGGCGGCGGGGTCAATTCGACGCTCTGAGGTCCCGGCGTTCCCGCTTGCGGAGCCATCGGGCGGCTGATAGCCCCATGACCGATAATTTTCATCGGGATTACGAGGGCCTGAGGTGAACGCCGCTCCGCCACGGCTTGAGATCCGCAACGTCACGCGCCGCTTCGGCGGCCGGGACGTCGTGCGCGACGTCTCCCTGTCGGTGAGTGCGGGGCAGGTGATGTGCCTCCTCGGACCCTCCGGCTGCGGCAAGTCGACGACGCTCCGGATCATCGCGGGCGTCGAGCGGCAGGACGCGGGCGAGGTGCTGATCGACGGCGAGGTGATCTCGGAGGCTCATCGCCACGATCCGCCCGAAGCGCGGGGCGTGGGGCTGATGTTCCAGGATTTTGCGCTGTTCCCGCACCTCACCGTCGCCGGAAACGTGGCCTTCGGACTTTCCGGGACGAAGGCCGAAAAGCGCGCCCGGGTCGAAGAGCTTCTCGAGCGGGTCCGCCTGCCGCATCTCATCGACAGCTTCCCGCACGAGCTTTCGGGCGGCGAGCAGCAGCGCGTCGCGCTGGTCCGCGCGATCGCCCCGCGTCCGCGGATCATGCTGATGGACGAGCCGTTCTCGGGCCTCGACAACCGGCTCCGCGACGGGGTGCGCGACGAGACGCTGGAAATCCTGAAGGAGGAGGGGGCGGCGGTTCTGCTCGTCACGCACGAACCCGAGGAGGCCATGCGGATGGCCGACGAGATCGCGCTGATGCGGGACGGGCACATCGTCCAGCGTGGCGCGCCCTACAATGTCTACAATGCGCCCGTGGACAAGAGTGCGGCGGCGTTTTTCAGCGACATCAACGTGATCCGGGGCAAGGTTGAAGGGGCGCTGACCGATACGCCCTTCGGCCAGTTCCTGGCTCCCGGCGTGCCGGACGGCACGGAGGTGGAGATCGTCATCCGTCCCCAGCACCTCCGGATCGACTTCGACCGGAACGGGCGCGGCCCGAACCCGACGCCGCAGGATGGCCTTCCCGCTCGCGCCGTGGTTGGCCGGGCGCGTTTCATGGGCCACGAGAGCCTCGTCGAGCTTCGGCTCGAGCACGACGGCTCGATCGTCAGGGCGACGGTGCCCTCCGTCTTCCTGCCAAAGCCCGGCACGGCGCTCTGGATCATGTTCCGGCGCGAACGCTGCTTCGTCTTCCCCGCGAAGGAGCCCGGATCGCCGGATTGAGCGCCCGCGGCGCTGAGGGCGCGTGTCACCCGCCGCTCTCGGGCGCGGACGTGTCCGGAGCAGGATAGCACCTCAGGGCGCCTTCCCCGTTCCGGTTATCCGATCCAGGTAGTCGGCGAGCGACTTGCCCGGCTCGTCGACGAACAACTCGGGCCGGGTCTCGACGCCGACGATCCGGTCGACCCGGATGATGCGGAAGTCGCCGCGCGCCTCGCACCAGGCGGTCAGTGTCCAGACGCGGCCCCGGTATTCCATCTCGAGCGGACGGATCACCTCGCACGTCTCGTGGCCCTCTTCTCCGCGATAGGTGAGGTCGAGCTTCTGGCGCGCCCGGATCGCGGCCCGCAGGACCGGCATGTGTCGGAAGCCGCGCGCGGCATCGGCAAAGGGATGGACGGCGAAGCCCCGGCCTTGTCCCCGTGCGACGCCGTCCTCGGGCAGCACGGCGTCGAGCTTGGCAGACAGGCTTTTCGCCGCGCTCTGCAGTTCGGGGTCGGCCGCCTCGGCGACGACGGCCATGCCGAGCTCCAGCGCTTCGAACTCGAGAAGCGTCAGGTTCAGTGGCGGCAGCGTCACGGGTGCGCCCATGACGTAGCCCGTGCCGCGCGTGCCCTCGACCGGGATGCCGGAGCCACGGAGCGTTTCCATGTCGCGATAGACCGTTCGCACCGAAACCCCGAGACGGTCCGCGAGATCCTGCGCGCGGTGCAGGCGGCCGTCGCGCAGGATCTCGACGAGATCGAAGAGGCGGTCTGTGCGGCGCATGGGCTCCGGCGGGGGCAGGGAAGCGTCTCCGATTCGGGGATTGGTCCCGGATCGGTGCCGGGAAACTGACACTAACATGTCAGTTGAGCGAAGGCAATCTGCCGAAATCCGTGCCTTCGCGAGGTCGGGCGCGCCCAAGCGGCGGTCTGCCCTTCCGGTGCCCGACGGCGGTGACTAGATAGGCGGTGACATCACCCGCATCCCATCGAGGGAAACTGACCAATGCTCAACAACATCGGCCTTCCGGGCCTCCTCCTCATCGCCATCGTCGTGCTCGTCCTCTTCGGCCGCGGCAAGATCTCCTCGCTCATGGGCGAGGTCGGCAAGGGTATCACCGCGTTCAAGAAGGGCGTCAGCGACAGCACGAAGGAGCTCGAGGAGGGCACCGAGAACGCCCGCGACGTGACGCCAGAGAACGAGAAAGACAAGGTCTGACCTCCGGGCCCCGGGACGACACTCAATGTTGGACATCGGCTGGACCGAGCTTCTCGTCATCGGCGTTGTCGCGCTGATCGTTGTGGGTCCGAAGGACCTGCCCGGCATGTTCCGCACGCTGGGACAGTTCACGGGCAAGATGCGGCGCATGGCGCGCGACTTTCAGCGCGCGATGGATGACGCCGCCGACGAGAGCGGCGTCAAGCAGACCGCATCGGACCTGAAGACGATGACCTCGTCGAAGAACCTCGGTCTCGACAAGCTCAAGAACGCCGCGGACCGCTTCGACAAGTGGGAGCCCACGAAATCCGCAAAACCCGCGGACACGTCGGCGGCGCTTGGCGAGAACACCGCGAAGCTCAAGGAAAACCAGGCGCTCGAGGCGCAGAAGCGGCTCGCCGCGGCGCGGGCCTCCCGCGAGACGAAGGCGGCCGAGGCCGCAACGCCCGCGCCGGGGCCTGAGCCCGAACCGCGCGCGCCGCGCGAGAGGCCCGGCGCGCCCACGGCGCGGGCCGCGCGACCCAAGAACATGCCCAAGAAGAAGCCCGCGAGAGGCCGATGACTCAGACCGAAGAGATCGACGACTCCGCGGCACCGCTGATCGAGCATCTGGCCGAGCTGCGCGCGCGGCTGATCAAGTCGGCCGTGGCCTTCATCGTCGGGATGGTGCTGTGCTTCACTGTCTGGAACCCGATCTTCAACTTCCTGACCGAGCCGCTCTGCGGCGCGATGGCCGAGCGCGGCCACGAGGACTGCGGTCTGATCCTGATCAAGCTGCAGGAAGGCTTCTTCGTCGCGATCTCGATTTCGCTGATGGGCGGGCTCGCGCTGTCGTTCCCGTTCATCAGCTACCAGCTCTGGAGGTTCGTGGCGCCGGGTCTCTACCGGACCGAAAAGAACGCGTTCCTGCCGTTCATGGTGGCCTCGCCCTTCATGTTCTTCCTCGGCGCGTCCTTTGCCTTCTACGTGGTCACGCCGCTCGCCTTCGATTTCTTCCTCGGCTTTCAGCAGCCCGGCACCGTGATCGGCGAGGGCGCGGTCGAGGACGCCGTGGCCGGCATCGCGTTTCAGGGCTCGGCACAGGAATACCTGAGCCTCACCATCAAGTTCATCGTGGCCTTCGGGCTCTGTTTCCAGCTGCCGGTGCTGCTCACGCTGATGGGCAAGGCGGGGCTGGTGACGGCGCGCGGGCTCGCCGATGTCCGGAAATACGCGGTCGTGGCCATTCTGATGCTCGCGGCCCTCGTCACGCCGCCGGACGTGATCACGCAGGTCATCCTCTTCGTCGCGGTCTACGGCCTCTACGAGATCTCCATCCAGCTCGTGAAATGGGTCGAGAAGAAGCGGGTCGAGGAACTTCGCCGCGAGGGCGTGCTGGGCGAGGACGAGGATCTCTACGACTTCGGCGACGATTCCGGCGAGGAGAAGGAATGAGCGACGACGCGCTGGCGCGCATCGCCGCGGCCCTCGAACGGATCGCCCCGGCGCCGCGCCCGGCGCCGGATTTCGGCACAGCCGACGCCTTCGTCTGGCATGTCGATCCCGACCGGCTGGACCCCGTGGGGCGGGTGAACCGGATCGACATCGGGCTGCTCGTCGGCATCGACCGGTCGCGCGACACGCTGCTCGAGAACACCCGGCAGTTCGCGAAGGGCCTGCCCGCGAACAACGCGCTTCTCTGGGGCGCGCGCGGGATGGGCAAGTCGTCGCTCGTCAAGGCGATCCACGCACAGGTCGTCTCGGAGGGATTGCCGCTCGGGATCGTGGAGGTCCAGCGCGAGGACCTGCCCTCGATCGGGCGGCTCCTCAACATCCTGCGCGCCGCCGAGGCCCGGTTCGTGCTGTTCTGCGACGACCTGTCGTTCAGCCACGACGACCAGCACTACAAGTCCCTGAAGGCGGTGCTCGACGGCGGGATCGCGGGGCGGCCCGACAACGTGGTGTTCTATGCCACGTCCAACCGGCGCCACCTGATGCCGCGCGACATGATCGAGAACGAGCGGTCCTCGGCCATCAATCCCTCCGAGGCGGTCGAGGAGAAGGTCTCGCTGTCGGACCGGTTCGGGCTCTGGCTCGGCTTCCACCCCTGCACCCAGGACGAATACCTCGCCATGATCCGCGGCTACTGCGACGCCTACGGCGTGGAGATCGGGGACGAGACGCTGCGGGCGGAGGCGATCGAGTGGCAGGCCACGCGCGGCGCGCGGTCGGGCCGGGTGGCCTGGCAGTACTTCACCGATCTCGCGGGGCGGCGGGGCGTGCGGGTCGGGGCCTAGCGCCCGAGGCTGACGAAGGTCTCGCGCGGGTCCGGCCCGATGCCGAGCCAGCCGGCCGTGGCCCTCGCGATGTGATCGACGATGCGCTGCCGTTCCGAGACGCCGTTCGCCGCGGCGACGGCGGCCGAGGACTGGGTGAACGCCGGCAGGTCGGCCTGAATTGCGTCGGGTCCGGCCAGGATTTCCCCGGTCGAGGCCTCGACGACCCGGATCACGTAGGAGATGTTATGGACCGCCGCTGGCGCCTGGTTCACTGCAATCGGGGTCACGCCGTGGAACTCGACGACTTGGGCCTGGAGCGCGACGCGCGTCGGGCCGCGAAGCCCCGCGCTGCCCTTGCGCAGTCCCTCTTCCAAGATGCGTGCGACTTGTGCCCGGCGGTCGCCTCTCGGTTCTCCGTGCCAGACGATGTCGGCGTCGGGAACGAGAACGTTCGCTTCGGTGGTGGTCAGGCTCGCCGGGACGGCCACCGACACGCCGGCGACCTGCCAAGACCGGCTGAGCTGCTCGTCGAGCGGCGCGTCAAAGCCGGTCGCGAAGCTGCCGCCGCATCCCGTGAGGATCGCGGCGGCGAGGCCTGCCGCAAGCGCCTGTCGTCTCATCATGCCAGTGCCCTCCCGCGATCGATCGCACCCCGAGGCTGGGCAAATATGGTTGAGGAAATACCAAGAGTCTCATCTTTTGTGCATCACTGCAGATATGGCATCGGATCGACGGCGACCGAGCCCTCGCGAACCTCGAAATGGAGAACCGGCGGCGCGCCCGCGAAGACCCGCGCGATCGGCTGGCCGCGCGTCACGTCATCGCCCTTCTCGACGGAGATGCCGTCGATGCCGGAGTAGACCGTCAGAAGGTTGTCGCCGTGCCCGATGACGAGGATGTCACCGCGGTAGAGTTCCTCGCCCGTGCTTTCGGACTGCGCCGGCCTGGTGATCAGCAGGACGCGGCCGTCGCCCGCCGCGCGAACCGCCGCGCCGGCCTCGGCGCTGATGCCGATGCCCGAACTCGAGCCCGCCCTGAACGGACGGATGATGCCGCCGCTCACCGGCATCGCGAACTGCCCCGGATCGGAGGCCTCGGTGCGCTCCTCCGACAACGCGGGAGAATCAGGCTCCGGCTCGTCGTCGCTGGTGTCCGCCACCGGCGGCGGGGGCAGCGGGGTTGCCGCGCTCGGCGGTTCGGGCGCGGTCGACCCGGTTCCCGGCGCCGCTGCGGCGGCGGCTTGCGGCGCGGGTTCTGCGGCCACCGGGATCAGCAGGTACTGGCCCTCGCGGACCGCGAGGTCGGCCCCGAGCCCGTTCCAGTCGGCGAGCGACCGGACCGAGACGTTGTAGAGTCGCGCGATCGAGAAGGCGGTTTCGCCGCGCTCGACGCGGTGGCGCACCGGTTCCTGCCCGGTCTGCACCTGCGGCGTCGCGCGGGGCGCGGACGTGCCCGACGAGCGGTCGATGGCCGCGCCCGCCACGGCCGCGACGTCGACGCCACCCGGCTGGATCGGGCCGGTGGCGACGGCGCCGGTCGCCGGCGACGGCTCGGCGACCCGGCTTGGCAGCACCAGCACTTCGCCCTCGCGGAGCGTCACGCCCTGTGGAATGCCGTTGAACGAAGCAAGCTGGGAGGCCTGCAGCCCGACGCGGGCCGCGACGTCGGCCACCGTGTCGCCGCGCGAGGCGACCGCGACCTGATAGTTCGGATAGGAGATCACGCCCCGGTCGTCGGGCGGTGGCCGCTGGGTCGTCGCCTGGCGCACCGCCTCGGAGGTGTCGAACCCGTTGCCGAAGCCCCTGAAATCCACATCGAAGGGTTCGCCGCAGGCCGCAAGGCCCAGCAAGGCGACACCCGCCACCCCCAATCGTCCGCCGCGGAGAAGGTCCATCGCTCGTTCCTCTGTGCCCGGCCCGTCTTCCTGCGGGCCTTGTACCGCCAAATGTCTGTCCCGGTCAGTCCTGTCCGAGGCCCTCGACGAGCGGCACGAACCGGA
>CAZPOK010000120.1:0-9386 GCA_964587905.1 uncultured Rhodobacterales bacterium | reverse complement strand
GTCTACAACCTGGCACTCGGCGCGATCAATCGCGCGATGCCGCAGCTCATGGTCGCCTTTGTCGGAGCCCCCGCGATCACTTGGGGCGGGCTCTTTCTGCTCGTCCTCTCGGGACCGCTCATGATGTCGGTCTGGTCGGAAACGTTCGACGCGCTTCTGGCCGACCCGCTTCGGGGGCGCTGATGGCCGAGGACAGCGATCAGGACAAGCAACACGAGCCGACAGAGCGAAAACTGGAGAAATCACGGCAGCAGGGGGAGCTTCCCAGATCCGCCGATCTCACCACGGCCGCCGCCTATGGCGGCTTCCTTGCGTTCGGCATCCTGTTCGGAGGCGGAGCCCTGAGGGATATCTCCGGCACACTCGCCCGTCTCCTCGAACACGCCGCCGACATCGAGACGTCCGGCTCGGCGGCGGCAAGTGTGTGGACGGCCATCCTTGATCTTTCCGGCCCCTTCTTGCTCGCCTTCCTGCTCCCGGCGGCGCTCGTCGTCGCTGCGGTCAGTCTGCAACGGGCATGGGTGTTCGCGCCTCCGAAACTGGAGCCTAAGCTGAGTCGCATCTCTCTCGTCCAGAACGCGAAGCAGAAGTTCGGTCCCGACGGGCTATTCGAATTCGCGAAAAGCGCGATGAAGCTGGCCCTCTTCTGCGTCTGCCTGGCGATCTTCCTCGTCGACCGTCTGCCCGAGATGATCGTGCAGATCGCGGCGTCCGAGCGGACCGTGGTGCGTCGAATCCTGAGCGATGTCATGGCCTTTCTGACGGTCGTCGTCGTGATCGCGCTCGGCATCGGAGCCGTGGATTTCATCTGGCACAGGGCGTCGCACATGCGCCGCAACCGGATGTCCCGGAAGGAACTGACCGACGAGATGAAGGAGTCCGAAGGCGATCCCCACATCCGACAGCAGCGCCGTCAGCGCGGCCACGACATCGCCACGAACAGGATGCTGAGCGATGTGCCGACGGCCGATGTTGTGATTGTGAACCCGACCCATTTCGCCGTCGGCCTGAAGTGGTCGCGCGACCGTGGCAGCGCTCCGGTCTGCGTCGCCAAGGGCACCGACGAAATCGCGCTGCGCATCCGCTCGCTTGCCAGCGAAGCAGGAGTGCCGATCCGCCGCGACCCTGCGACCGCGCGGGCGCTCCATGCGACCGTCGGGATCGGAGAGGAGATCCTGCCCGAGCACTACAGGCCCGTCGCGGCGGCGATCCGCTTTGCCGAGGCCATGCGCTGCCGGGCCCGGACCACCGGCGGCAGGTGATGCGCGACAGGTCGGAGCGACTGCTGAAAGCGGCAGACCTCGATCTGCAGGACCGACTCGAGAAGCTCGCGCGCGCCGATCGTCGTTTGAGAGAGCTCGCCGATGAGCGGACCTCTCTCGCCAGCCGTCGCGTGGACAGCGACGATCTCGCTATTTTGGGGGGGCGGTGACGCTTTGGAACAGGTGGTGCGAGAGGCGCATCCGGGATCTGGGGGCGGAAGAGGCGAGGCTGCGCGCCGAACGGGACGAGCTGCGGACCGCGGCGGCCCGGGCGTTCGGACGGCAGGGGGTCCTCCGGAAGCTTGGCACACAGACCGGGATGCGCAGACGCTGATCAGGCCTCCTGGCGGACGATGTCGACGATGAGCACGTCACGCACGATGGGCCCCAAGAGCTTCGACGCCACTTCCCGAAGGCCCTGACGCAGAATCGACATCCGCTCGGCCTGCGTGAAATTGTCGTCGAAGCCACCCATGTTGGCATGTTCGAAGAGCACCTGGAGGAAGGCGTCCCGAAGGCGCGGCTCGATCGAGAAGACGGACTGCGAGTTGCCTTGAGTGACCTCCAGAGTAATGGAGAGAACCACAAGGGCGCGGACCGAGCCGCCGCGGACGACCGGAACCACGAACTGGTTGTTGAGCTCCGCGAAGTCCCTCGTACCTGCCGGTTCCACGGGCGTCTCGGCTTGTTCGCCCGCCACGGCATCACCGCTGGCTTCCGGAGGCTTCCTAAGGACGTATCCCGCGCCCGTACCGCCGGCCAGGCCGACGACAAGACAGAGGACCGGAAGGAGCAGCTTGGGCGCCGCCATCAGAAGGGGAGCACCCGGTCGAGCACCTGCTGCCCGTACCGCGGCTGCTGGACTTCGGAAATCCGGCCACGCCCGCCATAGGAAATTCGTGCCGACGCGATCTTGTCGTAGGTTATTTCATTCTGACGCGAGACGTCTTCGGGCCGGACGAAGCCCGAGACCAGGAGTTCTCTGATCTCGTAGTTGACGCGAACCTCCTGCGACCCCTGCACGCGCAGCACGCCGTTCGGCAGAAGACCGACGATCGTGGCGGCGACACGCAGGGTCAGTTTCTCGTTGCGCCGGACCGAGCCGTCGCCGGAACTCCGGGAAGACGCCTCGGCACTCAGGGCAGCGTCGAAGTCGGCCCCGTCCGGAAGCACCCGCTCTAGCCGCTGCGGAATCCCGAGGAGCGAGGGGATCGCTGCGGATTGCGAGCCCGACCGCTCCCGCGAGGTGCTGTTCGAAATCTCCGCGCGCTCGTCGATTTCGATGACGACGGTCAGGATGTCGCCCACCTGACCGGCCCGGCGGTCTCCGAGGAGCGACTGCCGCCCGCCGCTCCAGAGCGATGCAGTCTTCGTCGGCTGCAGACGTTCCACCGCCGAATGGCCCGGCACCTCCATCGCACGCTCCTCGAGCGTGCCGTCGATCGGCGTGAAATCCGGCGTCTCGCCCACCGTCGAGAGGTCACCGCAGCCGGCGACGGCCGAAACGAAGACGATCGAAATCGCGACGCGAGTCATGCTGATCTCTCCTAGTTGCCGCCGACGATCACGAAGCCGTCGGGATGCACCACGCCGCTGAGTGTCTGCCGCGACGACAGACTCATCACCCGGAGGCGATCGCCCACGCCCGCACGGTCGAGCGCCCGCCCATCGGTCGTTATGGTCAGGCCACCGTTTCTGTAGACGAGAGCGATCGTGTCGTTGCGTCCGACGACCGCGGGTGGGCCGACGTCATGGTGGAGTATCGGCCGGCCGGCGTAGAGGTTCCTGCGCGCCTCGAGCCCGACAGCCTGCTGGGGCCGGGACAAGGCGCCGTCTGTGTCGCGATCGGCGATTTCCACGTCGTGCGCCAGGATCGTCTCGGCGGCGCGAATCGTCCGCGTGGCAAGCAGTGTGTCGGCAACAGCCGACACGGGTCCAACCAGAAGGAGCCCCAGCGCCCCGATGACCTGCCGCGCCTCCATCATCGGATCTGCGTCGTCGCGCCGAGCATCTGGTCGGCCGCCGTGATGACCTTTGCATTGAGTTCGTAGCCCCTTTGCGCCTCGATGAGCTCCGTCACTTCGCGCACGGCGTCGACCGAGCTTTCCTCGAGATACCCTTGCCTCAGCGTCCCGACGCCGTCGGTCCCGGGATCGGCGATGAAGGGCGGCCCGGATGCAGCCGTCTCCAGAAACAGGTTCGAGCCGATGGCTTCGAGGCCGGAGGAATTGGCGAAGCCGGAAAGGGTGATCCGGCCCAGAAGCTCGGCCTCGACCTGATCGTCGAAGTATCCGTAGACTTCGCCCTGGGCATTGATGGCGATGGAGCGCGCGTCGCCCGGGATCGTGATGTCGGGCACCAGGGCAAGGCCGTCCGCGGTGACGATCTGGCCGTCCGGCGACCGCTGCAATCCACCGTCACGTGTATAGGCCGAAATGCCCGAAGGCATCTGAACTTCCAGGTATCCGCCTCCCTCGATGGCGAGATCGAGATCACCGCCCGTCTCCCGGAGCGAGCCCTGCTGAAGAGCGACGGTCACGGCCGCAGACCGCACGCCCAGTCCGAGCTGGACGCCCGCGGGCAAAACCGCGCCGTCCGTTGCATTCACGGTGCCCGCGCGAGCGATCTGCTGGTAGTGCAGATCGGAGAATTCCGCGCGGCGGGCATTATAGCCCGTGGTACTCATGTTCGCGAGGTTGTTCGAGATCACCTCGACCCGCACCTGCTGCGCCTTCATGCCCGTGGCCGCGATCTGAAGCGCTTTCAACGATCTGTCTCCCTATCTCCCGAAGCTGCGGATGAAGCCCCGCATCCGTTCGTCTTCCTTGTCGAGGAAGCCCTGGCCGAGTTCGTAGGCGCGCTGCACCTCGATCATCCGGGCGATTTCCGCGACGGGCGAAACGTTCGAGGCCTCAAGAAAGCCCTGAACGATGCGGCCCGCCCCCTCGAAGGCCGGCACGGGCTCGGCCGCCAAAGCAAAGCGTGCCCCGGCGCGCCGCTCGATCTGGATCGTATCGACAGGCTGCCAGAGACCGATCTGCGCGAGCGCGGCGCCGTCGGCGCTGAGCGTGCCATCCGACGCGACCGCGATGTCCGCCGCGTCGGGCGGGACGAACACCGGCGCTCCGCCGCCATCCAGCAGCGGCATGCCGTCCGGGGTCAGAACCTCGCCGTCGGGGCTGCGGACGAAGGCGCCGGCGCGCGTGAGCATGTCGCCGTCCGGCGTGGCGATGCGAAAGAAGCCCTCGCCCTCGATCGCGAGGTCGAGCGGTCGACCTGTTCCCGTCAGCGCGCCCTGCACTTCAGGGGCGAAGCCGGCTCGCGGCGCTCCCATCGAGATGGATGCGTGGCCGCCGCCAAGCGCCTGAACGTATTCGGTGAAGACGACCTGCTCCCGACGGAAGCCCGTCGTCGACATGTTCGCGATGTTGTTCGCGACAGCCTGCATCTCTCGGATCAGGCCGGACTGCCGGGTGAGGGAGGTGTAGCCGGCATTGTCCATGATCAGATGCCCGCGACCAGGGGAACCAGCTGTTCCGTGAAGAAGGCGACGAGCATGTCCGTCATCATGCTCATCGAGACCCAGAAGGCGGCGATCATCGCGGCAAGCTTCGGCACGAAGGTCAGCGTCATCTCCTGGATCGATGTGAGAGCCTGAAACAGGCCGATCCCGATACCCGTGATGAGCGCCACCGAGAGAAGAGGCGCCGCCATGAGCGCGGATATCCAGAGCCCCTGGCGGAGCGTGTCGTAGAAGACGATCTCGGTCACCGTCAGACCTGCATTCTCAGGATTTCCTGGTAGGCCTCGACGACCCGGTCGCGGACCGTCACGGCCGTCTCGACGGCGAGTTGCGATTCGGCGAGCGCCTGAACCAGCGCGTGCGGATCGGCCTGACCGACCATTGCGGCTTTCGCGACGGCCTCTCCTTCCGCGACCGTCGCCGCGAAGTCGCGGGCGGTGGCCGCCAATGCGCCGGCGGGTCCGTCCGGGACGGCGTTCGCACCGACCGCCGGACGGGTGGCCGCGTAGCCTTGGGCGGCCAGCGATGTTCGGACGTCCATTCTGGAACTCCCCTATCGTCTGAGCAGGTCGAGCAGGCTTCGCGACATTTGCCGCGTCTGCTCGTACAGTTTGAGGTTCGCCTCATAGCTGCGCTGCGCTTCGCGCGCGTCAGCGATTTCGATGACGAGATCGACGTTCGATCCCGAGAAATGGCCGCTTTCGTCGGCCAATGGATGGCCGGGCGCATGGACCCGATCCAGCTCCGCGCGCGAGAGTTGCACCGGGCCGAGGCGGACTTCGTTCGTCGGCCGCCCCTGTTCGACCACCTGCTCGAATGGAGCGGTCTTGCGCCGGTAGCCCGGCGTGTCGGCATTCGCGATATTCTCCGAAATGAGACGCAGACGCTGCGCTTGTGCGCGCATCGCGCTCGTCGCGGCGCGCGAGGACTCGAAGAGATCTCCCGTCGACACCGTTATCGTCCCCGTCCAAGCGCCGAGCGAAGCAGGTCCAGAGACGATTTGTAGACCGCGAGAGCGACGTCGTGCTGACGCTTTGCGGACGAGGATCTGACAAGCTCGGTTTCAAGCGCCACGGTGTTTCCATTCGGCGAAGGCTCGACGGCGTTGTCGGTGATCCGGCGGGCAGCGCCTTCGCCGGCAAATCCCGGCAGATGATCCGGCCGGGTCCGGCGCAGATCCGCAACGCCTTCGGCCGAGCGATACGTTTCGGCGAAGTCTTGCAGATCGGCCGCCTTGTACCCGGGCGTGTCGGCATTCGCCAGGTTGGCGGCCACGACCGACTGTCTCGCGGCGGCGTGCAAAGCCAGGTCCTTGGACATGCGCATGAGTTCGAACTGGTCGAACATCGGGGTTTCTCCTCCGGTCCGTTGGAACGATGGCTTAACCCCGATTCGTTTAGAAAGCGTTCTCCAGAGGGGGAAACGGCATGGCCGCGCTCGATCACGTTCTAGCCGAAATCGCGGAAACCCGCGTCATGCGCCATGTCGGGCGGGTGGTGTCGATCGACCGGACCACGGCAGCGATTGAGGGGCTTTCAAAGGTCGCCTCCGTCGGGGATGTCGTCTCTGTCGATCGGCGCGCCAGATCGCGAGGCGGCGAGGTCGTTGGTGTTGCAGAGGACGCGGTCACCGTCCTTTCGGATGGCGGGACGGAGGGGCTTCGCGTGGGCGATCGCGTGCTCCTAGACGGCTGCCCGGCCCTCTTTCCCGCAGTTTCCTGGATCGGACGCATGATCGATCCGTCCGGACGGTCCCTCGATGGACGCCACGTCAGCCGGGGCAGGATCGGGCGGCGTCTTCACCGCGCACCCCCTCCACCGGTCGACCGTCGCGGCCTCGGGCCGCGGCTCGAGACCGGGCTTCGGCTGTTCAACACGATCCTGCCCATCGCACATGGTCAGAGGATCGGCCTTTTCGCAGGTTCCGGCGTCGGCAAGACGACCCTTCTCGCTCAGATGGCCCGGGGCATTGACGCGGATGTCGTCGTGGTCGCGCTCGTGGGAGAGCGAGGTCGTGAAGTCCGGGAATTCGTCCGCAGAGCGCTCGGTCCAGAGGGCATGATGCGCGCCGTTGTGGTCGCCGCGACCTCCGACCGGTCGCCGCTGGAGCGCAGGCGCTGTCTGCCAGCCGCCGTCACCATCGCGGAGTACTTCCGGGATCAGGGCCGGCACGTTCTGCTCATCGCCGACTCGGTGACGCGGTTCGCCGAAGCGCATCGTGAAGTCGCGCTCGCGGCCGGCGAAGCGGCGAGCCTCGACGGCTTTCCGCCTTCGATGCTCTCGGCCATCACCTCGCTTGCCGAGAGGACCGGGCCGGGCGCAGGCGGCTCCGGCGACATCACCGCGATCTTCAGCGTTCTCGTTGCCGCATCGGACATGGAGGGGCCCGTCGCGGACACACTCCGAGGTGTCCTGGACGGGCATGTCGTGCTCGACCGCGAGATCGCCGAGCGGGGGAGGTTTCCGGCCGTCGACGTGTCGCGGTCGGTGTCCCGGTGCTTGCCGGACGCAGGGTCGGCGTATGAAAACGCGTCTATAGCGAAGGCCCGCGCGATGCTGTCGGCCTACGAACGCGCAGAATTGATGATCCAGGCCGGACTCTATGTGCCCGGTTCCGATCCGGTCGTCGATCGCGCCATCGATGTCTGGCCAAGGCTCGAGCGGTTCTTTTCGCAGCCCGAACGTGCCAACGTCGCGGAGAGCTTTCGAGCGCTGGAGGAGTGCCTCGACCCGCCCCCCGCCGACGAGGGGTCCGGGATCGCCAAAGGTGACGCCCCGGGCGTCTGACCTGCAGAGCGATCCTGCGTGAGCCCGTCGAGCGTGCTGCCAAATGAATCACGTCATGGGAAGAATCGGCGTCGACGTCAGCATCGCCAAAGCCGCGGAGCCACGAATCGTCGGGCTCGCACCACCCGCAATCTCGGATACGGCCAAGAACCTTCGGGTGATCGCCTCCCGACCTTCCGGCGACGCAAGAACGCCGATTTGCGACGACCCCAAGCGCTCTTCTGCGCGAGCCTTGAACAGGTCGAGTTGGCGATCCACGTCAAGCGTTCCGATCGACGCCGGAAACCCGAGGGCTTTCTCGAACACTGCCCGAAGCGGCGGCGTGCCCATCACGGTGTACCATTGCCCGTCGTTCGACAGGCTGCGCCCGGCGAGGTCGGCGAGCTCGCGTTCCAGTCCGAGAACGAGCCGCATGTCCGGGTTCGACCGCCCGATGGCGGCCTCGAACTGACGCTCGGTATACTGGCGGACAAGGTCCTCCGCGAACCCGGGACGCGCCGCGTTTCCGCCCGGGATGTCTCCGAATCCGAAAGCCTCCGACAGGGCGAGATAGCGCTTGTCCGCGAGACGGTTCGACAGAGCCTCCTCGGACGACGTCCCCTCCTCGAGGACCTTCCGCACGAAGAAGCCGCTGTCGATGTCGGCATCGAGCCCGAAGGCTCCCAGCGCCACAGAAAGGAGCCGACGGTCGGACACGAGATCTGCGGCCGAGCGGACGTCGCCGATGCGCTCCGCAAAATACTCTGTCGCCCGCGAGACCGGAGCGGATGCCGAGAAAGCGTTCTCCTGCGCATCGCGGGTCTGCCTGAGAAACGCCCACCCGGCGATGCCGCCGACCGGAACGATCGGCTGAAAGCTCACGACGGTCTTGCCGCGAAGAGCCGCTCCTCGCGCGCAAGGAGGCGTCGCAGGGCCTTGAGCGCCTTGTAGTGTTCGTCGGACGCGACCGCCTCTGTCGCGATGGACAGCTGCTTTCGGCTGTCGGAGTCCGTGAACACCTGGCTCAATTGCTCGATCCCGCGCAGGAGTTGCTGACAGGCGTCCGAAGGCGCTACGTCCCCCGAAAGCACGAGTTGAGCGATATAGCAGACGCGGCGGACCGGCGTGTTGACCTCGTCGGGATGGAGGGCGTCGCGCAACCGCAATATGCTGGCATTGGCCGAGACGATGGAGATTCGCGTACGCCTGTCGCCGTTCTCGATCACGGCGCCATTGATGAGAACCCGTTCTTTCGGCGAGAGCTTGAGAACGAGGCCGCTCATGTCGCGCCCCCGGCGGGACGCAGCCCCTTCATCACGACCGTGTTGATCTCGATGAGGACATCTGCGCTCGCCTTGCCGCGAAGGATCCTTGCGCTGTGCTGCTCGACGAACTCGGCGAGGTAGAAGACCTTCGCACGGAGCTCCGGCGGCAGGCGGTTCTCCGTGTCCGCGACGTCGGCGGCAAGAACGGTCCAGAGCTCGCGGTTTTCGTGAAGCGCCGCGGCAAGCGTGGGAAAGTCTGCCGAGGGTCCAGCCGTACCGGCCCGCATACGCGCCGTCACGCGCGCGAACGCGTCGTGTTCGCTGTTCCGGTGCGTCCGTATCGGCGCGGCGTTTGTGCCATAGGCGGCCCTTGCGAGATCGAGTTCGGTCACTGAGGTGGCTCCGGAGTGGTCGTGGCGCGCGCGGCGCGAACAGGAATGAGCCCACGGCACCGGTCATGGCACCGTGGGCTTGGTCATCAGCGGAAAAGGGCGAGGATCGACTGCGGCGCCTGGTTCGCGATGGACAGAGACTGGGTGCCGAGCTGCTGCTGCACCTGAAGCGCCTGAAG
>CAZPOK010000119.1:0-9395 GCA_964587905.1 uncultured Rhodobacterales bacterium | reverse complement strand
GCGGGCAGGCGGTTGAAGGTGCCGTCGCTCTCGTCGGCCTCGACCACCATCCACTCCCCCTGCCCCACCCGCGCGTTCGAGCCGTAGGCATGGATGATGCCGCCGTTGATGACCGTGGGATCCACCCCGCCCGCGTCGAGAAGCGTGGCGACCATCGTCGTGGTCGTGGTCTTGCCATGCGTGCCCGCGACCGCGACGTTGGAGCGCAGCCGCATCAGTTCGGCCAGCATCTCGGCCCGGCGCACGACCGGCAGGCCTCTCGCGCGGGCTGCGTCAAGCTCGGGATTGCCCGTCTTGATGGCCGAGGAGATCACCACGACCTCGGCGTTCTCGAGGTTCTCCGCCTTCTGGCCGATGAAGACCTTCGCGCCGAGGAACTGGAGCCTCTCGGTGATCTTCGAGGGCTTCAGGTCGGAGCCCTGCACCGTGTAGCCGTGGTTCAGGAGCACCTCGGCGATGCCGGACATGCCGATGCCGCCGATGCCGACGAAGTGGATCGGCCCCATTTCCGTGGGGAGCTTGGTCGCAGCCGCGTTCATTGTGTCTGTCCCTTGCCTGCCAGGTGTACGACGAGTTCCACGAGCCTGTCCGTCGCGTCCGGGCGTCCCGCCGTGCGTGCCTTTCCGGCCATTCTCGCGGCAGCGTCCGGGTGTGTGAGGATCAACTCTATCTGCTCCGCGAGCGTTTCGGGATCAAGCCGTTTCTCGGGGATCAGGATCGCTGCCTCGGCGTCAACCAGCGCCCGCGCGTTCGCGGTCTGATGGTCCGCCGTCGCCGCCGCGTAGGGGATCAGGATCGAGGGCCGTCCGATGACGGAGATGTCCGCGACCGAGGACGCGCCGGCGCGGCTGACGATGAGCTGGGCCTCGGAGAAGCGCCGGGGGATGTCGTCGAAGAACGGTGCCACCTCGGCCTTGATGCCCGCCGCGTCGTAGAAGGAGACGGCCCGGTCGAGATCCTCGTCGCGGGCCTGGTGCGCCACCCGGATGTTCCGCCTCAGCGTCTCGGGCAGGAGCGCGACGGCCTGCGGCACGATCTCCGAGAGGATGCGCGCGCCCTGGCTGCCGCCGATGACGACGAGGCTCATCGGATAGTCGCCCGGCATGATGTATCCCGCGCCCTCGCGCTTCATCACCGAAGCCCGGACCGGATTGCCGGTGTGGATGCCTTCCACGCCCTCGGGCAGTGTCGTGGGCCACGTCCCGCAGGCCACGGCCTCGACCCTCCGGGCAAAGACCGCGTTGACCCGGCCCAGGACACCGTTCTGTTCGTGGATGAGCCGGGGGATCTTCAGGACCGTCGCCGCCGCGAGCGCCGGAATCGTCGGGTATCCGCCGAAGCCCGCCACGACCGCCGGGCGATCCCGCACCATCCGCGCGAATGCCGCGGCCACCCCGCCCGCGATCACGAAGGGCGCCGTCGCCTTGCCCGCGACGCCTCCCCGCGCGAAGGTCGCGCTCGCCGCGCGGTCGATCTCGACGGCGTCGGGAAACCCGCCCGCATAGCGCACGCCCCGCGCGTCGGTCGACAGCTTCACCCGCCAGCCCTTGCCCAACATCGCCTCGGCCAGCGCCTGTGCGGGAAACATGTGCCCGCCGGTGCCACCGGCCGCGATGACGAGGAGCGGGTCCGTGGCCATCACCGCGACCGCCGGATCAGGACATCGCCGATCTCGCCCTGCGGGCGCGTCCGGGTGAAGGCGAGAAGCATCCCCACGAGAATGCCGCCCGCGATCAGCGAGGATCCGCCATAGCTCACGAACGGCAGCGTCATGCCCTTGGCCGGCAGGAGCCGCACCGCCACCGACATGTTGATCATCGCCTGGATGCCGAAGGTGCATGCGAGCCCGGTTCCGGCGAGGCGGATGAACGGGTCGCGCTCGCGCATCAGCCGGATCAGCGAGCGCGTCACGATCGTGGTGTAGAGCGCGATGATGACGAGGACGAGGATCAGCCCGTATTCCTCGGCCGCGACCGCGATGATGAAGTCGGTATGCGCGTCGGGAAGCGACCACTTCACGGTCCCCTCTCCCACGCCGACGCCGAGGAAGCCGCCCTCGCGGATCGCGTTCGTGGCAAAGCCGATCTGCGTCGTCGCATCGACCTCCGACGACAGGAACCCGTCGATCCGGCGCGCGAAATGCGCGGATGTGTTGTAGGCGAGCGTGCCTGCGCCCACGACGAGAAACGCCACGCCGATCAGGATGGCGACCGGCGCACCGGCGGCGAAATACATCACGCCCCAGGCGAAGAGGATGAGAGCGGCCTGCCCGAAATCGGGCTGAATCACGAGGAAGGCCGCGACGAGCACGGCGAGCAGCGCGGAATAGAGCTTGCCCGGCGGCCCATTCAGCTCCTGGCTCGCCGCCATGAACCAGGCCGTGACCGCGACGAAACAGGGCTTGAGGAATTCCGACGGCTGAAGGCTGCCGAAGCCGATCGAATACCATCGCACCGCGCCCTTGCCGAAGTCGGTTCCGAACACCGGCAGAAACGCCAGCGCGACCAGCGTGATCGCGAACCCGACCACGGCGAGCCGCCGGACGAGCACCGGCGCCATCATCGAGGTCGCGACCATCACGACGATCGCCAGCGCCCCGAAGATCGCCTGACGCTCGACATAGTGGAACGGCTGGAAGCCGTTGCGCTCGGCCAGAGGGGGCGAGGCCGCGAGCCCCAGAAGAAGACCGATCCCGAATAGAAGCAGGACGCATGACAGCGACCACCGATCGATCGTCCGCCACCATCGCGGAAGGATGGGCTCGCCCGCATGCGCGGGAATAGCGCCATGGACCATCTCAGTCATGGAAACCGCCTGAAACTCTGCCTCGTCATGCCCGTTTTCCGGGTCTGGGCGCGATTCTAGCGAATCGGGACTCGCGGCGCCAGAGAAAGGTTCATTCGCCTCGAATTCGGTCACTGGGGGACCGTCGGCATCAGAGCGGCGGATTTTCTCGTCCGCCGGTCAAATTGACACGTGGTTCCCGTAGCCGTTTTCCTTAGCCTCGCAGCAGCGAACGGGAGAATGAAATGAAAGTCGGAATCGTCGGCGCCGGCATGGTCGGCAGCGCCACGGGCTACGCGCTCGCACTCATGGGCACCGCGTCGCGCGTCGTCCTGGTGGATCTGAACGCGGACCTCGCCCGCGCGCAGGCCGAGGATATCGCCCATGCGGTCCCGTTCGCCTCTTCCACCGCCGTCACCTCGGGAGACTACGATGACCTGAAGGGCGCGGGGGTGGTCGTCATCGCGGCGGGCGTCTCGCAGAAACCCGGCGAGACGCGGCTCGAGCTTCTGTCCCGCAACGCGGAGGTGTTCCGCACCGTCGTGGCGAACATCCGCGCCGCCGCTCCGGACGCCATCCTGCTCGTCGCGTCGAACCCCGTCGACGTCATGACGGCCATCACCACGCGGCTCTCGGGCCTCGAGCCGTCCCGGGTGATCGGGTCGGGCACGATCCTCGACACGGCGCGGTTCCGCAACCTCCTCGGCCGCCATCTCGGCATCGCGTCGCAGTCGGTTCACGCCTATGTCCTGGGCGAGCACGGCGACAGCGAGGTGCTGGCGTGGTCAGCGGCGCGGGCGGGATCGGTGCCGCTGCGCGACTTCGCCGCCCAGGTCAGCTCTCCGCTGACCGACTCGGTGATGGCACGCATCGACGATGGCGTGCGCAACGCCGCCTACACCATCATCAACGGCAAGGGTGCGACATGGTACGGGATCGGCGCCGGCCTCGCCCGGATCATCCGTGCGATCGCGCGGGACGAGCAGTCGGTCCTCTCGGTCTCGATCCTGACTTCGGAGGTCGAGGGCGTGCGCAACGTCGCGCTGTCGATCCCCCGCGTCGTCGGCGCGGAGGGCGTGCAGGCGCAGCTTTTCCCCGACCTCGACCCGGCCGAGCATGCCGCGCTCGCGCGCAGTGCGCGCCTGCTGAAGGATACCGCCGACGCCGTGCGCCTCTGACAGGAGGCGCGGCCGTCTCTCGGCCCGGACCGGACCCGAAGACTGCCTGCCATCGCCGCGCGGAACACGCTTTCGGTCAATCGCGTTGATCGTCGTCAATCGTGGCGCGGGGAGGCGTGCAACTCTCGATCCGCTGTCGGCATGACACGCCGTGGCGTCCGGATCGGCTCCGGACGCTCGACTGCAGGACGCAGCAGGCCCGGCGGGGGTTGGGTGTATCGCTTGCGATGTGTGTGCCTCGCCGGGCTTTGATCCTTTGGACATTGGAGAGTTGAAGATGACGGAGTCCGACAAATCCAACGACATGAAGAAGACGCCCGGGTCCGAGCGGGTTCCGGCGGGCCGCTGGGGATCCCTCACCTCGCTCAGACGCGAGATGGACCGGCTATTCGACGACTTCGGCACGTCGGGCTGGCCGGTGCCGGGCGCGATGCGGCTCATGGCCGACATGCCGCCGATCCCGGCGATGGACCTCGTGGAGAGCGATGGCGGCTACGAGATCACCGCGGAACTGCCGGGGATCGATCCCAAGGACGTCGATCTCAAGGTCTCGGGCGACATGCTGACGCTCAAGGGCGAGAAGCGCGAGGAGTCCGAGACCAGGGACGACAACCGCCACGTGAGCGAACGCCGCTACGGCAGCTTCCAGCGCACGTTGCGGCTTCCGCCCGATGCGGATTCCGACAGGATCGAGGCCCGGACGGCGAACGGGGTCCTCAAGGTGACGATCCCGAAGTCGGAAGAGGCCAAGGCGAAGGAGAAAAAGATCGAGATTTCAGGCGACTGACGATCGTCCCTCGGGGGGTCTGGGGGTCCGTCGGCTGCGCCCGCGACGGGTCCCGCCGGTCCATCCCGGCGGGACCGTGTCGCGCGGGATCCTCAGGACAAGGCGACGGCGAACACCGCGATGCCCGCGGCAAGCCCAGCGCCCACGGCCAGAAACCGCCCCAGCCGGCGCCGGTCCTGGCGCGAGGCGCTGCCCGAGTAGTCGAACCGTTCGTAGACCACGTTCCGCATCGGCAGACCGAGTTCGAGAAGCGTGTCCGACACCGCCGCCACCATCGGCCCCGGACCGCACATCAGCGCGACGGTCGCCTCCCGGTCGAGACCGGACAGCAGCGTCGTCAGCCGCTCCCGGTCGAGCCGGCCCACGGTGCAGTCGATCCCGTCGCCGGGTATCTCGCTCAGAAGCAGCACCTCGAGATCCAGCACCTCGCGCGCCGCGGCGATCTCGGGAAGGCAGGCGAAATTCGAGGGCCGCCCGACCGCGTAGACCAGCCGGATCGGGCGCCGGTCGCCCCGCGCCACGAGATCGCGCAGAAGCCCCATGATCGGGCCGAAGCCCACCCCTCCTGCGATGAGGAGGACGCCGTGCCCTGGATGGTGGTCGAGCGTGAACTCCCCGTAGGGCCCGTCGATCCCGATCGGCGTCCCGGGCGCCAGATCGCCGATCCCGTTGGTGAAGTCGCCGGCTTCCTTGATGATGAGACTGACGCCCGGCCGCGTCGGGCTGTCGGCGATCGAGAACGGATGGTCGAAGAGCGGAAACCGCCGTTTGCCTTCGGTCATCCAGACGAACTGGCCCGCGTCGTAGCCGAGGTCCGGCGTGCCGGATGCGGGCTGGATGTCGAGTTCCCACGTCCGGTCGGCAAGCTTCGTGACCGACCGGAGTTCCCACGGCCTGACGTGCAGCCGGGACCAGCGCCAGCCGTAGAGCGTCGCCATCACGAGCACGAGCGCCAGCACGACCGCCCACCAGTGGACGTTGACCGCGCCGAGTGCGCTGAACCGGCCCGCGGTGAGCGCGTGGTGCAGCCCCGTCCCCGCCGCGGTCACGGCGAGGATCACGTGGCTCGCCCGCCAGATCTCGTAGCGGACCGGCAGCCGTTCGCGAAGCGCCGAGGTCACGACGAGAAGCGCGAGCGCCACCAGCGCGATCACGCCTGTCCGGTACTGCGGCAGCACGTGATAGGCCACGAGGCGCTGGAACCCCAGGTCCGGATCCTCGAGCCAGGTCGGCAGGACGTAGAACACCGGATGCAGGACCAGCCCCACCAGCACCCACCAGGCCGCGATCTTGTGAAACGACATGATCTTGTCGATCCCGAGCCGTCCCGAGACGGCCTCGAACCGCCCCGAGGTCAGGAACTGCACCGCCATCGCCGTGAGCGCGACGAGCCCCAGCCCCGCCGCCACCCGCTCCAGCGGGACGAGCGGCGCGACGTTCCGGGTCGCGGCGAGCGCAAGCGGCAGCAGCGCCACGGCGAGGTAGACAAGCGCGAGCGCGCGTCCCGAAAGGCGCGGAAACCTGAGCGCGGGCCGTCGGTCCGCTGTAGCCATATCGACGATATCCTTTTCGAAATCCGGTGGAGCGTATCCTCAAGTCCATTGAAATGCGATAGAGTGACAAGGATCAACAGCCTCGTACCCCGAGTCGTGCGAGGATCAGAGAATTCAACTCCAGCAGGAGCGCATAGATGAGTCTGCCCCGAACGTTCCGCCCCATCGCCCTATCCGCGGCGCTCGCCTGCCTCGCGGCGCCGGTCACGGCTCAGACGGAGGCGGAGCTTTCCGCGCTCATCGAGGACTGGCTCGTCTCGCCCCATGCCGACTACGCGTCCCCCTCGTTCACCCACTGGAACGAGGACGGCGCCGTTCCCGAGAACTGCGCCGCCTGCCATTCGCAGCCGGGTTTCCTCGACTTCCTCGGAACCGACGGCACCCCGGCGGGCGTCGTCGACCACCCCGCCGCGACCGGCGCGGTCATCGGGTGCGCCTCCTGCCACACCGACGAGGCGCACGCGCTCGACGCCTTCACCTTCCCCTCGGGCGTCACCGTCGAGGGCCTGGGCGCATCCGCCACCTGCACCGTCTGCCATGCGGGACGCACGTCGACGGAGACCGTCGTCTCGGCGACCTCCGACCTCGCGGAGGACACCGTCTCCCCCGACCTCGGCTTCATCAACATCCACTACGGCATCGCCGCCGCCGTGATGGCGGGCTCGGACGTGCGCGGCGGGTTCCAGTATCCCGGCCAGAGCTATGCGGGGACGTTCCGCCACGTGCCCGGCGCCGACACCTGCGTCGCCTGCCACGAGGCCCACACGACCGAAGTCGCGACGGACGGCTGCCTCGCCTGCCACCAGGGCGTCGAGGATCTAAGGGACATCCGCATGCAGCCGGCCGATTTCGACGGCGACGGCAGCAACGCGGGCGGCATCCATGCCGAGATCAACGGGCTCCACGCCCGGCTCTACGACGCGATCCAGCGCTATGCCGCGGACGTGGCCGGAACGCCCATCGGATACGACAAGGACTCGTTTCCCTACTTCTTCACCGATACCGACGGCGACGGGACGATCGGCGACGGCGAGGCCGCCTTCCCCAACAGGTACCAGAGCTGGACGCCGCGCCTGCTCAAGGCGGCCTACAACTATCAGGTGGCGGCGAAGGATCCCGGCGGCTACGTGCACAACCCCAGGTATCTGCTGCAACTCCTCCACGATTCGCTGGCCAGCCTGTCGGAGGAAGTCGAGGTCGACATGGGCGCGCTCAGCCGGCCGTGAGGGCGCCGGTCGCCGTCGAGGATCCGCGAAGCCGGACGATGAGACCGGACGATGCCCGGGCCGGGCGGCCTCAGAAGGATTCCATGATGCGGTCCGCGTCGGCCAGGCACCTGGCGCGGCGCAAGACGTCGTCGATCAGGCGGGTCATGTGGCCTGTGCGCTCGTAGAGATCGAGATCCTGGGCGATCGCCCTGACCTTGATGTCCGGCATCGAGGATATGAGTTCTTGCAAGGATTTCATCAGCGTCGGTGAGTAAGGGTCCGGGTCGACCCGGACGGGAATGGCAACTTCAAGGGTTTCTTGCTTCACAGCGAGCACAACACGCTCCATCACTCGTACGTACACAACGACGCCAATAAGCCGAGTAAAGTCGATTAAACTGTGACCGGCAATTGATTTGTTTGGGTAAGGTTACGTCCATTGCGGCAGACTCCGGGCAAGCTCGGGAAAAACCGGGGCGCCAGCGGCGTTTCGCCAGGCTCCCGCCAGATTCGCCCCCGTCGGGGAGACTTGGAACAATCTCCCCGGTCGGGCGAAACTGTTTCCAGGCCTCCGTCGCACCGGCCCGTCGAATCGTCCCGACCCCCGGCGCAAAAGCCGTTCGACAGCGTCGGCGCCCGGCACTAACGTCGCGCCATGGACGTCCACGACAGCCGATATTCCTGGGGCCGGCTCGCCATCACGCTCGCCATCGCCTGCATCGGCAATGTCGGGATGTGGGCGGTGATCGTGGTCATGCCGGCGATCGAGGCCGAATTCGGCACGACCCGCGCCGCGGCCTCGCTGCCCTACACGCTCTGCATGGTGGGCTTCGCGCTCGGCAATCTCGTGATGGGCCGGGTGCTGGACCGCTTCGGCATCACCCGCGCGCTCATGGCCGCCTCCGTCATCATTTCGCTGGGCTTCGCGCTTTCGGCCGTCTCCGGCTCGGTCGCCCTCCTGTCCGCCTTCCACCTTCTACTGGGGTTCGGAAGCGCCACGTTCTTCGGCCCGCTCATCGCCGACATCTCGCACTGGTTCATGGCCCGCCGCGGCATCGCGGTGGCTGTCGCCGCTTCCGGCAACTATCTCGCGGGCGCGATCTGGCCGATCCTGCTCGCCGGGATCCTCGCCGAGACCGGCTGGCGCGCCGCCTATTTCGTGATCGCCGCGACCGTCGTCACGCTGGTGGTCCCCGCCTCCCTCCTCCTCCGCCGCCGGGTGCCGCACGAGGCGAGCATGCGCGCCGAGACCGCGGCCTCCCTCAACGCCCGCCGCACCGACCTCTCGCCGCGCACGCTGCAATGGCTCCTCGCGCTCGCCGGCGTCGCCTGCTGCGTCGCGATGTCGATGCCGCAGGTGCACATCGTCTCGTTCTGCGTCGACCTCGGCTACGGACCCGCGGTGGGCTCCCAGATGCTCTCGCTGATGCTTCTGGGCGGGGTCGGCTCCCGCCTGATCTCGGGATTTCTCGCCGACCGGTTCGGCGGCGTGAAGACGCTGCTGCTGGGCTCGACGCTGCAGATGCTCGCGCTCTGCCTCTACCTTCCCACCTCGGGGCTCACCTCGCTCTACCTCGTGAGCCTGATCTTCGGGCTGTCGCAGGGCGGGATCGTCCCGGCCTACGCGATCATCGTCCGCGAGTACCTCCCGGCCCGCGAGGCCGGCGCCCGCGTCGGGCTCGTCATGATGGCCACGATCTTCGGCATGGCGCTCGGCGGCTGGATGTCGGGCCTGATCTACGACCTCACCGGCTCCTATCAGGCGGCCTTCCTGAACGGGATCGGCTGGAACCTCCTCAACATGGGCATAATCGCCGGCATCCTCCTGCGCTCGCGCCCGAGGACGGTCGCCGCCTGACGGGCCTCCATCTGTCCCGAAATATCC
>CAZPOK010000118.1:0-9450 GCA_964587905.1 uncultured Rhodobacterales bacterium | reverse complement strand
GAAGCTCACCTCGGGCACCTGCTCGCGCAGGAACGCCTCCATCTCCGGCAGGTCCGCGATCCGCGGCACCACGAAGAACGACTGCCCGCCCCGGTAATGCTCGCGCAGGAGCGCCTCGCGGATCGTCACCGCGTCGAATTCCGAGACGTAGGTGCGGATCGCGAGGCGGTCGACCGGGGGCGTGCCGATGATCGACAGATCGCGGACGCCGGTCAGGCTCAGTTGCAGGGTGCGCGGTATCGGCGTGGCGGTCAGCGTCAGGACGTGGACGTCGGTGCGCAGGCTCTTCAGCCGCTCCTTGTGGGAGACGCCGAAGTGCTGCTCCTCGTCGATGACCAGAAGTCCGAGGTTGCGGAACTTCACGCTCTTGGCGAGCAGCGCATGCGTGCCGATGACGATGTCGACCGTGCCGTCGGCGAGTCCCGCCCGGGTCCGGTCGGCATCCTTCGCCGAGACGAAGCGCGACAGCGGCCGGATGTTCACAGGAAAGCCCCGGAAGCGCTCGGAAAAACTCTTGAAATGCTGGCGGGCCAGCAGCGTCGTCGGCGCGATCACGGCGACCTGCGCCCCCGACATCGCCGCCACGAAGGCCGCACGCATCGCGACCTCGGTCTTGCCGAAGCCCACGTCGCCGCAGATCAGCCGGTCCATCGGGATGCCCGCATGAAGGTCCTCGGTCACGTCGGCGATGGCGCGAAGCTGATCGTCCGTCTCCTCGTAGGGGAAGCGGGCCGAGAAGGCATCCCACATGCCGTCGGGCGGTTCCATCATCGGCGCGGAGCGCAGAAGCCGCTCTGCCGCGATGCGGATCAGCCGGTCTGCGATCTCCCGGATGCGTTCCTTGAGCCGGGCCTTCTTCGCCTGCCACGCGCCGCCGCCCAGCCGGTCGAGAAGCCCGTCCTCGTGGCCGAAGCGGCTCAGAAGCTCGATGTTCTCGACGGGCAGATAGAGACGGTCGCCGCCCGCGTATTCCAGAAGCAGGCATTCGTGCGCCGCGCCGAGCGCGGTGACGACCTCGAGCCCCATGTAGCGGCCGACGCCGTGGTCGACATGGACGACGAGATCGCCCGGCGACAGCGACTGCGCCTCGGTAAGGAAGTTCTCGGCCCGGCGCTTCCTGCGGGTGGACCGGATCAGCCGGTCGCCGAGCACGTCCTGTTCGGAGATGACGGTGACGCCCCCGGTCTTGCCGATCGTGCCCTCGAACCCGTGTTCGAGCCCCCAGACGGCGAGAAACACCCCGCCCTTGCCGTCGGGGATGTCGCGCCAATCGCCGATCGGTGTCGTCCCCTCGAGGCCCTCGTCCTCCATCAGGTGCTCGAGGCGCTCGCGGGAGCCGTCGGAGTAGCTCGCGACGACCACCTGCCCCGCCTTGCGCCGCTCCTGAACATGGGCCGCCAGGGCCCCGAACAGGCTGAGTGATTCGCTCTGGCGCTCGACCGAGAACTCGCGCCCGATCCGCCCGCCGGCGTCGATCGCCCCCGGGCCCGTCGCCTGCGGCAGCGGCACGAGTTGCAGCACGCGCCGGTCGCCGAGCGACGCCTCCCAGCCCGCGTCGTCGAGATAGAGAAGCCCCGGCGGCGCGGGCTTATAGACCGTGTCGAGCCGGTCTTTCGAGGTCATCGCCTCGGCGCGGGACTCGTAGGCGTCTTCCACCGCCTCCCAGCGCGCGAGACGCGCGGGCGTCACCTGATCGTCGAGGAACACCGGCGCGCCGGGAAGGTAGTCGAACAGCGTCTCCAGCCGCTCGTGGAAGAACGGCAGCCAGTGCTCGATCCCCTGGTGCTTGCGGCCAGCGCTGACCGCCTCGTAGAGCGGGTCGTCGGTGCCCGCCGCGCCGAACTCGATCCGGTAGTTCTGACGGAACCGGGTGACGGCGGCCTCGTCGAGGATGACCTCCGAGACGGGCGCGAGCTCGATCGCGTCGAGCTTTTCCGTCGTGCGTTGCGTCGCCGGGTCGAAGCGCCGCGCCCCGTCGAGCACGTCGCCGAAGAGGTCGAGCCGGACCGGACCGGCCTCGCCCGGCGGATAGATGTCGATGATGCCGCCCCGGACCGCGTAGTCGCCCGGTTCGGTGACGGTCGGCGCCTGGGTGAAACCCATGCGGACCAGGAAGCCGCGCAGCCCCGCCTCGTCGATCCGGTCGCCCACCCGGGCGGTAAAGGCGGCCTCCGTCAGCACCTCGCGCGCCGGCACCCGCTGGGTCGCGGCGTTGAGGGTGGTCAGCAGCACGAACCGCTTCGGCATGGCGTGGACGAGAGCGGCGAGCGTGGCCATGCGCGCCGCCGAGATGTCGGGATTGGGCGACACGCGATCGTACGGCAGACAGTCCCAGCTTGGGAAGCCGACGACCGGCAGGCCCGGCGCGAAGAAGCCGAGCGCCTCGCGCATCGCCGCCAGCCGCCTGTCGTCGCGCGCGACATGGATCACCACCCCGCCCTGGCGGTCGGCCTCGTCGAGGATCAGGCGGGCGTCGAACCCTTCGGGGGCGCCCGAGACGGTGATGCGGTTGGCGGGAGACATGCGCGCTCAGGTAACGACGCGAGCGGGGGTGTCAAGGTTCCTCAGAACCCGCCGAAGGCGCCCACGTCGAGGTTGCGGTACATCCCCCAGAAGGCGGTGACGACGAGCGCCAGCATGCCGATCGCCTGCGTCCAGAAGCGATGCCGCATCATCCGGCGCTTGAGCGCCTCCCCGGCATCATCGCCGGCGCGTATCTGCCGCGCCGTGCTGATGCTCAGAGCCATGATCGCCGAAAGCGGGAAGGCCAGAAGGAACACCGCCTGCGCGAATTCGACGTCGTACCAGAATCCGAGCGTCGCGAGCGCGGTGATCACGGCCGAGCCGAGCACGACGAGCCAGACGCCCGCCGTGTCCGAAATCCAGATGAGCCTGTTGACGTTGATCCGGGCCATCGCCTCGAAGTCCGCCTCGGCCTGTCCGCCCTGCCGGCGCGCGCGCTGCAGCATGTCGAAGGGCACGCCGAGAACCCAGTGGCTCATCGTGGACCAGGTGACCGCCACCGCGATCCAGTACCAGAGGTTCGAGAAGGACCGCATGTCGATCACTTCGAAAAGCGTCTCATACCAGTCCACTCTACCGTCCCATTCCCGCTGTGTTCCGCCGCGACCGAGGGCGCTCTTGTCGGGCCCGACGATCCGTGCCACCTCAGAAACAGGATTGCCACGGGGAACGCAAGATGACGACAGGACCTTTTCCAGCCACCCGTTTCCGCCGCCTTCGGAAAAGCGATGCGCTGCGAAGATTGTCGCGGGAAACGACGCTGACGGTGGACGATCTGATCTGGCCGGTCTTCGTGATGGAGGGCGAGGACGCCGCGGCGCCGATTGCCTCGATGCCGGGAGTGGAGCGGCTGACGGTCGACCGGGTGGTGCGCGCGGCCGAAAAGGCCGCCGCCCTCGGCATTCCGGCGATCTGTCTGTTTCCCTACACCGATCCCGCGCTCAAGACCGAGCTGTGCGAGGAAGCGTGGAACCCCGACAACCTGTCGAACCGCGCGGTGCGTGCGATCAAGGCGGCGGTGCCGGAGGTCGCGGTGATGACCGACGTGGCACTCGACCCCTACAACGCCAACGGGCACGACGGGATCGTGCGCAACGGCGAGATCGTGAACGACGAAACCGTCGAGGCCCTGGTCAGGATGGCGCTCGCCCAGGCCGACGCCGGGGCGGACATTCTCGGGCCGTCGGACATGATGGACGGGCGCATCGGCGCGATGCGCGAGGCGCTGGAGGCCGCGGGGCACATCAACGTATCGATACTTAGCTATGCGGCAAAGTATGCCTCGGCCTTCTACGGTCCGTTCCGCGACGCGGTGGGCGCGTCGGGCGCGCTCAAGGGCGACAAGAAGACCTACCAGATGGATGCCGGCAACTCGAACGAGGCGCTGCGCCTCGTGGAGAGGGATCTCAAGGTCGGGGCCGACATGGTGATGGTGAAGCCGGGGATGGCCTATCTCGACATCTGCCGGCGCGTGAAGGACGCCTTCGGCGCGCCGACCTACGCCTACCAGGTCTCCGGCGAATACGCGATGCTCGTGGGCGCGGCCGAGCGCGGCTGGCTCGACGGCGACACGGTGATGATGGAGAGCCTCCTGGCCTTCAAGCGCGCCGGCTGCGACGGCATCCTGACCTATTTCGCGCCGCGCGTGGCGGAACTCCTCCGCCGCTGAGCGCTCGCAACAAGATGTGGTGACACCCTCCGCCGGTTTCCGTATAACTGGCACACGAGCGGCCGGATAAGGCCGCCGTTCGAGGCATACCGGCAACCCGGAGGGCAGACCCCCATGCGACCCATCACCCGTCGTTCCGCCATCCTTGGCGGGCTATCGGCCACCACGCTCACCGCCGCCTGCGGCAACGGCATCGGCAGCGCCGGCGCAGACCGGATCGACGCCCGCGTGGCGGCGACGGTCGACTTCATGCAGCAGACCTTTCCCGGCACGCGCGCGCTGCGCGAGACCTCGCGGGGCATGCTCGTCATGCCGCTCGTCACCGAGGCCGGGCTTCTGACCTTCGGCGGCGCCTACGGACGCGGCGCGCTGCTCGTGAACGGGGTCACGGTGGACTACTACTCGGCCACGAAGGCGAGCGTCGGCCCGCAACTCGGCGCGCAGCAATACGCCCATGTGCTGTTCTTCCGCACCGACGAGGCGCTGGCCGAGTTCCGCACCTCGCCCGGCTGGGTCGCGGGAGCGGACCTCACCTATGCCTTCTCGAACGAGGGCCAGACCTTCTCCACCGACTCAACGACACTCACCTCGCCGGTCGTGGCGGTGGTCTTCGGTCAGACCGGACTGATCGTCGGCGCGACGATCGAAGGGACGAAGTACAATCGCATCATCCCCTGAGCGCGGATCAGTGCAGGGTGAACTCGCCCGTCACGTTCCGCCACTCGCCGGGCGCGATCATCTTGCGATGAACGAAGCGGACCGAATGCAGCGGGCCTTCGATCTCGTCCTGCCAGAATTCGATGAACCTGAAGAGCCGCGGGTGGTCGGGCGCAAGATCGTAGTCCTGCCAGACGAAGGTGTTTATCACTCTGGTGAAGTCGGGCATCCCGTAGAAGATTTCCGCAGTGGTCAGCCCGTAGCCCTTCAGCATCAGCTCGGTTTCGGAGTCACTCATTGAACACCTCAATCACGGTTGTTTTCTGAAATGATGCACCAGTCGCCACGGTTTTCAACAAGAACAGCATGTTAGCAGTCATGCCGGGTGGCTGCTTGCCGCTGGCGGCGGAGGTGATTGCACCCTATATTCAGGTAGTGATAGAGTGCCGCGAACAAGATGTAGCGCGCATGGCAGCGAGCAGGACAAGACGTGAACGATACGCCACAACCGCCTGATAACGAAGAAGAAACAGGACCGGGACGGCATGCGGGGCCGACCATCTCGATCTCCGACGAGATGCGCGCCTCGTATCTCGACTACGCGATGTCGGTCATCGTCAGCCGCGCGATCCCCGATCTGCGCGACGGATTGAAGCCGGTGCACCGCCGGATCCTCTACGCGATGCACGAGACCGGAAACACGCACGACAAGCCCTATCGCAAGTCCGCGCGGCCCGTGGGCGACACGATGGGGAAATACCACCCCCACGGCGACAGCGCGATCTACGACGCGCTGGTGCGCATGGCGCAGGACTTCTCGATGTCGCTGCCGCTGCTCGACGGACAGGGCAACTTCGGCTCGATGGACGGCGACAACGCGGCGGCCATGCGTTACACCGAGGTGCGGATGGACAAGCCCGCCGCGGCCCTTCTCGCCGATATCGAGAAGGAGACGGTCGACTTCCAGGACAACTACGACGGGCGCGACCGCGAGCCTGTCGTCCTGCCCGCCCGCTTTCCCAACATGCTGGTCAACGGCGCGGGCGGCATCGCCGTCGGCATGGCGACCAACATCCCGCCCCACAATCTCGGCGAGGTGGTGGATGCGACGCTTGCGCTGATCGAGGATCCGGACCTGACCTCCGAACGGCTCATGGCGTACGTTCCCGCCCCGGACTTTCCGACCGGCGGCGTGATCCTCGGCCGGTCGGGGGCGCGCAAGGCCTATCTCGAGGGGCGCGGCAGCGTCATCATCCGGGCGAAGACGCGGATCGAGGAGGTCCGCAAGGACCGTTTCGCGATCGTCCTCGACGAGATTCCCTACCAGGTAAACAAGGCCGCGATGATCGAGAAGATCGCGGACCTCGTGCGCGAGAAGAAGCTCGAGGGCATCAGCGGCATCCAGGACGAATCGGATCGGATGGGCGTGCGCGTGGTGATCGAGCTCAAGCGCGAGTCGACGCCCGAGGTCGTGCTGAACCAGCTGTGGCGCTTCACACCGATGCAGACCTCCTTCGGCTGCAACATGCTGGCGCTGAACGGCGGCCGGCCGGAGCAACTGACGCTTCGGGATTTCCTGACGTATTTCATAGGCTTCCGCGAGGAAGTTGTCGCACGCCGTACGGCTTACGACCTGCGACGCGCGCGCGAGCGGAGCCACATCCTCTGCGGCCTCGCCGTAGCGGTGTCGAACGTCGACGAGGTGGTCGCGACGATCCGCTCTTCGGCCGACGCGCCGGAGGCCCGGGAGCGGCTGATGGAGCGGCGCTGGCCCGCCGCCGATATCGCCGACTACATCCGGCTGATCGACGATCCCTCGCACACGATGAACGACGACGGAACCTACAACCTCTCCGAGGCGCAGGCCCGCGCGATCCTCGATTTGCGTCTCCAGCGCCTCACGCAGATCGGCGTGAAGGAGGTGACGGACGAACTTGAAGACCTGGCGGCCAAGATCAAGGATTACCTCGATATTCTCCGCTCGCGCGAGCGGATCATGGAGATCATCTCCACTGAACTCCGCGAGGTGCGTGAACAGTTCGCCGTCCCCCGCCGCACAGAGATCCAGGACTGGTCCGGCGACATGGAGGACGAGGATCTCATCGAGCGCGAGGACATGGTCGTCACCGTCACGCAGACCGGCTACGTCAAGCGCACGCCGCTGGCGGAATTCCGCGCCCAGAAGCGCGGCGGCAAGGGGCTGTCGGGGGGCGAACTCAAGGAGGACGACGTCGTCACGACGCTGTTCGTGGCCAACACGCATACCCCGCTTCTGTTCTTCACCACCGACGGGATGGTCTACAAGCTCAAGACATGGCGGCTGCCGCAGGGCGGCCGCACCTCGCGCGGCAAGGCGGTCGTCAACATCCTGCCGATTCCCGCGGGCGTCTCCATCGCCGCGATCATGCCCGTCGACCGCGACGAGGAGGACTGGGACCAGCTGCAGATCTTCTTCGCGACCTCCGAGGGCGATGTGCGGCGCAACGCGCTGTCCGATTTCACCAACGTGAAATCGAACGGCAAGATCGCGATGAAGCTGCCCGAGGACGTCAGCCTCGTGAACGCGCGGATCTGTACCGAGGACGACGACGTGATGCTCGTCACCGCCGGCGGTCGCGCGATCCGGTTCTCCACCACCGAGGTGCGCGTGTTCAAGGGCCGCGATTCGACGGGCGTGCGGGGCATCCGGCTGGCGCCCGGCGACCGCGTGGTTTCGATGGCCGTCATCCGCCATTTCGAGGCTACGGCGGCGGAGCGTGTCGCCTATCTCAAGATGCGCCGCGCCGTGGCCGGCATCACCGAGGAGGCCGAGGCCGACGAGGACGACGCGACCGCGGAAGAGGCGCAGGACTTCACCCAGGAACGCTACGCCGAGATGTCGGCGGCCGAGGATCTGATCCTCACGATCACCTCCGGCGGCTCCGGCAAGCTCTCCTCCAGCCACGACTATCCTGTCCGCGGACGCGGCGGCCAGGGTGTCATGGCGATCGACAAGGCGATGCGCGGCGGCCCGCTCGTGGCGTCCTTCCCCGTCGAGGTGGATGACCAGATCATGCTCGCCACCTCGCGCGGGCAGTCGATCCGCGTGCCCGTGGAGGGCATCTCGTTCCGTTCGCGGGCGGCGGGCGGCGTCAAGGTGTTCAACACCGGCCCGGGCGAGGAAGTCGTCTCGGTCGCCTGGATCGCCGATCAGGGCGGCGACGAGGTCGAACTGGAGTAACGCTCCGTCAACACACCCGTGGCAGGCTGCCCGGGTCGGGAGGAGCCTGCCCATGACCCTCTACCACTGCATGATCGACCTCGATCAGGAAACCAAGGCGCTGTCCTTCGCCCGCGCCGTCGAGGACTGGATGGGCCTTCTCCAGAGCCGCGGCGCGATCCGGTCCTGGCGGCTCCTGCGGCGCAAGCTCAACCTCGCCGCCGACAGCTGCCGCGACTTCCTGCTCGAGATCGAGGTCGAGGATCTGGCGCAGCTCGACCGCGCCTTCCGTCTGCTCGGCCAGTCCGACGACGACGTGGATGCCGCCTACGACCAGGTGCACCGGATGGTGGCCCGGTCGGACTTCGGGCTCTATCGCGCCTTTCCCGACCCGGAGCGGGCGGAGCGGATGGCGCTCGTCTGAGCGCAGCGGGATGGCCAGCGGTCGGGCGCGGGCCGCAGGGACCGACAGGCGGCTCTTTCTTTTTTCCCGCCGCTGTCCTAGATCGCGTGTCATGACGGACAGGACGCTTCACATCGTCGGCGGCGGCATGGCGGGGTCGGAAGCCGCATGGCAGGCGGCCCGCGCCGGCATCGACGTGGTCATCCACGAGATGCGGCCCAAGGTGGAAACCTTCGCCCACAAAACCGGCAATCTCGCCGAAATGGTCTGCTCGAACTCGTTCCGCTCCGACGACGACGAACAGAACGCCGTGGGACTGCTCCACTGGGAGATGCGCGAGGCGGGCGGCCTCCTGATCGCGATGGCCGACGCGCACCGGCTGCCGGCCGGCGGCGCGCTGGCCGTCGATCGCGACCGCTTCGCCGAAGCGGTGACCGCGCGGCTCAGGGCGCATCCCCGCGTCACGATCTCCGAAGACGAGGTGACGGGGCTTCCCGCGGGCGGACACTGGATCATCGCCACCGGCCCGCTGACCTCCGGCGCGCTCGCCGAGGCGATCCGCGCCGAGACCGGGCAGGACAGCCTCGCCTTCTTCGACGCCATCGCCCCAATCGTCTATGCCGACACGATCGACATGGACGTGGCCTGGAAGCAGTCGCGCTACGACAAGGGCGACACCGAGGAGGAGCGCACCGCCTACATCAACTGCCCGATGACGAAGGCGCAGTACGAGGCCTTCATCGACGCGCTCCTCGCAGCCGAGAAGACCGCGTTCCACGAGGGCGAGACGGCGGGATACTTCGACGGGTGTCTTCCCATCGAAGTGATGGCCGAGCGCGGCCGCGAGACGCTGCGCTTCGGACCGATGAAACCCGTGGGCCTCACCAACGAGCACGCACCCCAGGACAAGCCCCATGCCGTCGTCCAGCTGCGCCGCGACAACGCGCTCGGCACGCTCTACAACATCGTCGGCTTCCAGACGAAGATGAAGTACGGCGC
>CAZPOK010000117.1:0-9462 GCA_964587905.1 uncultured Rhodobacterales bacterium | reverse complement strand
GGCCCAGCATCGCGGCCTCGGCCTCGATCCCGCCCACGCCCCAGCCGAGCACGGCGGCGCCGTTGACCATCGTCGTGTGGCTGTCGGTGCCGACGAGGGTGTCGGGATAGGCCACCTCTTCGCCGTTCTGGTCGGCGTCGGACCAGACGGTCTTGGCGAGGTATTCGAGGTTCACCTGGTGGCAGATGCCGGTGCCTGGGGGCACGACGCGGAAGTTGTTGAACGCCTTCTGGCCCCACTTGAGGAAGACGTAGCGCTCCATGTTGCGCTCGTATTCGCGGTCCACGTTCATCTGGAATGCGCGGGGATTGCCGAATTCGTCGATCATGACCGAGTGGTCGATGACGAGGTCGACGGGATTGAGCGGGTTGATCTTGTCGGGATCGCCGCCGAGCGCCACGATCCCGTCGCGCATCGCGGCGAGGTCGACGACTGCCGGAACCCCGGTGAAGTCCTGCATCAGCACGCGGGCGGGGCGGTAGGCGATCTCGCGCGGGTTCTTGCCGTTCTTCTCGGCCCAGTCGGAGAACGCCTTTATGTCGTCGACGCTGACCGTCTTGCCGTCCTCGAAGCGAAGCATGTTCTCGAGCACCACCTTGAGCGCGGCGGGCAGTCGCGTGAACTGGCCGAGGCCGGCCTCCTCGGCGGCGGGGATCGAATAGTAGGCGTAGGTCTTGCCGCCCGCGCTGAGCTTGCGGCGGGTCTTTGACGTGTCGTGTCCGACGGTGATGGGCATGGGTGCGACTCCTCGTTGCCGAGCCTCTGTTAGCCCAGCACGTAGCGGTATCGACCCCCTTCGATCAAGGGGGTGCGGCAATTTTGTATACCATTGTGCACAGAATGAGCGGCACTTTTCGCGGCCTCCGGGTCACATGCTCTCGCTAATCGTTGATTGGTGTTTCAGGGCCCTCTGGCCTAATGAGTCTCGGCGGGGGACAGAAGGGCATGGCGATGCGACGGCTAATCGGAACGATCCTTGCTGCCTGGACGGCTCTGGCGGGTGCGGCGCAGGCTGACGGCGCCGTCGTGGTCGAACTCTACACCTCGCAGGGATGTTCCTCGTGCCCGCCGGCGGACGCTCTGCTGGGCGAGCTTGCCGGGCGCGACGATGTGATCGCGCTCGCGCTGCATGTGGATTACTGGGACTACATCGGCTGGGCCGACGAAATGGCGCGGCCCGAGCACACCGCGCGCCAGAAGGCCTATGCGATCGCCTCGGGAAAGCGGATGGTCTACACCCCGCAGATGGTGATCGGCGGGGTCGATCACGTCACGGGTTACAAGCCGATGCAGGTCGCCGATCTGATCCGCAAGCACGAGGCGGCGCAGCACCCCGTGACGCTCAGCGTCCGGCGCGAGGACGAGCGCATCATGATCGAGGCGCGCGCGACCGGACCGGTCGACGTCCCGGTCGTCGTGCAGGTGGCGCGCTTTCTTCCCAAGAAGACGGTGGCGATCAAGCGGGGCGAGAACGCCGGCAAGACCCTCGATTACCACAACATCGTCGATCTATGGGCCGAGATCGGCGAGTGGAACGGGCGGGGAACCTATTCGGCCACGGCGCGGGTCGCGGGAGATCAGCCTGTCGCCGTGATCCTCCAGGAAGCCGGTCACGGCGCGGTGCTGGCCGCGGCGCGCGCCCGCTGATCGCCCTCGTCCTCGCGGTCGGGCTTCCAGCGACGGTGAATCCAGAACCACTGGTCCATGTGCCGGCGCACCTCGGCCTCGAGGCTGTCGTTGATCGCCTGCGTCATCGCCACGGGATCGGTGTGCGGGATTTCCCCGTCCACCACCAGATCGAAGTCGAGCCCGCCCACGCGCCGCCGCCCGTAGATCGGGAAGACCCGCGCGCCGTATTTCATCGCCCACTCCGACACCGAGGTCGAGGTCTTGGCGGGCTTGCCGAAGAAGGTCACTGGCGCTCCGCCCGAGACGTAGATGTCGGTCAGCACGCCAAGCGTATTGCCCTTCGCGAGGAAGCGGATCATCTCGACGAGGCCGCGGCGGGTCGCGGGGAACACGGGGGCTTCGGCGTCTGCCATGGCGGCGACGTAGTGTTCGTTGAAGCGCGCGTTGCTCATCGGCCGGTAAAGCGCGCCGAGTTGAACGCCCCGGGTCGCGAGGGCCGCGCGCGGCACGAGATAGTTTCCGTAGTGCCCGGTCACGAGCAGGATCGGCCCGCCGTCGTCGAGCGCTGCCGACAGCGCCTCGGCCCCGGGGCCGGACAGGGGCGTGTCCCTGACGTGCTCGGCGAAGCGCGCGGAGGAATACATCTCGATCAGCGTGCGTCCCGCGTTGTCGGGGACGGCGCGAGCGATGCGGCGGACTTCGGCCTCGCCGAGCTCGGGGCAGACGTAGGCGAGATTTTCTCGGATCCGGCCGGTCCATCCCGCAAGCGGCGCGATGAGACGCGAGGCGATCCATCCCGTCGCGGGAACGCGCCAGCGGTACGGCAGGACGAGCATGGCCGCGAGAAGCCCGCGAATCGCGATGTCGACCGCCTTGTCCTTGATGTCTTTCCGCGTTCCCGCCATGTCCCCCGCGCCCGGTGCGCATGCCGCACGGAGGCGGCTCGTCGTCAGGCCGCCAGACATAATTGCAAGCCGCTGCCTTAACAAGCTGGGTGCGGCGCATCACGGTTCCTCCTCCGCGACGAGGTAGATCTCGCCGGTGTCCTCGAGCCTGCGGATCACGGCCACGACCGCCGTCATCGCTGCTTCGGCATCCGCCTCGGCGACGTCGCCGAGCTCGGTGATCTCGTCGCGGAGCGCGCCCGCCATGCGTTGCGAGATGTTCGCGAGCAGGAAATCGGCCGATCTCTGGAGATCCTCCGATCCGGCCGCACCGGCAAGGGCTGTCAGGAGATCCTTCCGGTCGACCTCCTTGATGATCTTCGGTACGTCGCGCGGCCCGATGCGGGCGGGGATGTTGGCGAACGTGAAGATCGACTTGCGCACCGCCTCCGCGAATGTCGGATCGGTTTCCACCAGTCCCTCGAGCATGTCGTTTCGCGTCGCCGCGCGCGAGAAGTTGAGGATCGCGCCCACACGCTCCACCGGGCCGTCGGAGAAGGCGCGCGGCGCGTCGTGCTCGAAATCCCCGGCGAGCGCGTCGCCGATGCGCGCCACCGTCTCGGGCGCGATGTCGCCGATCAGCGAGACGCAGTAGGTCACCCGGCGGGCGAGGGGGCCGGGAAGCCGCGAGAGAAGGTCGGCCGCGCGGGAGACCTTGAGCTTGGACAGCAGCACCGCACCGACCTCGGGCGCCTCTGCCTCGATCAGGGAGAGAAGCGCGCTGTCCTCCCGTCCGATCACGCGCATCCAGGAATCACCGTCCTCGACAGCGGCCCCCGACGCTGGGGGCTCAAACGCCGGCAGCTCCGGCAGCGGCGCCATCGCGAGGTCGGGAAGGGCGCCGGCATGTGCGGGCTGCGGCGCGGGAGCCGGCGGGGCGGAGAGTGCCGACAGGAACTCGTCCACGACCTGCGCCAGCGTTCCCGGCTCCACCCCGTCGAGCCCGCCGATGGCGCCCTGCAGTTCCGCCTGTTCCTCCGGCGTGAGCGCGCCGTCTGGCAGCGGCATGCCGAGAGTGCCGAGCATGCGATAGATCACCGCCGCCTTCTGCAATCGCGTGAGGGACGGCGGTCCGGAGAGTGGCGGGAGGCTTGGAAGCGTGGTCAACTCATCATGCGCCCGGATCGGATGCATGTCTCATCGCATCAACGGGTTAATGCGGCGCTAGCAGCCCTAGTACCGGAAGCTCCGGCCGGTCTCGATCGCCTCGAGAAGGGCGCGTTCCGGCCAGCCGTCGGCCCCACCGCGCGCGCGGATCTCCGCCAGCTGGACGGTCGCGCGCTCCAGATTGCCGAGTTCCACGTAGGCCTGACCGAGGTAGGCGCGGGCGAGCAGGTTGTCGGGGTTCGCCTCGAGGGCGGCGCCGTAGTAGGCCATGCCCTGATCGGCCGCGCCGGATTTCCTCAGCGTGAAGCCCATATAGGTCAGCACCCGGTCCGTGCGCTGATTCTCCATCGCCCGGAGCGCGGTGAGCGCGTTCTCGTACTGGCCGGCATAGGCGAATTCGCGGGCGGCCTCGTAGAGCGCATCGTCACCGAGGCTGCTGCCCTCGACATCGACGCATTCGCCGTCGTCATGGTCCCAGACCTGTCCGCCGGTGCAGGTTGTCGTGGTCGGGGTCGGTTCGGGCGGGGCATCGCTGTCGACGGCGAGCGCTGCCACCGGAAACACGAGCGCGAGGGCGACGAAGGGAAGGCGCATGAGAATCCTCTTCTTCCGACAGGGCGGTAGATAGGGCGGAGCCGGAAACGACAAGGGCGGCCCGAAGGCCGCCCCGTCACCTTTGAAGAGGGAAGGTGGCTTAACTCGTCGTGGTCGGCACGCAGGTCTGCGCGTCGGCATCCCACTGGGTGCCTTCGGTGCAGGACATCGTCATCTGCTCCTGCTTGCCCCATGAGCATTCCGCCATCGCGATGGCGGGCGTCACGGTGAGGGCCAGAGCGGCCAGAAGGGTCTTCAGCTTCATGGTCATCTCCTGTTCGACTACACGTGCGAGATTAGCACGGGGTGACGCCACGGCAAAAAGATTTGCTCAGGTATTCTCGAAAACCCGGGAGAAAATCGTGTCCACGTGCTTCGTATGGTAGCCGATGTCGAATTTTTCAGCGATTTCGTCCTCGGAAAGCGCGGCGCGGACCTCCGCGTCGGCCATGAGCTCCTGCTGGAAATCCGCACCGTCTTCCCAGACCCGCATCGCGTTGCGCTGGACGAGGCGGTAGGCGTCCTCGCGGCTGACGCCTTTCTGGGTGAGCGCGAGAAGCATCCGCTGGGAGTGCACGAGGCCGCGGAACTTGTCCATGTTGGCCTGCATCCGGTCGGGATAGACCACCAGCTTGTCGACGACGCCGGTCAGCCGGGCGAGCGCGAAGTCCAGCGTCACGGTCGCGTCGGGGCCGATCATGCGTTCGACCGAGGAGTGCGAGATGTCGCGTTCGTGCCAGAGCGCCACGTTCTCGAGCGCGGGCATCACCATCCCGCGCACGAGGCGGGCGAGGCCGGTGAGGTTCTCGGTCAGCACCGGGTTGCGCTTGTGCGGCATGGCGGAGGAGCCCTTCTGGCCGGGTGAGAAGAATTCCTCTGCCTCGAGAACCTCGGTGCGCTGCATGTGGCGGATCTCGGTCGCGATGTTCTCGATCGACGAGGCGATGACGCCGAGGGTGGCGAAGAACATCGCGTGGCGGTCGCGCGGGATCACCTGGGTGGAAATGGGTTCGGGCGCGAGTCCCATCTTCGCGCAGACGTGTTCCTCCACGCGCGGGTCGATGTTGGCGAAGGTGCCGACGGCGCCGGAGATCGCGCCCGTCGCGATCTCTTCGCGGGCGCGGGCGAGGCGGGCGCGGTTGCGGTCCATCTCGGCGAAAAAGCGCGCGAAGGTGAGGCCCATGGTCGTGGGTTCGGCGTGGATGCCGTGCGAACGTCCGATGCGGACGGTCATCTTGTGCTCGAAGGCGCGGCGCCTGAGGGCTTCCAGAAGCGCGTCCATGTCGGCGAGCAGGATGTCGGCGGCGCGGGCGAGCTGGACGTTCAGCGTGGTGTCGAGCACGTCGGACGAGGTCATGCCCTGATGGACGAAGCGGGCCGCGTCGGCGCCGACGATTTCCGACAGATGGGTGAGGAAGGCGATCACGTCGTGCTTCGTCACCGCCTCGATCTCGTCGATGCGGGCGACGTCGAACTCCACGTCCTTCGCCTTCCAGACGGCTCGCGCGTTCTCCTTCGGGATGACGCCGAGCTCGGCCATCGCGTCGCAGGCATGGGCCTCGATCTCGAACCAGATGCGGAACTTGGTCTCGGGCGACCAGATGGCCACCATGCCGGGTCGGGAGTAGCGGGGGATCATATCCGGGCCTCTTGTCTGCGCGCGCGCCCCGCGTTTAGTCTGCCCGGCGCGCGGGAACAAGAAGGGGCGGACATGGCCGGCGGCGGACTGACCTCTCTTGCCGCGCTGGAAGGGCGCTGGAGGCTGTCGCGCCGGATCCTCCACGCCGACGGGACCGAGAACGCGCTCGAAGGCGTGGCGGTGTTCCGGCGCTCCGGTCCCCGGCTTGTCCAGGACGAGGCGGGGGAGTTGTCGGGGCACGGGCTGCCCGGGCCGGTGCGGGCCGCGCGGCGCTATCTCTGGGTGCAGGACGGCTGGCGGCTCGAATGCCTGTTCGAGGACGGGCGTCCGTTCCACACCGTCCCGCTCGGCGTCGTGCGGCCGGAGACCACGCATCTCTGCCCCCCGGACAGGTATCACGTGACATACGACTTCGCGGGGTTTCCCGTCTGGCGGTCGGTCTGGCGGGTGGAGGGGCCCCGCAAGGGCTACCACATGACGACCGATTACGGCCGGGCGGGCGACTGAGCCACGCTTGCCGAGTGCGGGGCGGGCTGCCATAACAGCGTCGAGACGAATTCAATCGGGGAGAGGCTCCAGATGTCCACCACCACCGCACGTCCCGTGCTGAGCGAGGTCTTCGGGCCGTCCGAAGGCGCGAGACTTCGTGTCAAGCAGGCCGTTCTCGTGACCCTCGGCGTCGCGGCGCTGACGCTCGCCGCCAACATCCGGGTGCCGATGTGGCCGGTGCCGATCACGATGCAGACCTTCGCGGTCCTCACGATCGGCGCGGCCTACGGCACACGGCTTGGCCTCGTGACGCTCCTGGCCTATCTCGCGCTCGGCGCGGCGGGCGTTTCGGTGTTCACGGGCGAGGGCGCGGGTCTTGCCTACATGATGGGGCCGACGGGCGGCTATCTCGTGGGCTTTGCCGTTGCGGCGGGCGTGATGGGCTGGCTCGCCTCGCGGGGCTGGGACCGGTCGGTGCTGCGGATGGCGGGTGCGCTTCTGATCGGCAACGCGATCATCTACGCCTTCGGGATGCCGTGGATGGCCTACCTCTTCCTCGCCGAGAACGGCGCGGCCTGGGTCGTGCAATGGGGCATGACGAACTTCCTTCTGGGCGATGCGCTGAAGCTCGCGCTGGCGGCGCTTCTGGTGCCGGCTCTCTGGAAGGCCGTGGGGACCGCACGCGCCTGAGGGGAGCGCGATTTCGAATCAAGGGAGAGGCGCGGCCGATGGCTGCGCCTCTTTTCGTTTCCGCCGTCAGCCGGCGAGCTCGGTCACGATGTCGGACCTGTGGCCGAGAGTGCGATGCACCGGGCACTTGTCCGCGATCTCGAGCAGGCGCTGGCGCTGGTCGGCGTCGAGATCGCCGTCGAGGTGCACCACCCTGCGGAACTGGTCCACTTTATGAGAGTCGACCTTCGCGGCGTCCTCGGCGTGGACCTTGTCGTGGGTCACGTCGACGCTGACATGCGTCAGCGGCCATTTCTTCCGGCGCGCGTACATGCGGATCGTCATCGAGGTGCAGGCGCCGAGGCCCGCGGCGAGGAAGCCGTAGGGCGACATGCCGCGGTCGGTGCCGCCGAACGACGCGGGTTCGTCGGCGAGCGTGTGGTGCGCGGGTCCGGAGTTGATGTCCTGAAGAAAGCCGTCGCGATCGGCCTCGGAGACGCGCACCACGCCTTCGGGCGCGCCGGGCGGCGGCGCGGGGCGTCTGAGGTCGAGGTAGCGGCCGGACCACGCGGCGATGACCTCGGCCGCGTACTCGGCGTCCGAGGGATCGGTCACGAGATGGTCGGCGTCGTCGAGCGTCACGAAGGACTTGGGGTGCTTCGCCGCCATGAAGATGTTCGCGGCGTTGTCGATGCCGACGATCCGGTCGCGGGGCGCGTGCAGGACGAGGAGGGCGCGCCCCAGGCCGCCGATCGCCTGCACCAGCTTCTCGGCCTTCACGTCCTCGACGAAGTCGCGGCCGATCGTGACGGGCCTGCCGCCGAGGTTCACTTCGGCGGTGCCCTTTTCCTCGATGTCGGAAAGCGCGTCGGCGAAGTTGTGGGTGACGTGATCGGGGTCGAACGGCGCCCCCATGGTGACGACCGCCTTCGCCGACGCGATGTCTCCGGCGGCCTTCAGCACGGCGGCCCCGCCGAGCGAATGGCCGACGAGGAGCCCGGGCGCCATGTCCCGCGACGCGAGATACTCCGCCGCCGCGACGAGGTCGCCCACGTTCGAGGTGAAGGTGGTGTTGGCGAATTCGCCCTTCGAATGGCCGAGGCCGGTGAAGTCGAACCGCAGGACCGCGATCCCCATCATCGCGAGTCGCGCGGCGATCCGGCGCGCGGCGGGGATGTCCTTGGAGCAGGTGAAGCAGTGGGCGAAGAGCGCGGTGCCGAGGTGCGGCCCCTCCGGCAGGTCGAGCCGCGCGGCAAGCTCGTGGCCGCCGTGTCCGGTGAAGGTGACGCGTTCGGTGGGCATGTCTCTCTCCCTCGTGGTCCGGGGCAGAGAGTGGGCGGGCGTCGCGACCTCCGCAAGCCTTGTGTCGGAATGTCACCCGGGCGTGAAAAGCGTTACGAAATCAGGCCGTTCCCATCAACCGCGCGTCGAAGGGATAATGCGTGAGGTTCTCGTAGCCGGTTTCGGTGACGAGCACCTGATCCTCGAGCTTGATCGAGAAACAGCCGTCCTCGGGCGAGACCAGGGCCTCGGCGCAGAGCACCATGCCCGGTTCGAGCACCGCGTCGAAGGCGCCGGCCGTGTGGTGGTCCGGGTAGTCGACATGGGGCCACTCGTCGCAGAGGCCCACGCCGTGAAACTTGCAGGAATACTTCTGCTTCCAGAATTGCGCGTCGAGCTGGTGCCCGCCGTGGACGAGGTCGCCGAGCGCGACACCGGGCTTCAGCAGTTCCATGTTGGTCATGATGTGCTCGTGCGCGTGGCGCATCGCGTGGACCATGGCGTTGGTGGGCTGGCCCTCGCCGATCCACCAGGTCCGCGAGATGTCGACGCAGATGCCGTAGGGGCCGATCAGGTCGGTGTCGAAGGCGACGATCTCGTTCTCCTGGACGATCCGGGGGCCGCATTCCTGGAACCACGGGTTCGTGCGGGGGCCGGAGGCGAGGAGGCGGGTCTCGATCCATTCGCCGCCGCGGCGGATGTTGCCGGCGTGCAGTTCGGCCCAGACCTCGTCCTCTGACAGGCCGGGGCGGCAGGCGGCCTCCATCTCGTGCATGGCCGCTTCGCAGGCGAAGATGGCGCAGCGCATGGCGCGGATCTCGTCGGCGCACTTGATCGCGCGGGCGCGCTCGGTGACTTCCTCGCCGTCCATGACCTCGAAGCCCGCGTCCTCCAGCGCGCGCAGGCCGTGGATCTGGATCTTGTCGACGGCGAGGCGGCGCTCGCCGGGCGCATGGAGCGCCATGACGTCCGTGACCTGCGCCGCGAAGGCCCGGGCGGCCTCAACGGTCCGGTCTCCGGTGGAGAAGTAGAACATCGATGCGCCCGAGCGGACTTCGCGGACGAGCGGATTGTGATCGGCGAGGAAGGGGGAGTTCTTGTAGTCCCAGA
>CAZPOK010000116.1:0-9513 GCA_964587905.1 uncultured Rhodobacterales bacterium | reverse complement strand
CCATCACCTGGCAGGTCGCGAAGACCGTCGCGCAGAAGGCGGTGAACATGAACATCAGGATCTTCACGCGGTTCACCGGCACGCCCACGTAGCGCGCCGCCTGCGCATCGCCGCCTGCCGCGAAGATCCAGTTTCCAAACCGCGTGCGGGTCAACAGGACATGCCCGAAGGCAGCCAGGACAAGCGCCCAGACGATCAGCATCGGGATGCCGTCGATCACGGGCTGCCCTGCCCGTGTGCCCCGCTCGAAGACCGAGATCAGACCGTTGTCGCCCATCCACGTGAAAACGCCTTCGAGGATCTTGCCGCCGAAGAGAGGCGCCAGCCAATCGCCCTGCGCCGCATCCGAGACGCCGCCGATGATCGTCTTGCGTTCGATCGTCTGCGGCAGATAGATCGCGAAACCGCGCAGGATGAACAGGAATGCGAGCGTCACTATGAAGCTCGGCAGGCCGGTCCGGATCACGATCAGGCCGTTCAGGGCCCCGATCGCGACCGCCATCCCGAAGGTGACGAGGATCGCTATCCACACCGGCCAGCCGAGCGTGACCGTGAAGATGGCGATCATCATCCCCGAGAAGCCGATCATGGACCCGACCGAGAGATCGAACTCGCCGGCGATCATCAGCAGACAGGCGCCGACCGCGATGATCATGAACTGCGCCGAGACGACGGACCAGTTGAGCACGCCCTGCGCGCTGAACATGCCGCTGTCGAAGGCGAAGAGTAGGAAGAAGGCAAAGACTGCAATCGTTCCGACGATTCCGCCGAGCTCGGGCCGGATGAGAAGCTTCCGCCAGCCGAGATCCTTGACCCGTTCGTCGCTTGCAGGTGCCGGTTGCGCTGTCTCCGACATCGCTCACCCCCTGGCTTTGGAATGCATCTGGAACGAAAGCGGGCGACCCGTTGGAGCCGCCCGCGATGTACGTTACCGGTACTCGCCGGCGAATTCTTCCACCTTCTCGAGGCCGTCCTTCGTGACGAAGCCGGGGCCCGAGTTGATGTTGTTGCCAGGCAGAACGCCGTAACGGTGGTAATTTGCCATCACGATGACCGGGAGATAGGCCTGCAGGTAGGGCTGCTGGTCTATGCCCCACTCGATGACACCGGACTTGATGCCCTCGACGATGTTACCGCCGAGGTCGAACGTGCCGAAATAGATGTCGCCGGCCAGACCCATCTCCTCGAGCGCGAGCATCGTCGGGTCGGCCGGGGTTGGACCGAGCGTCAGCACCGCGTCGGTGGCGGGATTGGCGTTCAGATAGGCCATGACGCGGTTCTTGATCTCCGCCGGATCCTGACCGCTGTCGATCATCTGGTTGCCGAGGTCGACGCCCAGCCCGTCGGCAAAGCCGGTGCAGCGTTCGGTCGAGGCAGGCTGCGCGATGAAGTGGTTCACGCACAGGAAGCTCTCGACGCCGTCGCCGGCCGCGCGCTGCCCCGCAGCGTAGCCCGCATCGTATTCGGGCTGGCCCACGTACATCAACGCGCCCAGTTCGCGCGCCTGCTCGGGCGTACCGGAGTTGATGATGATGACATCCACGCCGCTCGCGACGGCGTCCCTGATCGGGCCCGACAACACGTCGAAGTCGGCGAGCGTCGTGATGATGCCGTTGGGACCGCTGGCCGTCGCCTGTTCGATGATCCGCGCCATGTCGGCGAGATCGCCCGTCGGCGGATTGCGGTACTCGACTGTCACGTCCATCTGTTCGCCCGCAAGCGCGATGCCGTTCTTGATCGTGTTCCACCAGCTGTCGCTGTCTGGCGCGTGGCTCACGAGAACGTAGTTGAGCTGCTCCTGCGCCTGCGCCGCGAGCGGCGTCGTGAACACCGACGCAGCGACTGCAATGGGTGTGAAAAGTGACTTCATTAGTTCCTCCCTGGGGTCACGTCCGGAATGCGGGGCGGTAAGCCCGCCTCTCCTGACTTCAGACAAGCACACCTTGATGTGCTTTGCAACCGGTTGCAAAGCGCCTTGCCTGTTTCCGTCCTTGAGGCTTATGTTCCCTCATGCCTGTGACCTTGAAAGATGTCGCCGAACTGGCGGGCGTGTCCCGATCGGCCGTTTCACGGACCTTCACCGACGGCGCGTCGGTGTCGCTCAAGACCCGCGCCAAGGTCGAACGCGCCGCCGCCCATCTCGGCTACAGCCCGAACGCGCTCGCCTCGAGCCTCACAACCGGGCGCACCAAGCTGATCGGCCTGATCTCGAACAACTTCCACAATCCGATCTTCCTTGAGGTCTTCGACCTGTTCACGCGCGGATTGCAGGAGCGCGGGCTGCGGCCCCTCCTCGTCAATCTCAGCGACGAAACCGATCCCGCGAATTCGGTCCGGATGCTGCGCCAGTATTCCGTCGACGGTGTGATCGTCGCCTCTTCCACGCTGCCCCCGAGTTTCGCCGAGGCGTTCAAGGAGGCCGGAATGCCGGTCGTTCATTCCTTCGGACGCTATTCGACCTCGCCCAATGTCCATGTCGTGGGCATCGACAACGTCGCCTGCGGACGCATGGCGGCCGGAGCCCTGTTGGAACGCGGATACCGTCGCGTGGCCTTCCTCGGCGGACCGGAAACCGCAACCTCGACCCAGGACCGCGCGCTCGGCTTCGTCAGCGCTCTGCGCGCGCACCCGGACATCGAGTTGAGCGTGAGCTACGCCACTGCGTATTCCTTCGACGCCGGGCGGGTCGAAATGACCCGGCAGCTGATGGAGGCCCCGGCGGAAGCCTATTTCTGCGGTGACGACATCCTGTCCATCGGCGCGCTCAGCGCGATCGAGGAGGTCGGCCTTTCCGTCCCCGAGGATGTCGGTCTCATCGGCCTCAACGACATGGAAATGGCGGGGTGGCAGAACATCGACCTGACCACGATCCGTCAGCCCGTTGCCGATATCATCGAGGCGTCGATCGACCTCGTCGTCGGAACGATCGAACGACCCGAGCGCAATCCGGAAACGCGGCTCTTCCTCTGCCGGGTCATCGAGCGGGGCACCCTGCGGCCGGTCTCCTTGCGCACAGTTGCGGTGTGACCGCGCCGCGTCGGCTCCGAGCCCGGCCTCAGCGAAACATCGGCGGCCGCGCGTCGACCCACCGGCCCTCGGCCCTGCCGCTTTCGGCGACCGCGAAGACCGCCGCCATGGACCGCAGCCCGTCCTCGGCCCGGGGATAGAGATCGGCCGCCGGATCGGGCGCCCGTCCTTCGTTCTTTGCGTGAATGGCTTCCGCCAGATCCTTGTAAATGTTGGCGAAGGCGAGCGGCATCCCCTCGGCATGACCGATCGTGACGCGGCTCGTCCGGTCTGCCTCCGGGCTCAGCCCCGCCTCGCCCCGCTCGATCACCTGAAGCCGCTGTCCCAGCGGCATCCAGAAAAGCTGGTTCGGCTGCTCCTGCGCCCAGCGCAATCCACCCGTCTCGCCAAAGACCTGCAGGGACAGGCCGTGCTGCCGTCCCACCGCGATGGATGACGTCCAGAGCCGGCCCGCGGCCCCGCCGTCGAACCGCAGGTTGACTTGCGCATCATCCTCCAGAACCCTGCTCGTGATACAGGAGACGATATCCGAAGACAGCCGCTCAACCTGTTGATTCAAGACGAACGATGCCATGTGCAGCGCGTGGATCCCACAGTCCGCGAACTGCGCCGAAACGCCGGCCTGCGCCGGGTCGTAGCGCCACCGGACGCGCGGATTGTCGGCGTCCGCCGCGTCGGCATGATGCCCGTGCGCGAACTCCGCCACCACCATCCGGATCTTCCCGAGATCGCCCCGCGCCACCATCGCCCGCATCTGCCGGACCAGCGAATAGCCAGAGTAGCCGTAGTTCACCGCGCAGATACTTCCCGTCGCATTCGAGAGCCTCACGATCTCCTCACCCTCCTCCACGGTCATCGTCATCGGTTTCTCGCAAAGCACGTGGAAACCCGCCTCGAGGAAGGCCTTCGTGATCTCGAAATGCGTGGAGTTGGGCGTCGCGACGGTCACGAGGTCGACCCGGTCGGCCCGTGCCGTCTCACCTTCGAGCATCTCCCGCCAGTGGCCGTAGGACCGGTCGGCGTCGAGACCCAGCCTGCGACCGTAGTCGCGCCCCGCATCGGGCCGGTGATCTAGCGCGCCCGCCACGAAATCGAACGCTCCGTCGAGGCCTGCGCCAAGCCGGTGCGCCGGCCCGATCTGGCTGCCTTCTCCGCCCCCGATGAGGCCCCAGTTCAATTTCGCCATCGCCAGGTCCTCAGTTGAAACCGATGGAGTCGAGATACTCTCGGTTGGCCCGCGCGTCGTCCACAGGGCTCACGTCGAGCGTCGGGTCGCAGTCCTGCTCCACCGTGCACCAGCCCTCGAATCCTGCGTCGAGCAGGATGCGCCGCACCGCCGGAAAGTCCACGTCGCCCTGCCCCAGATTGCAGAAGATGCCCTGACCGCAGGCGTCGTAGAACCCGGTTCCTTTCGCAATGGCGTCGGCCTTCACCTCGGGGTCTATATCCTTGAAGTGCAAGTAGGAAATGCGATCCATATGCCGCTCCATGAAAGCCGCGGGATCGAAGCCCGCATAGGAGTGGTGCCCGGTATCGAAGCAGATTTTGAGAATGTCCTCGTCCACTTCGTCGAGCAGCCGCTCGAGCTCCGGCTCGAAGTCCATAAAGCCGGCGGCATGGGCGTGGATGCCGACTGTCAGGCCGTAGTCCTCCGCCCCCATTCGCGCGACACGGGCGATGCGGTCGCGGAATGCGGCCCACTCGTCGGCCCCCATCCGTTCGGCCGCCTCCGCCCGGCCCGCCGTCGGCGCGCGCCGGGGCGAGATCGAATCGATGAGAACCAGATGCCTTGCCCCGTGGGCGGTCAGCGCCTTGCACGTGCGCACCGCGCCGTCCAGCACGTCCTCCCACTGGTCGGGATCGTGGAACGCCCGGAAGACGACGCCACCGATGAGCGCGAGCCCGTGCTCGGACAGCGCCTCGGACAGGATGGCGGGGTCCTCGGGCATGTAGCCGACGGGACCGAGTTCGATGCCGGTGTAGCCGGCCTCTGCGCAGTCCTTCAGCACCTGGCGCCACGGCGGATTGCGGGGATCGTTCGGAAACTCGACGCCCCAGGAACAGGGAGCATTGCCGATGCGGATCGTCATGGCCGGAGACCCTTTCAGTCTTGCGGTACGGTGTGCCAGCGGCTGCTTTCGGCCGACTTGAAGGCGGTGTCTATGACGCGCGCGACGGCGAGCCCGTCGCGGAAGGTGGGCCAGACCGGTTTGCCTGTCGCGATGGCCTGCAGGAAGTCGCGCGCCTCGATGATGATCTGGTCCTGGTACCCCGTGCCGTGCCCCGGGCCCTGGCAGAACGGCAGGTAGTCGGGGTGCGCGGGGCCGGTCAGGATTTTCGTGAAGCCGCGCGTGGCCTCCGGTCCTTCCGCCCGATAGAGCCAGATCGCGTTCTGATCCTCCTGGTCGAAGCGGATCGCGCCCTTGGTGCCGTGGATCTCGTAGGCGTAACCCATCTTGCGGCCCGTGGCGGCACGGCTGAAGTAGAGATGCCCCATCGGCCCTGACGCGAAGCGCACCATCATCTGCGCCTGATCGTCGTTGTCGACGGCAGTGGAACCGTCCGGGCCGGGACGGGTCGGATGGACGGTCTCGATCTGGGCCGAAAGCGATGCAACCGGCCCGATCAGCGCCATCGCGCAGTTGATCATGTGGGGCGCGAGGTCGCCCATCGTGCCGTTGGCCCGGCCGGACGTGCGCCAGTTGGCGGGGGTAACGGGGTCCGCGAGGAAATCCTCGGTATGCTCTCCCCGAAACCACGTCACCGCGCCGATGGCGCCCTCGGCCAGGAGATGTCGTGCGAACTGCGTGGCAGGTGTTCGGACGTAATTGAACCCGATCATGTTCACGAGACCCGAGGCCTCGGCCTCAGCGACGATCGCCTCGGCATCGGCGAGCGACGCCCCGAGCGGCTTTTCGCAGAAGACGGGCTTGCCCGCCGCGAAGGCCGCCTCCGCGATGGCGCGGTGGGTCGTCTGCGGGGAGGCGATCACGACGGCCTCGACCGAGGGATCGTCGACCAGATCCTGCCAATCGGCCGCGGCGCGGGAGAACCCGAAGGCCGTCCTGTACCGCTCGGCCGACTCAGGGCTCGACGCCGCGATCACTTCGAGCCGCGGGCGCAGCGCCGTGTCGAAGACGGCGCCAACCGACGCCATCGCGACAGCATGGGCCTTGCCCATGTAGCCGCCACCGATCAGTCCGATCCCGATCTCGGTCAAGACCCGTCCTCCCGTGCATCATCCGGTTGCAACCGGTTGCAAAAGTCGTATCCTTGCAAGGTACGCTTCGCAACCGCCAATCCACGGCAGAACAGGGCCAGCCGATGCGCAGGGAGGTGACATGAGCGGATCCGGGACGACGATCAGGCTGACGACGGCGCAGGCCATCGTGCGCTACCTGATGAACCAGTTCATCGAGATCGACGGCGTTGAAACGCGCATCTGCGGCGGCGGCTTCGGGATCTTCGGTCACGGCAACGTTCCCTGCCTCGGAGAGGCACTCTACCCCGTGCGCGATGCGCTGCCGCTCTACCGCGGACAGAACGAGCAGAGCATGGGCCACGCCGCCGCGGGGTATGCCAAGTATAACCTGCGCCGGCGCTTCATGTTCTGCACGGCGAGCGCGGGTCCGGGCACGGCGAACCTCCTGACGGCGGCGGCGCTTGGTCATGCGAACCGGCTGCCGATGCTGCTCCTTTGCGGGGACACGTTCCTCACCCGCCTGCCGGACCCGGTGCTCCAGCAACTCGAGCACTTCGGGAATCCGACGCTCGGCCTGAACGATGCATTCAAGGCGGTGACGCGCTACTGGGACCGCATCACGCATCCCGCCCAGGTGATCCAGTCGCTGCCGGCCGCGCTCGCCACGATGCTCGATCCCGCCGATTGCGGGCCGGCCTTCCTCGGCCTGCCGCAGGACGTTCAGGGCTGGGCCTGGGACTACCCGGAGGAGGTGTTCGCGCGGCGCGTACACCGGATCCGACGCCAGTCGCCCGACGCGGAGGAAATCGCCGAAGCGGCGGGGCTTCTGCGGTCCGCCGAACGGCCGATGATCGTCGCGGGCGGCGGTGTGCAGTATTCCGGCGCCGTCGCCGAGCTGACCGCCTTCGCCGAGGCGCACGGCATCCCGGTGGTCGAAACCATCGCGGGGCGCGCCAACATGCTCGCCGCGCATCCGCTGAACATCGGCCCCATCGGGGTCACCGGGTCGGACAGCGCCAACGCGATCGGCGAGCGGGCCGATGTGGTGCTCGCCGTGGGCACGCGTCTCCAGGACTTCACCACCGGCTCCTGGACCGCCTTTGCGAAGGACGCCCGTTTCATCGGCGTGAACGCGGGCCGGCATGACGCGATCAAGCACCTTTCGCTGCCAGTCGTCGGCGACGCGAAACTGGCACTTGGCGCGCTCAAGACGGCGATGTCCGGGTATCGCGCGCCCGAAGCGTGGACCACCGCCGCGCAGGCCGAACGCCGCAAGTGGGACGCCTACGTGGCCGGCAACGTCGCCCATGGAAACCGCCCCAATTCCTACGCACAGGCGATCGGCGTGGTGAACGAGCACTGCGATCCGCGCGACCGGATCGTGACGGCCGCAGGCGGGCTTCCGGCCGAGGTGACCGCCAACTGGCGCACGCTCGACATCGGCACGGTCGACGTCGAGTTCGGCTTCTCCTGCATGGGCTACGAGATCGCCGGCGGCTGGGGCGCGCGGATCGCCCAGGCCGAGGTGGAGCCCGATCGTGACACGATCGTCTTCGTGGGTGACGGCAGCTACCTGATGATGAACTCCGACATCTATTCATCTGTCTTGACGAAGAAGAAGCTCATCATCCTCGTGCTCGACAACGGCGGTTTCGCCGTCATCAACAAGCTCCAGAACAACACCGGAAACGAAAGCTTCAACAACCTGATCAAGGACTGCCCCACCGTGCCCGCCCCCTTCGCGGTCAACTTCGAGGATCACGCGCGGTCGATGGGCGCGGATGCCGTGACGGTCGCGAACCCCGCCGAACTCGGGGAGGCGTTCAACCGGGCCAAAGCGGCTGACAAGACCTCCGTCATCGTCATGCAGGTGGACCCCTACGAAGGCTGGACCTCCGAGGGCCACACCTGGTGGGAGGTCGGCACGCCGCAGGTTTCCCACAGTGAAAGCGTCCGGGAGAAGCATGCAGAACTCGAGGCCGAGCGCGCGAAGCAGAGGCAGGGCGTCTGATGCCGGACCTGTCACGACTTGCCGGCCGCAACTTCGTGATCGTCGGCCGGGCGGGGATGGATTTCTATCCCGATCCTCCCGGCACGAAGACCGAGCACGCGACGCAGTTCTTCTCCTGCCTCGGCGGGTCGTCGGCGAACATCGGGGTCGCCATCGTCAAATTCGGCGGGCAGGCCGACCTCGTGACCTGCGTCTCGGACGACGCGATCGGGCGCTTCGCTCTGAACGAGCTTGACAGGTACGGCGTGGGGCGCTCCCATGTCCGTGCCGTCGGCGGGGAGGCGCGCAACTCGCTCGCCGTCGTCGAAACCACGATCGAGGATCACCAGTCGGTCATCTACCGCAACGGTGCTGCCGACTTCGAGATGTCGGTTGAGGATGTCGAGGCTGTCGACTACGGCGCCCACTCGGCGCTGATCACCACCGGCACCGTCTTCGCCGCCGAGCCCTCGCGCAGCGCAGCCTTCCGCGCCTTCGATCTGGCGCGCGAAGCGGGTCTGCCTCTCATCTTCGACATCGACTATCGGCCCTATTCCTGGCCCTCGGAAGAGGTCGCCGCGGACGTCTATTCCCGGGCGGGCGCGATGTGCGACGTGATCGTGGGCAATGACGTGGAGTTCGGGTTCATGGCCGGCGACTACGACCGCGGGCTCGACAAGGCGCGCGACCTCGTCGCGAACGGTGCGCAGATCGCCGTCTACAAGATGGGCGAGAAGGGTGCGATCACGATCACGCCCCAGGCGGAGATCAGGACCGGGATCTACCGGACCGATGCGCTGAAACCCACCGGTGCAGGCGACAGCTTCATGGGCGGCTTCGTCACCGGGCTGTCCGACGGGCTGCCCGTCCGGGACGCCGTGCTCAGGGGCTCCGCGGCCGCCGCGATGGTGGTCGCCCGCGTCGGCTGCGCTCCGGCGATGCCCACCTGCGCCGAACTCGAGGCGTTTCTCGCGGAACATTCCGCAACGAGCGCGGCCTGAAAGGACGACCAGATGCATATCCCGCCCTACGAGAACCGGAACCGGCCCATCGTCGACGTCGAGGACGCCCATGTGCCGCTCGTCTATTTCAACATCGTCCGGCTGACCGCCGGCGAGACTTTCGACTACCGCATCCCGGGCTACGAGACCTGCGTCGTCCCGGCCACCGGAACCGTCACCGTCGAGGCGGCCGGCGAGACCTATTCCGGCATCGGCACGCGCGGCGCGGATGTCTGGGACGGGAGATCGGAAGAGCACACGTCTGAACTCCAGTCACTCCGGAGAATCTCGTA
>CAZPOK010000115.1:0-9618 GCA_964587905.1 uncultured Rhodobacterales bacterium | reverse complement strand
TGCGCATGGCGCTGAAGCTCGCCGTGAACAAGCAGGAGATGGTCGACAAGATCCTTCTCGGCCACGGCACCGTCGGCAACGATCACCCGATCTCGCCGATCGTGCCTTACCACGCGGCAGGCATCGCGCAGCGCGACTACGATCCCGATCAGGCGAAGTTCCACTACGACAAGTCCGGCCACTCGGGGGCGATTCAGCTCTCGGCGTCCGACGCCGCCTTCGCCGGCGCGGTCGATGCCGCGCAGCTTCTTCAGGCCTCCGCCGCCGCGGCGGGCATCGACGTCGAGGTCGTGCGCGAACCCTCCGACGGCTACTGGTCGAACGTCTGGAACAAGAAGGGCTGGTGCGCCTGCTACTGGGGCGGCCGTCCGACCTGCGACTGGATGTTCGCCTCGGCCTATGTCGAGGGCACCGAGTGGAACGACACCGCCTGGCGGGATACCGAGGCGGCCGATCGCTTCAATTCCATCGTCGTCGAGGCCCGCGCGGAACTCGATTCCTCCAAGCGCGCCGAGATGTACGCCGAGTGCCAGACGCTGATCCACGAGGACGGTGGCGCCATTGTCCCGATGTTCGCGAACTACATCATGGGCACCGGCGAGGGGCTGCAGACGCCCGATGTCATCGCCGGCAACTGGGAGAACGACGGCCACAAGGCGATCGAGCGCTGGTGGTTCTCCTGATCCACGCACGATCCGAAACGGAGCGGCGCCCTCGGGCGCCGTTCTTTTTTTCACAGCATCTTCTGCATCAGGTGCACGTCGAGCCACCGACCCCACTTGATGCCGACCTCTCGCAACGTCGCGACCTCTTCGTAACCGAGGGCGAGATGAAACGCCCGGCCCTCGGGATTGCCGCTGCTGACGATCGCCAGGATGGAGTGCGCCCCGCCGGCGCGGGCGTGCCCCTCGATCGCCGTCATAAGGGCGCGGCCGATGCCCTGCCCGCGCGCGGCCGCGTCGAGAAGGACCGTGTGTTCCATCGTCCGGGCATAACCCGCGCCCTTGCGGAACTGCCCGTAGGTCGCGAAGCCGGCGAGCGCACCGCGAGATTCGGCGACGAGAAAGCAACGACCCGTCTCCGCCTTCTCCGCGATGATCCCGGCCACGTCGCCGGATGTTCTTTCCTCCGAGTTGAAGGTGACGAGCGTCTCTCGGATGAAGTGGTTCCAGAGCCCGGCGACGGCCGCCGCGTCTTGCCTGTTCGCCGCGCGGATCATGCGAGCGGTTTCCGGCCCGCCGGGGTCTCGATCTCGGCCCAGAGCCGCTTCTCGGGACCGGTCTCGATCCTGACGCATTCGATCGCGCCAAGCGCGGGATAGGCCGTAAGCAGCGCCTCAGCCTCCGGGTGCTCGACCGTCAGGCGGACCAGCCGACAGCCATGGTCGGGCAGCCGCTCCGCCGGGTGCAGGGCGCTCTCCCACGCGATCAGCGCCGGCGCCGCGCCGTCGAAGGGCAGTTTCCCGTCGGGCGGCACCGCCATCTGCCAGAGGTAGTCGCCCCGCGCGAACGAGATGGGTGCGCCCATCCCCTGAGGCGCGCCCGCGAGGGTCGCTTCCAGGTCGCCGGTGCGCACGATCCAGTTGGTCATGCGGGGATGGCCCGAAAAACTGTCCAGATCGAACCACCGCGCCTGCGCCGGCTGCCGGGCGTCGGGATCGATTGCGATGACTTCGAGGTAGAGCCCCGGCCCAAGCGACAGAAGCCGGTTGTGGGTGCCCATGAGTTCGTGCACCCCGATATCGGAAAGCGGCACTCCAAGCGCCGCCTCCACGTGCGCGGCTCCTTCGGCGAGCGACTCGGCGGCGACGGCGATGTGGTCGAGGACGAGCATCAGGGGTCTCCTTCGGACGATTGGGGGTCGGCGCATTTGCTCTCGAACCGGCACGTCTTGGCAAGCGCCGCGAAGATCTTTCGCGCAGCCGCCGATCCGCCTAGAGTGCCCGCATCTCCGCAGAAGAGCCAGAAAGATGGATGCTCCCGCACCGGTCAAGGAACACCGCTTCCCCTGCGAAGCCTGCGGCTCGGACCTGAGGTTCGATCCCGCCTCCGGCGCGCTCCTCTGCGACCATTGCGGCAACACCGAGCCGATCGAAAAGGGGGCGAGCCCCTGGAGCGCGATCCGGGAAATCGATTTCGAGGCGACGCTTTCGGCCGATCTGCCAGCGGCCGAGATCGAGGAAACCCGCGTCCTCAACTGTCCGAACTGCGGTGCCCAGATTGAGTTCGACGAAAAGATCCACGCCAAGGAATGCCCCTATTGCGCAACGCCGATCGTGACCGATACCGGCGTCCACCGCCATATCAAGCCCAAGGGTCTGCTTCCCTTCGCGTTGACCGAGAGCGACGCGCGAAAGGCGATGACGGACTGGCTCGGAAGCCTCTGGTTCGCGCCGAACGGGCTCAAGGAATACGCCCGGAAGGGCAGGCGGATGCAGGGCATCTACGTGCCCTACTGGACCTTCGACGCCGACACGACGTCGAGCTACCGGGGTGAGCGGGGCACCGTCTACTACGTGACGCAGACCGTTGTCCGCGATGGCAAGCGCCAGCAGATCCGGGTTCCCAAGGTGCGCTGGTCCCCGAAGTCTGGCCGCGTCGCCCGGGTCTTCGACGACGTGCTGGTCCTCGCTTCCCGCGCCCTTCCAAAGCGCTTCACCGACGCTCTCGAACCCTGGGATCTGTCATCGCTCGAGCCCTACAACCCGGAATACCTCGCGGGTTTCCGCGCCGAGGGCTACCAGGTCGAGCTCGGGGACGGCTTCGTGGAGGCCCGCGCCTTCATGGACCGGATGATCGAGCGCGATGTGCGGTTCGACATCGGCGGCGACCAGCAGCGCATCCACCAGCTCGACACGAGGGTCGCGGACGTGACCTTCAAGCACATCCTGCTGCCGGTCTGGCTGGCCGCGTACAAGTACCGTGGCGAGCCTTATCGGTTCGTCGTCAACGGTCGAACCGGGCGGGTGCAGGGCGAACGGCCGTGGTCTGTGTGGAAGATCGCCGTCGCGGTCATCCTCGGGCTGATCCTCGCGGCGATCGTCGGATTCGTCGCGGCCCAGTCCCAGGGCTAGCGCCCCGCGCTCGCGGCCCCGGCCTCTGCCAGGACTTCGATCTCAGGCGAAAGCAGAGGTCAGGCATATCAGGCGAGCCTCCATGGTCATGCACGGGCATCCGGCCGAGACGGGACCGGGTCGCGTCCATCTCCGCCGTTGCGGGACGGGTCCGCGCGGGCTAGGGCTTGTGCGGCGGAACGAGAGGAGGGGGTGGATGATCCTCTGTGCGGGCGAAGCGCTCATAGACATGCTGCCGCGGAAGACGGCCGCGGGCGAGGACGCCTTCGCTCCCCACGCGGGCGGCGCTGTCCTCAACACGGCCGTCGCGCTCGGGCGGCTCGGCGCGACCTCCGGCTACTTCGGCGGACTATCCAGCGACTTCCTCGGAGACATTCTGGTCGAGCGGCTGGCGGAATCGAACGTCGATACGCATCTCGCAGTCCGGAGCCACCGGCCCACCACCCTCGCCTTCGTGCGCCTCGTCGACGGCAGGGCCGACTACGCATTTTACGACGAGGGCACGGCGGGACGGATGCTCGACACCGACGCGTTGCCCGCTCTGCCCGACGACGTCCAAGGGCTCTTCTTCGGCGGCATCAGCCTGATGACGGAGCCAAGCGGCACGTCCTACGAGGCGCTGATGACGCGTGAGGCCCCGCGCCGCGTTTGCATGATCGACCCCAACATTCGCACCTCGTTCATCGCCGACGAGGAGAGCTACAGGGCACGCATGCGGCGGATGCTGTCGCTCGCGGACATCGTGAAGGTGTCCGACGAGGACATGGACTGGCTCCTTGGCCCGGGCCACATCTCGGACCGCGCGGGAGAGATGCTGGCGCTGGGCGCGAAGCTGGTCTTCATCACCGAGGGCGGGAGCGGCGCCCGCGCCTACACGGCCGAACACGAGGTCAAGCTCCACGCCGAAGAGGTCGCCGTCGTCGATACGGTGGGCGCGGGCGACACGTTCAACGCTGGCGTGATGGCCGAACTGCAGCGCGCGGGCCTTTTCACAAAGGGATCGCTCGCCCACCTCACCGTTGGCGCAATCGAGGCGGCGCTCTCCCTCGCGATCCGCGCCGCCGCGATCACCGTGTCCCGGGCCGGCGCCAACCCGCCCTGGGCCAGGGAAATCTGATGCGCGCCCTCGTCCAGCGCGTCTCGGCGGCCTCCGTCGAGATCGGCGGCGCGACCGTCGGAGAGATCGGACCGGGGCTGTTGATCCTGGTCTGCGCCATGCAGGGCGATACCGAGACCGAGGCCGACCGTCTCGCCGCGAAGATCGCGAAACTCCGCATCTTCCGTGACGACGAGGGCCGCATGAACCGCTCCGTCCTCGATATCGGCGGCTCGGCGCTCGTCGTCAGCCAGTTCACCCTCGCGGCCGACACCTCGCGCGGCAACCGGCCCGGCTTCTCGACCGCCGCCGCGCCGCAGGAGGGCGAACGGCTCTATGAATACTTCGCCGGACGCATGCAGCAGGCGGGCGTCCCGGTCGCCACGGGCCGCTTCGGCGCCGACATGGCCGTGAGCCTCGTCAACGACGGCCCGGTCACGATCTGGTTCGACACGGAAGACCGAGGCGAGAAGGGGACATCATGAGCCTTTACAGGCAGCTGAATGCACGGGAGGCCGAGGGCCGTCCGATCCGCGTGGGCGTTGTCGGGGCCGGCAAGTTCGGCACCATGTTTCTCGCGCAGGCGCTGCGCCTGCCCGGCATCCATGTTCTCGGCATCGCCGATCTCGCGCCCGACCGGGCGAAGTCGAACCTGGATCTTGCCGGCTGGCCCGCCGAACGATACGCCGCCGTCACGCTCGACGACGCGCTCGCGACAGGCGCGAGCCATGTGGGCGAGGACGTGAATGCGCTCCTCGCCCATCCCGCCGTCGAGATCGTCGTCGAATGCACGGGCGATCCCATCGTCGCGGTCGAGCACCTCCTCGCGGCCTTCGCCGCCGGAAAGCATGCGATCAGCGCGACGGTCGAAGCCGACGCCGTCTGCGGCGCGGCGCTCGCCCGGCACGCCCGCGAAGCCGGGGTGGTCTATTCCATGGCCTACGGCGACCAGCCAGCCATGACCTGCGAACTCGTCGACTGGGCGCGAACCTGCGGCTTCGAGGTCATCGCCGCCGGACGCGGCCACAAGTGGCGGCCGGACTACCGCTTCTCCACGCCCGACACCGTTTGGGATCACTGGGGATTGACCGCCGAGCAGGCGGCGCGGGGCCGACTCAACCCGAAGATGTTCAACTCGTTTCTCGACGGCACGAAGCCCGCGATCGAGTCGGCGGCCATCGCGAACGCGTGTGGTCTCGACGCGCCGTCTCACGGCATCGCCTATCCCTCCGGCTCCATCGACGATCTGCCGCACCTGATGCGCCCGGTCTCCGATGGCGGCGTTCTCGAGGGCGCCGGACGGGTGGAGGTCCTGAACAGCCTCGATAGCGACGGCCAAGAGATCCCCTACGACATCCGCATGGGCGTCTGGGTCGTCGTCCGCGCCGTCACGGACTACCAGCGCAACTGCTTCGAGGAATACAAGGTCCGCACCGACGATACAGGGCGCTACATCGCCGCCTACAAGCGCTGGCACCTGATCGGCCTCGAGCTTGGCATTTCCGTCGCGAGCGTCGGCCTCCGGGGCGAGGCGACCGGCACGGCGGAGGAGTTCCGTGCCGACGTCGTCGCCGTCGCCAAGCGCGATCTGGCGCCGGGCGAGGTGCTGGACGGGGAGGGAGGCTTCACCGTCGCGGGCCAGCTCCGGCCTGCGTCGGTCTCCGTCGGCATGGGCGCGCTGCCCCTCGGTCTCACCGGAGGCGCTACGGTCGTCCGGCCGGTAGCGACCGATCAGGTGCTCACCTACGCGGACGTGCGCCTGGCCGAAGCGACGAAAGCGCTTGATCTCCGGCGAGAACTCGAAGCGACGATCGCTCAGAAAAGACCCAGCGCGGCAAGCGACACGTCTGCCTCGTGATCCCGCCCGTAGGCGGCGAGGCCGATGGAGCGGACCCTCTCGGGGTGCACGGAGGCGGGGTGTGCGCCGCCCTGCGGCACGAACTCCGCAAACGGCAGCCGCACGTCTCGCCAGTCCTCCGTCGCCTGGAACGCCGCCTGGTGGAACTGCCACGGCCGCGTGGTCGTCGCGGTCCTCAGATGCACGAAGTAGCGCTGGCGCGTGCCCCGGAGCCGCAGGATCAGCCCCTTGGCATCTTCAGGCCAGGGTGCATCGATCCCTGCCCGGACCTGAACGAAGCCTCCGCGGTTCTTCGTGCTGACCTCGCCGGTGAGGCGGATCGCCTCGCCGTCGAAGGCGGCGGCCCCGGTCGAGACGCCGCCCATCACGCGGTCCGAGAGGAACGACCACGCGAAGGCGCCCGCCGGTGTCATCCTGTCTCGGCTCAACTCGTCATCCATACCCCGAACATGGGGCGCCGCCGCGCCTCGGACCACCCGACTCTTCAGAATCGGGCCTCGAGACCGAAGAGGGCGCCGGTGTCGGTCGCGCCGGCGACATGTCCGCGGTTCACCGCGTGGACACCTTCCGCCACGACTGTCCAGCCGTTCCCCAGCGGAGCCCTGTAGTTCAGGGAAAGCCGCATTTCCCGCTCCTGCGGTGCGAGGTCGACGGTGACCGGCGCGAACGAGACCGCGCCATTCTCCCGCGTGACGGGCAGGCGCATCGCCGCCGATCCCGAGGTGACGGCGGTCGGCAGGGCTAGCCCAAGGCCGACCCTGTCGCCCCGGCGGAACGCGTCGCGCCGCCCCAGGTCGACCCCGAGGCTCGCGAACTCGGCCGCCGAAACCTCTGCATAGGCATTGCCGTCCGGCGCTCCCATCAGACCCACCTGGCCGAAGAGCGACAGGTCCGTCATCGCCGAAAGCCGCGCGGTCGCCTCGACGTCGAGCGTTGCGGCCCAGGTGCCCGATCCGTCCTCGGAGAGCGAGGTCAGCCCGACCGAGCCCGACCCGTTGCGGAACACGCTGAGGCCGAAGCCGAGCCGTCCCCTGCCGGTGTCCCCGATCCTTCGCAGCCCCACCGCCGCGTCGCCGGACGCCGGCGCCACCAGGCTCACCTCGAGCGCGCCGTCCGGCGCGGAGAGACGCACGCGCTGACCGGTGAGCGCATTCAGGACGTCCGCCTCCGCGCGACGCCCCGGTTCATCCGACGCGCCGCCACCGAGCGAGGCGAGGCGGTCGGTCATCAGAGGTTGCGGCAGCGCCCGGGCCACCAGCGCACCGGCGCCGATGCGGAAGTCGCCCCCGAGTGAATCCGTCACCAGAACGTCGTGATCTTCCAGGGCGCGCGTCACCGCATCGCCGACGGCCGCGCCGGCCATCAGGATCGGCTCACCCGCTTCCGCGTCGTCACCGCCCTCCGACGGGAGAATCGTCCGTCCGATGGGCAGCAGCGCGGCCCGAACGTCGAGGAAGCCATGCCCGAATTCGTCGTTGTATCCGTGGAAGAACCCCGGCGCGATTTCGAGAACGGCGTCGTGCTCGAAGAACCCGTTGTCCGCCGAGGCCAGAAGCCGCGACCTGAGCTCGTGCGGCGTGAGGTCGGGAAACGCCTCGGCCAACAGCGCGAGGGCCCCCGACACTTGCGGTGCGGCGAAGGAGGTTCCGGTCGTGAGCCGGTAGTGAGTCGTCGACTGCGTGCCCGCGACCATCCACGTTCCGTCGGCGGCGAGGCACCAGCGCGCCGTCTCGAGGCATCCCGACGAGATCAGATCCGCCGAAACGATGCGCCGTTCGTCGAAATCCGGCACCGCGTTCACGACCGAGAGCCACCCCGCCTCGAGGTCCGGCATGAGAACCGGGAGTGCCTCCATCAGGGTAGACCGGGTCCGGGACTTGTCGTTCGATGCAGCGAAGACCACGACGCCGTCTCGCGCATACTCCACAAGCGCGTCGAGATAGCCCGGTTGCGACGTGAAGACGAGGTCGAAATTCGAGCGCGTCGGAGCGATTTCGTAGCCCCAGGAATTGTTCTGCGCGACGGCGCGGATGCGGGTCGCCTCGCGCGTTGCATCGGCAAGCGCGTCTTGCCCGCCGAAACTCGAGATCGACAGGCGGGCCCCGGGCGCGACGCCGGTCATCGCGTCCGACCGGCCGGCAATGACGGAGGCGACGGCGGTGCCATGCCGCTCGAGCGGCGGCGTCCCGAGCGGGAAGGACAGGTCCGTTTGCGCGAACGCCTCATGCGAGCTGGCGAATCCGGAGTCGATCATCGACACGGTCTGTCCCGCTCCGGTGAGACCGGCGGCATGCGCGTATTCGAAGCGCGCGGCCGCGAGAGGATAACTCTCCAGCAGCGGCGACGTCTCCGAGAACCGCCACTGGTTCCGCTGGATCAGGAACCTCGGGTCCGTCTCGCGAAGCCTTTCCGCCTCGGCTTCGTAGGCCTCGAAGCTCTGCACGAAGAAGGCGGAGAGGAAATCGGCCGCGACATCCACCGCCGGCGATGCAGGGGTGCTGCCGGGCGATCCATCCGACGTCGGCACCTGTTCGGTGACGGTGGAGACGTTTTCGGTGTCCGAGCCGGAAAGCTCCGACTCCTCCGGTTGACAGGCGGCAAGAGCCCAGATCAAGCTGCCGGACAAGATCCAGCGAACCTCTCGATGCATCGTCGCTCCGTCCCGTTCAGTCCGCTGCAAGAGCGGATTTTACCCAAAGCCAGGGCTCAGTTAGGGCGGAGGAACTGGGCAGAATTTTGGCCCTGCTGAACAATTTTCGTGATTTTCCGATCACTATTTCCAATCGGTAAACAACCCCGGTCGCGCGCTTCAGTCGCATGAGCGACCCAGGGGCCGTCTGCGAAACTCCTGTGAATCCAAGGCCGTCCGCCGTAGGATTCTTCTCATGTCTATCTGGACCCGCATCGCCGACGCGCTTTCCGCGCTCGCCACGGGCGAGGGGCTGTCGTCTGTCTTCGAGAAGCTGCGGGCCCCGCCCGAGCGCTCGGTCGCCTTTACGATCGCGGTGATCGGTCTCGGTGCGAAGATGGCGAAGGCCGACGGACGGGTGACACGGGACGAGGTGACGGCCTTCCGAGAGGTGTTCTTCATCCCCGAGTCGGAAGAAGCCAACGCCGCCCGTGTCTTCAATCTCGCCCGGCAGGACGTGGGCGGCTTCGAGGACTACGCCCGCCGGATCGCGGGCATGTTCGGATCGGGCGACCCGGTGCTCTGCGACCTCATGGAGGGCCTCTTCCACATCGCCGTGGCCGACGGCGCCTATCATCCGGCCGAGGACGACTTTCTCGCCCGAGTCGCGGCGATCTTCGGGATCGACGAGCGCCGGTTTCGCGCTCTGAGGACGCGCTTCGTGCCCGACGCCCGCCCGGATCCGTGGGAGGTTCTCGGCGTCGAGCCCGGCACGCCGCTCGACGACGTGCGGGCCGCGTGGCGCCAGCTTGTCCGGGAAAGCCACCCGGACCGGATGATCGCGCGCGGTGTGCCCGAGGAGGCGGTCAAGCTGGCCGAGCGACGTCTGGTCGCGATCAACCGCGCGTGGGAGGAGATCAGCGGGAAGGCGGCATGAGGATCGCGACCTACAACGTCGAATG
>CAZPOK010000114.1:0-9644 GCA_964587905.1 uncultured Rhodobacterales bacterium | reverse complement strand
TTCACCGGCGGCGCGCTGGCGCTGCAGATCTATGCGGGCGGCGCGCGGTTCAACGCCGAATCCGTCGTGCCGTCGATCGTCGCCATTGGGATGGTGCGGGAACTCGGGCCGGTTCTGGGGGGGCTGATGGTCGCCGGACGGGTCTCGGCGTCGATCGCCGCCGAAATCGGGACGATGAAGGTAACCGAGCAGATCGACGCGCTGGTCACGCTGTCGACGCATCCGATGAAGTACCTCACGGTGCCCCGCGTGCTGGCCGCGGTGCTGACGCTGCCGGTGCTCGTAGGCATCGGCGACGTCATCGGGATCATGGGCGGGTTCTTTGTGGGAATCTCGCGGCTCGACTTCAACGCCGCCGCCTACATGACAAACACCATTGACTTTCTTGAGCCTTGGGATGTGCTGTCGGGGCTCGTCAAGGCTGCCGTCTTCGGCTTCATCGTTGCGGTGATGGGTTGTTATCACGGGATGAACTCGGGACGCGGCGCGCAGGGCGTGGGCCGTGCCACGACGAACGCGGTGGTGTCCTCCTCCATCCTCATTCTGGCGTCGAACTACGTGCTGACGGAGGTCTTCTTCTCCGCATGATCGACATTCGCGGCCTCGAAAAAGCGTTCGGAGAGAAAGAGGTGCTCCGGGGCATCGACCTCAAGGTCGAGACCGGCGAGAGCATGGTCATCATCGGCGGCTCGGGGACGGGAAAATCTGTTCTGCTCAAATGCATCCTCGGCCTCGTTCATCCCGATACGGGAACCATCCTCCTCGACGGCGAGGACGTGGAGCAGGCCGAGCGCGACGCCTTCCTCGCCCGCTTCGGAATGCTGTTTCAGGGCGCGGCGCTGTTCGACAGCCTCACGGTCTGGCAGAACGTGGCGTTCCGGCTGCTGCGGGGGTCGCTGAAGCGTCCGCGCGGGGAGGCCCGGGAGATCGCGGTCGAGAAGCTGCGGCGGGTGGGGCTCGGGCCGGAGGTGGCCGATCTCTTTCCCGCCGAACTTTCAGGCGGCATGCAGAAGCGCGTGGGCCTCGCGCGGGCGATCGCAGCCGAACCCCAGATCATCTTCTTCGACGAGCCGACGACGGGGCTGGACCCGATCATGGCGCGCGTGATCAACGACCTGATCCGCGAGATCGTGGTCGAGATGGGCGCCACGGCGATGACGATCACCCATGACATGAGCTCGGTCCGGGCGATCGCGGACCGGGTCGCGATGCTCCACGCCGGCAAGATCAGGTGGGCCGGCCCGATCACGGAAATGGACGATGCGGCAGATCCTTACCTCGTGCAGTTCATCAACGGGAACGCCGAAGGACCGATCGAGACCGTGCGGTAGGAGGACGACTTGGCGGATACGATCGCGCTTCTGGGGCTGTTCCTGTTCTGGGCGAGCGCGTGCTTCATGCCGGTGGCGCTGATCCGGGCCATCGTGAACCGGGGCGGCGCGCAGACCTGGTCCATTGCGGCGCTCCTGACCTTCGGGATGGCCTTCATGGGCTACACCCGGGCCGTCGCGATGGGCTCGGCGGCCGAGGCCTTCGCCTGGTCGATCTCCTGGGCGATGCCGGTGGGGCTGGCGGTCTTTGCCCGCTCCGCGCCCGATGCCCTGGAGCGGGGCCTCGACAAATGGGTGGGCATCGGCGCGGTCGTCAGCTTCATCCTCGTGCTGCCCATAATGCCGGTCTTCTTCCACTGGGCCGCGAACCTCATCTGGGGGCCTTAACGCCCTCTTAAGGTTAATGGTTTAGCCGGAATCGGGGATTGGACTGGCGCCGCATGATCGACTTCACGACGTCACTGTTATCGCTCGGCCTCGCCGGCTTCGCCTTCGCCGTGGCCGTCGTCTCGGGACGGCGGCTCTACCTGTCGCGGGGCCGGAACACGCTTCTCTATGGCCTCGCCTGCGGATACGCCGCGGTCGCCGGCGGAGCGGTCGCCGGAATGGTGACGCTCGGCGGCCCGTTCGACGCCGGCGCGGCGCTCTTCGCCTGCGCAAGCCTGCCGCTCTGGGCGGCGGCCCGCGCGCTCACCTCGGCACCCCGCCGCTATGGCGCGGCCGCGGCCGATGGCCCGGTCTTCGCGTCCTGCCGGGGACGCTCGCGGGGCGGCGCGCCCTCCTCGACCTGACGGGCGGACACGGCGCCCGATGCCGCGAGCCGTGGCGCGTCCGACAGAAGGGCGCTTGCGGGCGGGCGGCGCGGCGCGCTAGAGGGCGGCATGGCCAAGGCCCCGTCCCTCACCTGCACCGCCTGCGGCGCGGCCCACACCAAGTGGTCGGGCCGCTGCGACGCCTGCGGCGCTTGGAACACCATCGTCGAGGAAAAGCCTCTGGTGGCGGGCCCGGCCTCGAAATCGCTCGGCGCGGCGCGGGGGGCGGCGGTGGCGCTGTCGACGCTGTCGGCGAGCGAACCCGCCCCGCCCCGCGTCGCGAGCCGGATGGACGAATTCGACCGGGTGCTTGGCGGCGGTCTGGTGCCGTCCTCGGCGATCCTCGTGGGCGGCGATCCCGGCATCGGCAAATCGACGCTGCTTCTGCAGGCGGCGGCGAGCTTCGCCCTGGCCGGGCTCAAGGTCGTCTATGTCACGGGCGAGGAAGCCTCGGCGCAGGTGCGGATGCGCGCGGCGCGGCTGGGATTGTCGGAGGCGCCGGTGCTGCTGGCCGCGGAGACGAACCTGCGCGACATCCTCACGACGCTCGAGACGGAAAAGCCCGACCTCGCGGTGATCGATTCGATCCAGACGATGTGGGCCGACAACGTGGAAAGCGCGCCCGGGTCGGTCGCGCAGGTCCGCGCGGCGGCGCATGAGTTGACGACCTTCGCCAAGCGGCGCGGGATGTCGGTGGTGCTCGTGGGCCATGTCACGAAGGAAGGCCAGATCGCGGGGCCTCGGGTGGTCGAGCACATGGTCGACACGGTGCTCTATTTCGAGGGCGAGCGCGGGCACCAGTTTCGCATCCTGCGTAGCGTGAAGAACCGCTTCGGCCCCGCCGACGAGATCGGCGTCTTCGAGATGACCGGCGCGGGGCTGGCGGAGGTCGCGAACCCATCGGCGCTGTTTCTCAGCGAACGGGAGACGCCGTCGGCGGGATCGGTCGTTTTCGCGGGGATCGAGGGCACGCGGCCCGTGCTCTGCGAGATCCAGGCGCTGGTGGCGCCGGCCCCCGCGGGACAGGCGCGGCGGTCGGTGGTGGGCTGGGACGGCGGGCGGCTCAACATGATCCTGGCGGTTCTGGAGGCGCGCTGCGGCATCCCGTTCGCGGGTCTCGACGTCTATCTCAACGTGGCCGGCGGGCTCCGGATCAGCGAACCGGCCGCCGATCTCGCTGTGGCCGCCGCGCTACTTTCGGCGCGCGAAGACAGTCCCCTGCCCACGGATACTGTCGTTTTCGGCGAAATCAGCCTATCAGGAGCGGTGCGCCCGGTCGGGCAGACGGAACAGCGGTTGAAGGAAGCCCGGAAGCTGGGATTTGCCGGGGCCATCATGCCGCAGGACAAGAAGGCGACGCCAGAGGCGGGGCTGACGGTACAGAGAATACCGGACCTCACGGCGCTCGTCGGCGACATATTCGGCGCAGGTTGAGGCGCGCCGGGGAGCGGAGTGCATGGAAGGGTTCACTGTAGTCGACGGCGCGGTCGCGCTCATCATTCTCCTGTCGGGGGTGCTGGCCTATTCGCGCGGCTTCGTGCGCGAGACGCTGTCGATCCTCGGCTGGATCGGCGCCGCGGTCGCGGCCTACTATTTCGCGCCCATGGTGACGCCGCTCATCGCCGAGGTTCCGATTCTTTCGGAATTCCTGGGCGACAGCTGCGAATTGTCGATCATCGCGGGCTTCGCGGCCGTCTTCGCCCTGGCGCTCATCCTGATCTCGATCTTCACGCCGGTCTTCTCGGGCGCGGTCCAGCGGTCCGCCGTGGGCGGCGTCGACCAGGGCCTCGGCTTCCTCTTCGGCGTGGTCCGGGGCGTTCTGCTCGTCGTCGTGGCGCTCATCATCTACGACCGCGTGATGATCGGCGAACCGGTGGCGATGGTCGACGACAGCCGGTCGGCGGAGGTCTTCGCGAACCTGTCGGACCGGGTCGCCGAGGAAATTCCCGCCGAGGCGCCGCGCTGGTTCGTGGACCGCTACGAGGACCTGATGAGCGAGTGCGGCCCGGTCGCCGGAACCCCCTCGCCCGCGGACCTGCCCGCCGAAGACGCGCCCGAAGGCACCGACCCCGCCGGGAACTGAGGCGGGGCACCAGACTTTTCGTGAAAGAACGGTGACAGCCGCCGCCCCCTGCACTATGTGAGGGGTAGCTGCCTGATGGATCCGGACCACATCCGACATGCGCGAGTTTCCTCCCGCTCATCCCTTTGATTTCGACGCCGTGCCCGCGGACGAGAATGACGACAAGCTCCGCGAGGAATGCGGCGTCTTCGGCGTGATCGGCGTCTCGGAGGCGGCGAGTTTCGTGGCGCTCGGCCTCCACGCGCTCCAGCACCGGGGTCAGGAGGCGGGCGGCATCGTCTCCTACGAGGCAGAGTCCGGCTTCAACTCCGCCCGGCGATTCGGCTACGTCCGCGACAACTTCACCAGCCAGTCGGTGATGGACACGCTGCCGGGCGCGCTCGCCATCGGGCATGTGCGCTATTCCACCGCCGGATCGAAGGGCGCCACGCAGATCCGCGACGTGCAGCCCTTCTTCGGCGAGTTCTCGGCAGGCGGCGCGGCGATCGCGCACAACGGCAACATCACCAATGCCGACGCGCTCCGGCGCGAGCTGATCGACCGGGGCTCGATCTTCCAGTCGTCCTCGGACAGCGAATGCATCATCCACCTGATGGCGCGCTCGCTCCAGCGCAACGTCCCCGAGCGGATGAAGGACGCGCTGCGCCGGGTCGAGGGCGCGTTCTCGATCGTGGCGATGACCCGGACCAAGCTCATCGGCGTGCGCGACGCCCTCGGCGTGCGCCCGCTGGTGCTCGGCCGGCTCGGCGACGGCTGGGTGCTGTCCTCGGAGACCTGCGCGCTCGACATCGTGGGGGCGGAGTTCATCCGCGAGGTCGCGCCCGGCGAGATGGTGGTGATCGAGGATGGCGAAGTGAGGAGCGACTGGCCCTTCTCGCCCGCCAAGCCCCGGTTCTGCATCTTCGAACACGTCTATTTCTCGCGGCCGGATTCGATCCTCGGCGGCCAGTCGGTCTACGAGACGCGCCGCCAGATCGGGGTCGAACTGGCCCGCGAGGCGCCGGTCGAGGCCGATCTGGTCTGCCCGGTGCCCGACAGCGGAACCCCGGCGGCGATCGGCTTCAGTCAGGAATCCGGCATCCCCTTCGCCTTCGGCATCATCCGCAACCAGTACGTGGGGCGAACCTTCATCGAACCCAGCGAGCAGATCCGCAACATGGGCGTCCGCCTCAAGCTCAACATCAACCGGGCATTGGTGGCCGGCAAGCGGATCGTGCTGGTCGACGACAGCGTGGTGCGCGGCACGACCTCGCGCAAGATCAAGGAGATGATCCTCGACGCCGGCGCGGCGGCGGTCCATTTCCGCGTCGCCTCGCCCCCCACCGCCTGGCCCTGCTTCTATGGTGTCGACACGCCACAGCGCGAGAAACTGCTCGCCGCCACGATGAGCGAGGCGGAGATGCAGGAGCACCTCGGAGTCGATTCGCTCAAGTTCATCTCGCTCGACGGTCTGTACCGCGCGGTCGGCGAAGCGAACGGGCGCGACCCCACGGCGCCGCAGTATTGCGACGCGTGTTTTTCGGGCGAGTATCCCGTCGCACCGTCCGACCAGATCGAGAAGGGATTCGCGCTCAAGGCGGCGGAGTAGTGCGGCGCGCGCTCCGTATCGCGGCGCTCGTCGCAGCCCTTCCGGCGGCCGCCCAGGAGGTCCCGCCGACCCTCACGCCCTTCGTGGCCGACGCGATCGTGGGTGCGGTCCCGCTCGCCGGGGCGGGCGATCCCGCGACCGAGCAGTGGTTCGGCGAGGACGCGCTGTCGCTTTCGGTCCGGAACGTCACGCGGCCGACGCTGCGGCCGGTCCTTCCAGATCCCTCCATCGCCACCGGAACCGGGGTCGTCGTTGTGCCGGGCGGCGCCTTTCTGGCGCTCTCGATGGGCAAGGAAGGCATGGAGGTCGCGCGCGCGCTCGCCGCCTCGGGCGTCGCGGCCTTCGTGGTGAAGTACCGCACGCAGGAGACGCCGCGCGAGGCGGCAGGCTTCGCCGCGGAGGTCGCCGGCGGCGTGACGGAATTCTTCGCCGCCGGGCCGGAGACTCCGGTCCCCGGCGAGGCGGCGGCGCTGGAGGATGTGACGGCGGCCCTGCGCCTCGTGCACGACCGCGCGGACGAATGGGGCGTCGACCGCGACAGGATCGGGCTTCTTGGCTTCTCCGCAGGCGCGATCACGTCGTTGAACGCGGTGGTCGCGGGCGGCGCGGCCGCGCCGGATTTCGCCGCCCTGCTCTACGGCCGGATGGCCGAGGTGACCCCGCCAGACCCCGCGCCACCGCTCTTCGTGGCGCTCGCCGCGGACGATCCGCTTTTCGGCTCGGCGTCCTTCGGCCTCCTGGAGAGCTGGCGGCGGGCCGGCCTGCCGATCGAGTTCCACTACTACGCCAGCGGCGGTCACGGCTTCGGCTTCGAGCCGCGGGGAACGCCGAGCGACCTCTGGTTCGCGAATTTCCTCGCCTGGCTCGAGGCGCAGGACGCTCTCTGAGGCCCAGGCGCGCCCGCGCCCCGCCCCGAGGTTCCACGGTCGGAACCGCCGGAATCACGCCGCGTTGACCGATTTGTGTTGTGCATTCCCGCAAAAGACACTGCGCGGTCTGACGCCTTGAATCGCATGTTGAGCGTTGCGCACCTGAGAGGAGTTGTTCGGGAAGAGGACGCTGCCATGCCGGAGTGGGGTTGGACGCTTGCGCCGCTTTTGATCGGTTTTCTGGATGTTCGGGCGAACCACTGCGTCACGGACTGCTTTGCCCGGAACGACATCGCGCCACGCACCCACCTGTCGGCAGGCGCACTGGTGTTCGAGGACGAGGTGATCGGCGAGGAAATCTACCTCCGCCACGACCTCGGCCGGCGGTACGGGCCCGTAGGTTTCGCGGTCGGCGTCTCGGCGACCACCGAAGGTTCGGTCTGGGCGGGGCTCGGGGCAACCTACACGCTCGAGCTGCCACCCGAGGGGCTCTATGCGCAGTTCCATTTCATGCCGGGGCTCCAGCATCAGGGCGATTCCCTCGATATCGGTGGTCCGGTCGCCGCCCGTGCGGGGGTCGAACTCGGCGTTGAGATGGAGAACGGCATGCGCGTCTCGCTGTCGCTGGATCATCGCTCGCACGGCGGGATCCACGACGAAAACCCCGGCGTCGAAACCGTGCAGTTCCGAGTCTCGCTCCCGCACTGGTGAAGGCCCTTGACCTCCGGAGCCGCCCCGCGCATCAGGCCCGCATGACGAAGATCGCCCTCATCACCGGCGCCTCGCGCGGCCTAGGCGCCGGCTTCGCCGAATCGCTCGCGCCGACCCATCACGTCGTCGCCGTGGCGCGCACCGCGGGGGCGCTCGAGGAGGTCGACGATCGGATCATCGCCGCCGGCGGAGCGGCGACGCTGGCTCCGATGGACGTGACCAACGCCGACGCGATGGCGCATCTCTGTCGCGGCATCTATGACCGCTGGGGCCATGTCGATCTCTGGATCCACACCGCGATCCACGCCGCGCCGCTCGCGCCGGCGACCCATGTCGACGCGAAGGACTGGGACAAGTCGGTCGCGGTCAACATGACCGCCACCGCCACGCTGATCCGGATGGTCGAGCCACTCCTGCGCGCCGCCCCCGCCGGTCGGGCGGTGTTCTTCGAGGACAGGCGCGGCGGCGAGGCCTTCTTCGGCAGCTACGGAGCCACCAAGGCGGGCCAGATCGCGCTGGTCGGGAGCTGGCAGGCCGAGACGCGGCGGATCGGCCCGCAGGTCGACATCGTCGAACCGCGCGCGCTGGCGACGGCCATGCGGGCCCGCTTCTTCCCCGGAGAGGATCGCACCCCGCTGGCGACGCCGCTCGACGAGGCACGCCGCTTGTCCGGCCTCCTCGGCCTCTGAACCGGACCCCGCCTCCATCTGTCCGCAAATATCCCGGGGGAGGCGCGCTCCGCGCGGCGGGGGCAGCGCCCCCTGCCCCGCTTGCCGCCCGCGCCCGCGTCGCCTAGGAAGGGCGAAACAGGCAGGGCGGGCGAATGCGCATTCTCATCACGAACGACGACGGGATCAACGCGCCGGGGCTGAAGGTCCTCGAGGCGATCGCGGGCGAGATCGCGGGCCCGGACGGCGAGGTCTGGACGGTGGCCCCCGCCTTCGAGCAATCGGGCGTCGGCCACTGCATCAGCTACACCCATCCCACGATGCTGGCGAAGCTCGACGACCGCCGCTATGCCGCCGAGGGAAGCCCGGCCGACTGCGTGCTCGCTGGGATTCACGAGGTGCTGAAGGACGGCTCCCCCGATCTCGTCCTGTCGGGCGTCAACCGCGGCAACAACGCCGCCGAGAACGTGCTGTATTCCGGGACGGTGGGCGGCGCGATGGAAGCCGCGCTGCAGAACCTGCCCGCGATTGCCCTGTCGCAGTTCTACGGCCCCGAGAACGTCGACCTCGAGGATCCGTTCGAGGCGGCGGCGGAGCACGGCACCGCGGTCGTCCGGGCGCTCCTCGACCGAGGCCTCTGGGACACGGGCGGATACCGCCTGTTCTACAACGTGAATTTTCCGCCCGTGCCCGCGGCCGGGGTCAAGGGCGTCAGGGTCGGCCCCCAGGGCTTCCGCAAGGACACCGTCTTCGGGGTCGAGCCGCACATCTCGCCGTCGGGCCGGCTGTTCTTCTGGATCAAGGGCGGGCCGCAGCACCACCCCAGCCCCCCCGGTACCGACGCCGCTCTCAATCTCGACGGCTACGTCTCGGTGACGCCGCTCCGGGCCGATCTCACGGCGCACGACGTGATCGACGCGCTGCGCGAGCGGCTGGAATGACCGACGAGGCCGAACGCAAGATGGCCTTTCTCTATGCGCTGCGATCGCGGGGCGTGACCGACGGGCGGGTGCTGACGGCGATGGAGAAGATCGACCGCGGCGCCTTCGTGAAAGGTGTCTTCGCCGACCGCGCCTACGAGGACATGCCGCTGCCCATCGCCTGCGGCCAGACGATCAGCCAGCCTTCGGTCGTGGGCCTGATGACCCAGGCGCTCCAGGTCTCCGCGCGCGACAAGGTGCTCGAGATCGGCACCGGGTCCGGCTACCAGGCGGCGGTGCTGTCGCAGCTCGCCCGCCGCGTCTACACCGTCGACCGCCACCGGCGGCTCGTCGCACAGGCCCGCGAGGTCTTCGACCGGTGCAGCCTCACCAACATCACCGCCCTCACGGCGGACGGCAGCCGGGGCTATCCCGAACAGGCGCCCTTCGACCGCATCCTCGTCACCGCCGCCGCCGAAGACCCGCCAGGTCCGCTATTGGCTCAACTGAGAGAAGGCGGTATCATGGTTCTGCCGGTGGGGCAGTCCGACGCGGTGCAGACCCTCGTGAAGGTGACGCGCACCGAGACAGGCTACGATTACCACGAGCTCCGGCCGGTCCGGTTCGTGCCGCTCGTCGAAGGCCTCGGACAGGACTGACCG
>CAZPOK010000113.1:0-9659 GCA_964587905.1 uncultured Rhodobacterales bacterium | reverse complement strand
CCCGGACGAAGAACACCACCACCACCGACGCCAGCACGAGGCCGAGCGAGAAGAACAGCAGCACGGACGGACCCGGGCCTGACAGGACGACCACCAGCCCGACGCAGGCGAGCGCCACGAGAAGAAAGAGCATGCGCATGCCCAGAGGCTGCACGCGAAACCCACACGCAAGAGCTGAACCATGCCGGCCCCGTCACGATGCGTCCCGACTGCGCTCTTTCGCTCACAGCCCCGTTAAAGGAAAACGGCGCGACGCCTTCGCCCCGCGCCGCTCTTGCTCCGAAGACCGCCGCCTCAGGTCGTCCAGTGATCCACCACGTCGTACCCTTCGGGCACCGGCATCTCGGCGAGGAATTCGCCCATCTTGCCCCAGATCGCCTTCACCCTCTCGCCATTGGCGTCCGAAAGCTCCCGGCTCTCGACGATAGATACGACGTACCCCTTTCCGTCCTCGTTCACCGTGTTCGTGAACGAGATCATGCCCGGCAATCCCATGATTTCCGGCTTGAGTTCCCGTGCCATCGCGGTGGCGGCCTCGGTTGTGCCCGGCTTGAGTTGATACGGCGTCACACGTGCGAACATGCCAGCCCCCCCCTTTCCGATATCGTCGTTTCTGAAATACGCCGTCCTTGACGCGGCGTCATCCTAGCACGAGTCGGCAGCCGGCGGCGGAAATTCTTCCCGTGCGGCGCGTGTTGCGCGTATCGCCCCACGCGCTACCTTCAGAAGATGCGCCTCGCCACAGTCCTCTTCTGCCTCGCCCTGCCCGCGCATGCGTGGGAGTTCACGGCGACGCCCGTCTGCACGCTCTCGCACGACACGCCCGAGGCCTCCGTCACCGTCACCTGGGACCCGCGTCGGACAGAGCCCTACGCCATCACCGTGACGCGGGGCGCGCCCTGGGCCGGGGCGCCGGTCTTCGCGATGCGCTTCGACGGGCCGCGCGGGAACACCATCGTCACCGACCGCCACGTGACGGGCGACGCCGGGCGGACGCTTACCGTGACCGACCGGGGCTTCGGCAACGTGCTCGACGGGCTGGAATTCAACGAGACGGCGACGGCGCTTCTGGGCGAGGAGTCCGTTCCGTTCCCACTGGAGGGTGCGGCCGACCCTGTCCGCGCCTTCCGCGCCTGCGCCGAAGCGGCGACGGTCTAAGCGGCCATACCATGAAAGGAATGAGAGACTTCGGATCCTGCGGGGGCCCGGACGCCTAGTCGAATACCGCCTTCACGATAGCCAGAACGATCAACGCGCCAACCAGCGCCACGGCGAGGATCGCGATGATCCCTCCGGCGGCGAGAACCCCCAGTCCCAGAGCCGCCACGATGAACGGCGCCGCCACCGCCGCGACGACCCCGATCACGAGGTAGAGCGGCATCCGCCGCCCCGCGACCGTCCCGGCGATCCACCCAGCCAGAAGCCCGATCGCGATCAGCAGAATGAGGGTCACCGCCCCCAGCGCATCGAGTAGCCCTTCCATCTGTCCCTCCGTCCTTCTGTCCAAGGAAGAAGAACGCGCGGCCCCTTGCCGCGTTCCCGATACCGGCCGGTACAGGGCATGGAGGACGGTCAGAAGTCGAAGATATCCTCGAGAAAGCTGCCCCGCTTCTTCTTCCGGTAGGGCTTGCCGCCGTGACCGGCGTCTCTGTAGTCCGGGTCGCTGTACCGCGCGTCACCGTAGCCCGGCGGGGTCGGAGGCGTCGGTGCCGCCGCCTGCGGCGCGCTGCGCTCGATGATCTTGTCGAGTTCGCCCCGGTCGAGCCAGACGCCCCTGCACTGCGGGCAATAGTCGATCTCGACCCCGCTGCGGTCGGACATGACGAGTTCTGTTCCGTCTATCGGGCATTGCATGCTGCGTTTCTCCCCTGAATTATCCTTTCCCATTTGGGCCTCGAAACACCATTTGCAAGCGCGGCAACCGCACGCTCCTTCACCGGGCAAGGTAAGCTTGGACGACACGCCCGGCGACGGCTTTCGCGCGGCGGTGCGACCGAATCGCTCACAACGCCCGCGCGCCCCGCGCCGACACCCTCGGCTGCGGAAGGCACATCCCGTTTCGCGTGAGCCCTGAGGCCGGCTTCCCGGAGTGCGCCCCGCACCCTGCCGCAGGACGCACACCGAGCGTCGATCAGCTTCCGCCGGGTTCCGTCACCGTGAGGCCGAGCACCCGCCAGCTCTGCATTCCGCCGCGGTAGTAGCTGATGTTCTCGGCCGGGAAACCCGCCTCGATCATCCGCCGGATCGCCGTCGGCGACTGGCCGCACCAGAGCCCGTTGCAGAAGAGCGCGACCCTCGACGCGCTCGAGCAGTCCCACCCGTCAAAGTCGATTTCACAACCGATTTCCCCCAACCGATCGACCGCCTCGGTGTAGGGCACGTTGACGGCGCCGGGGATCGTGCCGCCGAGGTACCAGTCGGGAGTGCGGCTGTCGATGACCACGACCTGGGGGTCTTCGAGCGCGTCGAGAAGCTCGAGTTCCCCGATCGTGGAGACGCCGGGCGCGGGAGACATCGGCTGGATGCAGAACTCAGGACATGGCCGCGACGTGCGGGCCCATTCGCCGGTGACCTCGTGGTCGGGATCCTGGATGCGGCTGACCTCGACGCCTCCCGAGGGCGTCGGAACGATCACGCTCGCACGGTCCTTGTCGATCTTTACCGCCGCGTCGTCGGCGGCGGCCGGGCCTGCCAGCGCAGCGATTGCGAATAGCGTCAGAAGTCTCATGTGTCCTCCGGTCAGTTGAATGTTGCCGCGACCTCGTACATCACCGGCTCGAACCGGTGACAGAGGGCGCTGAAGCGGCGGTTTCTCTCCCGCATCTCGGGCGAGCGGAGCATCGCCTGAAAATCCTCCCGTCGCTCCCACTGCGAGTAGTTGGCGATCCGGGTGCGGGCGTCGTTGACGTGCAGCGCGGCGCCGATGAACCCCCGCTGATGCGAGATGAAGCTCTCGTAGGCGTCCTTCAGTTCGTCGAGCAGGTCGTCGCAGGTTCCCGGTGTCATCTCGAATGTCGTGACGACGGTCTGAAGAACCGCATCCTCGTCGATCCGTGGCATGGTCTCCTCCCCTGGTCCGGCCAGCCTAGCACATCACCACCCCTCCGTCCCGGCTCGCCCCTTGACGATGCCGTCGAGATTGGGCGTGACCCAGCCGCCGTAGAACCCGCCCGGCTGCGGCTCGACCCGTGTGTCGCCGACATGACAGGCGTCCATCTGGCCCGAATAGAAGGCCACGTGGTCCGCGATGGCGGCGAAGTCGTCGCCCGGAGCGGGATAGCCCCACGCGGCGCGCAACTCCTCGCGCGGCTCGACGATGACGTCGTAGTACTGCGCAACTCCCTTCCACTCGCAGACCGTCCGCCCGCCCGACGGACGCAGGACGCCCGAAAGGACGTCTTCGGGAGGGAAGTAGTAGGTCGGCGCGTGATGGGTCTCGAGCACCCGATAGCCGCGCGTCGTGGCGGCGATCTCGATGCCGTTCAGGATGACCGACAGCTGCTCCTCGACCGGCTCGAGCGCGGGCGGCCGCGGATAGTCCTGCACGTTCTCGCGGGGAAGAGCCATAGCTCAACGGACCACGTGCACCGCGCAGGGCGCATGCCGCACGACGCGTGCGGCCGTGGAGCCGAGAAAGTAGTCCTGAAGCCCCGGCTGGTGCGACGCGATCACGATGCAATCGACGTCGTGCCCCTCGGCGTAGTCGAGGATCGTGCGCGCCGAATGTCCCGAGACCGCGACCGTCTTGACCCCGTCCGCCGACCCGATCCTCTCCTTCAGCGCGGTCACGGCGTCGTTGGTGTTCTGGGCGATGGTGTTCTCGGGAATCTCGGCGAGGACATAGGCGGGAACGGTCTCGACGACCGTGAGCGCGGTGATCGACCCGCCATCGGCGACAAGCGCCTTCGCAACGCCGAGCGCTGCGGTGACGTCGCGGTCGTGATCGAGCGCGACGGGCACCAGGATATTCTTGTACATGGGAAGCCCCTCCTTCTCTCTTTTCGGAGAGATTAGTCCCGCGATGGGCTGCGCGCCTTGACCTGCGTCATGTGCCCTTCTCGGCGGGGCCGTCGCGGACTATCTCTGGAGAACCGCAGGGGAGACGGTTCGATGTCCGACAGATCGCCGATCCGGCCGACCGACGACGAGGCGCGGGCGCTCGCCCGGCGGCTGATCGACCATTCCCGTTTCGGCGCGCTCGGCGTGATCGACCCCGACAGCGGTGCGCCGGCGGTGACGCGCGTCGCGGTCGGGACGGACACGGACGGTCGACCGGTTTCGCTGGTCTCCGACCTGTCCAGCCATACGCGTGCGCTCAAGGCGAACCCCGCCTGCTCGCTTCTCGTCGGCGAACCGGCGGAGAAGGGAGATCCCCTGACCCATCCGCGCCTGACCCTTCAGGCCCGCGCGCGGTTCCTCGGGAAGGGAGAGACCGGATACGACGCTCTGCGAGAACGCTGGCTCGACGGGCACCGGAAGTCGACGCTCTACATCGATTTCCTCGACTTCTCCTTCGTCATCCTCGATGTCGAGGGCGCCCATCTGAACGGCGGCTTCGGGAAGGCTTTCGTTCTCACGCCGGCCGATCTTGCGCCCTGAAGGGCGCAGCGAGGGGGCCGTCTGCCCCCTCGCGCTCCCCCGAGGATGTTTCCGGACAGATGGAGGCGCAGGTCAGATCGGGCGGTCGGCCCGGGCGGTCACGTGGACACGCCCCTGCACCGGCTCGGGCCATGTCACGCGTACGAGGTTCCGGTCGGGCCCGTCGAGTGTCGTCACGTAGGGCATCGCGAAGACGACGGCGCCGCCGCCGTTCGTGATCGGATCCTCGGCGACGACGGAGGTCACCTCCCGTGCCCAGCCGGCGAACGGCAGGTAGGCCGAGACGTCGAGCACCCAGGTCGCCTCGGGGCTGCCCTGGTTGAATTCGAGCGTCACCGGATTGATCGTGTTCTGCGAGATCCCGTTGAAGGTGTTGCCGGAGAACTCCACGTTGCGGGTGCGGCTGAAGTCGAGCGGCGCGATGCTATCGTCGAGCCGGTCCACCCGGTCGATCGTGCCGTTCAGCGATTTGAACGTGTTGCCCGTGACACTTAGCCCCTGGAGGAAGTGACCGGCGCCATAGGGTCTAACGACGATCCACGAGAAGTAGGAGGCGGCGTCGTTGCAGGTGAAGATGTTACCGGTGACGGTGAGCCCGCCGAACGAGAATTCCGCGCCGAAGTCGGGCGCGGCGTCGTGCTCGATCGTCCACTCGATGAAGCAGTTGTCGATGTAGTTGCCGGTCACGACGGATTTCACGTTCGTCTCGGTGAAGACGAGGCCCGCCACGCGCGGACCGTCGGTGACCTCGTCACCCTGGAACCAGTGGTTCCCGATGATGAGATGACCGTTGCCGCACAGCACCATCGTCGTGCCCATCCGTTGGAACCGGCTGTCGCGGATCTTCGCGTCGTTGGCGTTGACGTTGAGCCCGACGGATGTCCGGGCGGTCGCGGGGATCGCCTGCTCGTTCGAGATCATGTGACAACGGTCGATGTGGAGGTCCTGGCACCCGAGCCCGTGCGAGGTGATGCCGCGGTTCCTGGGCTTGGTGATCCAGCAGTCGCGGAGCTGGATCAGCGATCCCGCGGGCGCAAGGAGGACGCCGCTGGCGTTGCCGTTGCAGAAGAGGTCGATGTCGACGAGGTTGAGCCGCGAGAGCTTCGTGAACCCCGAGAAATCGAGCGCATAGCGGAAGCGCCGGAACGTGTAGGTCTGGCTGCCAGGCGCTGCGTGGAGGGGCTGCGACAGCTCGAGCGTCTGCGCGCCCACGTTCCTGGAGGTGACGTAGACCTCGCGCCCGACGCCCGTGCCGGAGACGAGCGATCCGACCTCGACGTTCGCCGCGTTGGAAACCGATGTCAGCTGCCGCGGATTGGAGGCCGAGTAGCTCGCCTGGCTCGTCGCCGTGCCCGTCTCCCACGCCGGGCCCGGAATGCAGTTGATCTGCCCGTTGCGGATCACCCGGCGCACCTCGAAGGTGTCGAGCGTCGCCAGCGCCGCCGCCATGTCGAGGGGCGCTTCGATCTCGATCCGGCGGCCGCAGAGATCGAGACTCTCGTGGTCGGAAAAGTTCAGCAGCGCCTGGAATGCCCGCCGGACCGCCTCGACCTCGTCCCCGAAGGCGTCGATGTAGCCGTTGAGATCAAAGTTGCGGCGCAGGACAAGCCGCTTCTCGGGATCGAGCACGACCGTCCCGACGAAACGGACCTCGCTTTCGAGGGTGACGTTGTCTCCCAGGTAGTAGGTCCCCGCGGGGACAAGCAGCTGCCGCCCCGCGGCGGCGGCGTCGGCGGCCGCGAAGGCAGCCCGGTCGTCGCTCACGCCGTCGCCCACCGCGCCATGGTCGCGCACGTCGACCCAGTCCATCATCGTGCGCAGGAAGACCGAGGTGATGTCCTCGATCACGATGTCGTCGATCCTGACGACGCCGCCCGACGGGCCGGTGAGATCGAGACCGAAATGCCCGTAGAGCGCGGCGTCACCCCAGACCATGTCGACCCCGGGGCGCAGCCCGGAGCCGACGATGGCCGAGACCTCGGCGATTTCGCCATAGGTCGTGAGTGTCACCGACGGGCCGGTCGTCGGAAGACCGGGAACCGGCGCACCTCCCGCGCCGCCCGCCCATCCGGCGATCCGCACCGACGGCAGCGCGCCCGAAATCGCCTTCACCCGCGCGGTGATCCGCAGATAGCAGCCCGGCAGGATCAACGTCTCTCCGGCGTGGCGCAGCCGCTGGACGGTCTCGGATTTGACGATCTCCAGCGCCCCGCCGAAGTCCTGATCCGCCGCGACGAACGACGCGTCGGCGGCGCCGTCATAGGTGGCCGAGCCGGGCGTGCCGTCCTCCCGTGACCAGACATGGAGCCCGTTGGCAAAGGGCGGAGGCATCAGGACCAGACCGTCGGTGATCGCCTTGTTCATTCGTCATCCCTTTCCGCGTCGTGGATGCGACGAGCCGAAAGAGCCGCGAGACAGCCCTCGCCGCACGGTTCTCTCGTCTGTCGTATAGCGTTGAAGTCGTCTCCCGGACGCACGGTCCGGTTGTCGCTTGATGACCTATCGGCGCGGTATAAAGGCGGCGTTAACCCTCCGCGCGGCGAGGCTCAGGCGCCGATCTGCGGCGCCTCGAGAATGCGGACCCCGTTGATCTGCCAGCCGTCGGAAGTGTCGATCATCTGGTACTCGAGAAGATGCGGAACCCCGTCGGCGTCCGTCACCAGCACCTTCTGCAACTGGAATGCCCCCATCTGCTCGAGTTCCAGATAGCGGACCTCCGCCGGCCGCCAGACCATCGGGTAGCCTTGCCTCACCATCGTGCCGAAGCGGTCGCTGTCGCCGAAGATGCGCTTGATGTTGGGCGAAGCGAAGCTGAAGGCCGTCTCGAAGTCGTCGGCGAGGAAGGCATCGATCTGGCTCTGGATCGTGTCGGTTATGGCAGAGCGCGCATCCTGCGCGAGGGCGGCTCCGGAAATGAGCGTGGCGGCGAGCGCCCCGAGAAGAAGTCGGCGCATGGATGACCTCCTGACTGCCGGTCTGATGTTAGGGCGTCGCGACGGACGATCAAACGCCACGGCCGTTTGGCTCTTACGCTTTTTGCCGAAACACGCATACTCGCCGGCATGATCGACAAGCTAGAGATGCTCATCGCGCTCGCCCGCGAGGAACACTTCGGCCGCGCGGCCGAGAGCATGGGGCTGACCCAGCCCACGATGTCCTCGGGCATCAAGCAGCTCGAGGCGCAGCTCGGCGTGCAGCTCGTCTGGCGAGGAAGCCGGTTCTCGGGCCTCACGCCGGAGGGGCAGCGCGTTCTGGTCTGGGCGCGGCGGATCGTTGGCGACGCGCGGACGCTCCGCGAAGAGATGCGCTCGGCGCAGCAGGGTCTTTCCGGCAACCTGCGGCTGGCGGTGATCCCCACGGCGCTCACGACGGTCGCGAGCCTCACCGCCCGGTTCAGCGAGACACATCCCAACGTGAGCTTCACGATCCTGTCGCGCAGCTCCGCCGAGATCCTCAGGCTCCTCGAGGATCTCGAGATCGAGGCCGGGATCTCCTACCTCGACAACGAGCCGCTCGGCGACGTGACGACCGTTTCGCTCTACCGGGAAAGCTATCGCTTCATCTGCGCCCAAACCTCGCCCTTCGCAGACCGCCGCGAGATCGGCTGGGACGAGATCGCCGAGGTCCCGCTCTGCCTTCTCACGCCGGACATGCAGAACCGGCGCATCATCGACGAGAGCTTCCGCGAGGTCGGCAAGAGGGTGACGAGCAAGCTCGAATCGAACTCCACGGTCGTCCTGATGGCCCATGTCGCGACCGGCGACTGGGGCACGATCCTTCCGCATCACATGGCGGAGTTTCTCGCCGCGGGCAAATCCGTCCGGATCATTCCGCTGCGCGAGCCGTCGCGGCACCACGCCGTGGGCCTCATCGCACCGCACAGGGAACCGCACACGCCCGTCCTGACGGCGCTTTTGCGCGAAGCGGCGTCGATTTCCGACCTCTGATTCGCACCGAATGACGATAGAGCCGCTCTATCGAATGACGGATCATTGGCATTGATCCGCGAATGGAAGCCGTCCAGACTGGGCGCGCAATTGCGAAGAGGACGCCATGGCCGGTGCCACGGAGACGCGGGTCGACGAGATCTCTGCGGGTCTTGCCGATCTTGAAGGACCGCTCCTTCCGATCCTGCATGCCGTGCAGGAGGAGTTCGGTCATATTCCGCAGGAGGCGCTGCCCCGGATCGCCCGGCGGCTGAACGTCTCGAAGGCCGAGGTCCACGGGGTCGTGTCGTTCTACCACGACTTCCGGACGGTCCCCTCGGGTCGTCATGTCGTGAAGATCTGCCGTGCCGAAGCCTGCAAGTCGATGGGCGCGGAGGCTCTCGTTGCCGCTGCCGAGGAACGGCTCGGCATCGGCACGCACGAGACCACCCGCGACGACGCCGTGACGCTGGAGCCCGTGTACTGCCTCGGCCTCTGTGCCTGTGCCCCGGCGGCGATGGTCGATGGCAAGGTCATCGGCCGCCTCGACGCCCGGAAACTCGACGCGATTCTCGACGAGATGCTGGCATGAAGATCTACGTCCCCCGCGACGCCGCCGCGCGCGCCCTCGGGTCGGACGCCGTGGCCGAGGCGCTCGCCGCCGAGATCCGGGAGCGCGACATCGACGCGACCGTCGTCCGGAACGGCAGCCGCGGCATGATCTGGCTCGAGCCGCTCGTCGAGATCGAGGAAGACGGCCGGCGCCTCGCCTACGGCCCGGTCACGGCGGAGGAGGTTCCCGCCCTTCTTGACGGCACGCTCGAGACACTGGGCAGCGTCGAGGAAATTCCGTTCTTCGCCAGGCAGAATCGCCTGACCTTCGCCCGTGTCGGCCTGATCGACCCGCTCGACCTCGCCGATTACGAAGCGCACGGCGGCCTCGCCGGGCTTCACCGCGCCCTCGGCATGACCGCCGAGGCCATCGTCGACGAGGTCAAGTCGAGCGGCCTGCGCGGCCGCGGCGGCGCGGGTTTCCCGACGGGCATCAAGTGGGACACGGTGCGCCTCGCTCAGGCCGACCGGAAGTACATCGTCTGCAACGCCGACGAAGGCGACCCCGGCGCCTTCATGGAC
>CAZPOK010000112.1:0-9667 GCA_964587905.1 uncultured Rhodobacterales bacterium | reverse complement strand
TGGTGGCGCGCGCGGGCCTGCCGCTGCAGGACATGGAGTTCGTGCAGTTCCACCCGACCGGCATCTACGGCGCGGGCTGCCTGATTACCGAAGGCGCGCGCGGCGAGGGCGGCTATCTCACGAACTCCGAGGGCGAGCGGTTCATGGAGCGCTACGCGCCCACCTACAAGGATCTCGCGTCCCGCGACGTCGTCAGCCGATGCATGACGATGGAAATTCGCGACGGCCGCGGAGTCGGACCGGAGCAGGACCACATCCACCTGCACCTCAATCACCTGCCCCCGGAGACGCTGCACGAGCGGCTCCCCGGCATTTCGGAGAGCGCGCGGATCTTTGCCGGTGTCGACGTCACGAAGGAACCGATCCCGGTCCTGCCGACGGTGCACTACAACATGGGCGGCATCCCGACGAACTACTGGGGCGAGGTGCTGAACCCGACGGGCGACTCTCCCGACGCGACCGCGCCGGGGCTGATGGCCGTGGGCGAGGCAGGTTGCGCGTCCGTGCATGGCGCGAACCGGCTGGGATCGAATTCGCTCATAGATCTCGTGGTGTTCGGTCGCGCCGCGGCGATCCGGGCCGCCGATGTCGTCGATCCCGAGGCGCCGAACCCCAGATTGAACGTGACGAGCGTGGAGAAGGCGCTCGACCGGTTTGACGGCTTGCGCCAGGCCAAGGGCAGCGTCGCCACTGCGGAGCTGCGTCTCGAGATGCAGAAGACGATGCAGGAGGATGCTGCGGTCTTCCGCACCGACAAGACGCTCGCCGAAGGCATGGAAAAGATGTACGCGGTCGCGGGAAAGATGGACGACATCCACGTCACCGATCGGAGCCTCGTCTGGAATTCCGACCTCATGGAGACGCTCGAGCTCACCAACCTGATGCCGAACGCTCTGGCGACCATCGTCAGCGCGGAAGCGCGTAAGGAGAGCCGCGGCGCCCATGCGCACGAGGATCATCCGGACCGTGACGACGAGACCTGGCGAAAGCACACGCTGGCATGGGTCAACGGCAAGGTGGATCTCGACTACCGGCCGGTTCATCTCAATCCGCTCATGGGCCACAACGAAGGTGGCATCGACCTCAAGCGCATCGCGCCCAAGGCGAGGGTGTATTGATGCCTCGCTTCGCAGCGACACTGGGCGCAGCGCTTTCACTCACCGCCTGCGCGACTACCGCGCCCTTCGAGGATCCAGGGCAGGTGAGATCCCAGCCTACGGCGGAATCCGCGACCGAGCAATTCTCGGGTGTCGATGTCAACGCCACGGCGGCGTGCGTGCGCGAGAACGCGACCGAAGGGGAACTGGCGCTCATGGCCCTCGGCGGGACCGAGGCGCAGGGGGCCACAGCCCGTGTGCTCGGACGACCGGAGACGCAGTCCTGCCTCGCCGAGAACAACGTGATCCTGCCAAGCGTCCCGGGATGAAACGACTCGTGCTTTGCTCTCTTCTGGTTCTCTCGGCCTGTGGTCCCATTTCGCCCGAACGCGCGGCAGACCGATGCGAAGAGCGCGCTCGTGCAGCGGCCAATCCGATCCGCGAGATTGGCGTCGGCGTGAACTCCGAGCGCGGCGTGGTCGCCAACGCGGAGATCAAGCTGACCTCGGACTTTCTCCAGCGACGCGACCCGCAGGTGGTCTACGAACAATGCGTTCGGCATCTGACCGGACAAGGGCCTGTGCGGCCGCTGGTTCTCCTGAGATGAGGGCTTTGGCCGCCCTGTTTCTTCTGGCCGGCTGCGCCCCTGCGGCACAGGAGGTCGTGGCGCGTGAGGCCGCGCGGGCGGCGATCCGCCCTGTCCTCGCGCAGACGTTTCCGGGGGTTCCACTCGAGCCTGCGACCGACTGCGTTCTCGATAGCGCGACGACGGACGAACTCGTGTCGCTTGCCTCCGGGGCCGTCGCCGGCCCGACTGCCGCGACCGCCGACGTCGTGGCCCGCGTTGCCGCCCGACCCGAAACCCTGAACTGCCTGGCGACCACGGGTCTGCCGGCGATCTTTCAAGGAGTCTGACGTGGTACAACTGACGCTTCCAAAGAACAGCCGTATCCGCACCGGCAAGACATGGCCGAAGCCTGAGGGCGCGGCGAATGTGCGCAAGTTCCAGATCTACCGCTGGAACCCGGACGATGGAGAGAACCCGCGCGTGGACACATATTTTGTCGACATGGACACCTGCGGTCCGATGGTTCTGGACGCGCTTATCAAGATCAAGAACGAGATCGACCCGACGCTGACCTTCCGCCGGTCCTGCCGGGAAGGCATCTGCGGGTCCTGCGCGATGAACATCGACGGCATCAACACGCTGGCCTGCATCTACGGGATGGACGAGATCAAGGGCGACGTGAAGATCTATCCGCTTCCGCACATGCCCGTGGTGAAGGACCTGATCCCGGATCTCACGCATTTCTACGCGCAGCATGCATCCATCATGCCCTGGCTCGAGACCAAGACCCAGCGGCCGGAGAAGGAATGGCGCCAGTCCATCGAGGACCGCAAGAAGCTCGACGGGCTCTATGAGTGTGTGATGTGCGCCTCGTGTTCGGCAGCATGCCCATCGTACTGGTGGAATGGCGACAAGTACCTCGGGCCTGCGGCGCTGCTCCATGCCTACCGCTGGATCATCGACAGCCGGGACGAGGCGACGGGCGAGCGGCTCGACGATCTCGAGGATCCGTTCAAGCTCTACCGCTGCCACACGATCATGAACTGCGCGAAGACCTGCCCCAAGGGTCTGAACCCGGCGAAGGCCATCGCGGAGATCAAGAAGATGATGGTCGAACGCCACGTCTGATTTCTGCGACGGCCGCACTGCTGCTGGCGGCCGCGTCGCCCGGAGCGGAGCGCATGTCGAGTGCAGAGCTGACCTTCGGGGAGCCCCAGTCGGGAGACGAACCGCTCTTCTAAGGACCCGGGGAGACGAATGATGGCCGTCCTTATCGTCGTCCTCGCGGTCGGGGTGTTCGCGTTCCTCTGGTGGCGCTGGCGCACGACCACGCTCACGCGGGAGTGCCGCTGGCGTCTCGACCGCTCGGAAGGATCCGGCCACTGGCGATGCGCTGCCTGCGGGGCAGAGATCGACCTGCCGGAGGGCGAGGTTCCGAAGCTCTGCCGACGCGGATCGGCTTGAAGTCCGGTGGGCTCCCGGCGAGGATGCCCTGCTGGAGGATCGACATGACCCATATCGCCCCCAACGACGCCGAAGCCCGCCGCGCCGTGCCGCCGGTGGTCTGCTACCCCGTCGCGACGCTGCCGAGGCCCGATCTCGCCGCCTACGAGGCGGCGCGTAGGGATGCGGTCAAGACAGGTGAAATCGTCGTGGCGCCCCGCGACGCTGCCTGTTTCAGGGTTCCGGCGGGCCGATACTTCCGCATTTCCTGCACCCGGGGGCCGCAGGTGGGCGACCTCAATCTCTGGAACGCCGCCGACTTTTCCGAGCGATTCTACTCCGGCAAGACCCGCGCGCTGCACGGCAGCCATCTGACGACAGGTGGGCGCATGTGGTCCGGCTTTCCCTACCTTCGGCCGATGGCGTCCATCATCGATGACACGCTCGACTGGTATGGGATCGATGCGTTCGGCGCGTCGGTCCACGACGTCATCGGGACGCGCTGCGATCCCTACACGCATCGGCTCCTCTCGGGGGGCGAGTATCATCATTGCTGCCATTCGAACCTGACGCGCGCCTTTGCCGACGAGACGGGCCTGCCGCTCGCGGAGGCCGAGGCGCATGTCCACGACGTGCTCAATGTCTTCATGTGCACGGGGTTCACCCGCGACACGGGGCAGTATTTCATGAAGGCGAGCCCGGTGCGGCCCGGAGACCACCTCGAGTTCTTCGCCGAGATCGACCTCCTCGGCGCGCTCAGCGCCTGCCCGGGTGGGGACTGCTCGTCGGAGCATTCCAGCGACGCGGCGGCCTGCCATCCGCTCCTCGTCGAGATATTCTCCCCGTCCGCGCCGCCCGACGGCTGGACGCCACCGGGGCGAAACGCCTACTCCCGAAGCCACGGCCGATAGTCTGAGCCCTCCCGCGCCGCTCACGGCGCGCAAGCCGGCGCGGTCAGGCGGTGTGCTCCCGAAACGCCGCAGCGAGCGCGATCTCGACCATCTCGCCGAAGCTTCGCTCGCGGTCTTCCGACGGCAGGGCCTCTCCGGTTATCAGGTGGTCGCTGACGGTCAGGACCGCCAGCGCGCGACGGCCGTGGCGGGCGGCGAGGGTGTAGAGTTCGGCGGCCTCCATTTCCACGCCGAGAATGCCGTGGCGGACCATCTGTTCGTTGAGGTCGGGGCGCTCGTCGTAGAAGACGTCCGAGGAATAGATCCCGCCCACATGCGCTGAAACCCCTCTCCTTTCCGCCGCCGCCGCCGCCGCGCGGAGCAGGGACCAGTCGGCGCAGGGGGCGAAGTTCAACTCGCGGAAGACGCCTCTGGACGGAGTCGAGAGGGTGGAACTGGTCATCGCCATAATGACGTCGCGAATCTTCACCGCCTCCTGCATCGCGCCGCAACTTCCTATGCGGATCAACGTCTTGGCGTCGTAGTCCCGGATCAGCTCGTTGACGTAGATCGACAGTGACGGCATCCCCATCCCGGACCCGTGAATCGTCACACGGTTACCCTTCCATGTCCCGGTGAACCCCAGCATCCCCCGTACGTCATTGACCCGTCTCGGTGCGTCGAGGAACGTGTCGGCCGCCCATTTCGCCCGTCTCGGATCGCCCGGCAGAAGCACCGTCTCGGCGATCTCGCCCGGCTTCGCATTGATGTGGATTGACACGTCGCGCCTCCCTGTCCCCGTCCGGGCGGACTATAGGCGGCGGATTTCCCGGCCAAAACCCTGATATCGAACTTGCAGGAAACGCGGATGGGTCCGAAGCGGACCTTCCGCGCCTCCGTCTGTCCGCAGATGTCCTCGGAGGTGCGGGGGCGGACGCTCCCGAGGATCGGTCGCGTGTGCGTCCGATACCGCTACTCGGCCGCGACCGGTTCGGGGTCGGCGAGTGCCACGATGTCGAACATGATCCGGTTCAGCTCGAAGTCCTTGGGCGTGTAGACGCGCGCCACGCCCATCGCCGCAAGCCGCGCGGCGTCGGCTTCGGGGATGATCCCGCCCACGACGACCGGTACGTGGCCAAGACCCGCGGCACGCATCTCCGCCATGAGCGTCTCGACGAGCGGCACATGGCTGCCCGACAGGATCGAGAGACCCACGACGTGCGCGCGGCCTTCCTGCGCCGCCGCGACGATCTCGGCAGGTGTCAGGCGGATGCCCTCGTAGGTGATCTCCATGCCGCAGTCGCGGGCGCGGGCGGCGATCTGTTCGGCGCCGTTGGAATGGCCGTCGAGGCCGGGCTTGCCGACGAGGAAGCGGAGCTTTTCGCCGAGCTTGCCCGAGACGGCATCGACCGCCGCGCGGATCTCGTCGAGCCCCTCGGTGCGGTTGGACGGGTTGCGCGACACGCCGGTCGGCGCGCGGTACTGTCCGAAGGCCGCGCGAACCACGTCGCCCCATTCGCCGGTCGTGGCACCCGCCTTCGCGGCGGCAACCGATGACGGCATGATGTTCGTCCCGGCCTTCGCGGCCTCGCGCAGATCGGCCAAAGCCGACCGGACGGCCGCCTCGTCGCGCTCCGCCCGCCACGCCTCGAGCCGGGCGATCTGGTCGGATTCGGCCTCCGGGTCGGCCACCATGATGGCGTCCGGCCCGGAGGTCAGGGGCGAGGGCTCCCCTTTTTCGTACTTGTTGACGCCGACGACGACCGTCTCGCCGCGCTCGATCTTCGCGATCCGCTCGGCGTTCGATTCGACCAGCCGCGATTTCATGTATTCGATGGCGTTGACCGCCCCGCCCATGCCGTCGATCTGGGCAAGCTCGGCGCGGGCGCCGTCCTTCAGCGCCTCGACCTTGGCTGTGACGGCGGGGTTGCCATCGAAAAGGTCGCCGTATTCGAGAAGATCGGTCTCGTAGGCGAGGATCTGCTGCATCCTGAGCGACCATTGCTGGTCCCAAGGACGCGGCAGACCGAGGGCCTCGTTCCAGGCGGGAAGCTGCACGGCGCGGGCCCGGGCGGTCTTCGAGAGCGTGACCGCAAGCATCTCCAGAAGGATGCGGTAGACGTTGTTTTCTGGCTGCTGTTCGGTGAGTCCGAGCGAGTTCACCTGCACGCCGTAGCGGAAGCGGCGGAATTTCGGGTCGTCGACGCCGTAGCGTGTTTCGCAAAGCTCGTCCCAGAGTTCCACGAAGGCGCGCATCTTGCACATTTCGGTCACGAAGCGGATGCCGGCGTTCACGAAGAAGGAGATGCGGCCGACCATCGCCGGGAAGTGTTCCGCCGGCACCTTTTCCTTCAGGTCGTCGAGGACGGCAGTTGCGGTGGCGAGCGCGAAGGCCAGCTCTTCCTCCGGCGTCGCGCCCGCTTCCTGAAGGTGGTAGGAGCAGACGTTCATCGGGTTCCACTTCGGCATGTGCTCCCGCGTCCAGGCCGCGACGTCGGTGATCATGCGAAGGGACGGCTGCGGCGGGCAGACGTAGGTGCCGCGCGAAAGGTATTCCTTGATGATGTCGTTCTGGACGGTGCCCTGAAGCTTTGCCACCTCGGCGCCCTGCTCCTCGGCCACGGCCACGTAGAGCGCCAGCAGCCACGGCGCGGTGGCGTTGATCGTCATCGAGGTGTTCATCTCCTCGAGCGGGATCGCGTCGAAGAGCATCCGCATGTCGCCCAGATGCGCGATCGGCACGCCGACCTTTCCGACCTCGCCGCGCGAGAGTTCGTGGTCGCTGTCGTAACCGGTCTGGGTCGGCAGGTCGAAGGCAACTGACAGGCCGGTCTGACCCTGCGCGAGATTGCCCCGGTAGAGTTCGTTCGAGGCCTTCGCCGTCGAATGGCCCGCGTAGGTGCGGAACAGCCAGGGCTTGTCGCGTGTGGTCTCAGGCATCGGCGCTAACCCGGTTCAATAATTCCCGAGGTAACGAACTAAGTGAAATATTGTTGCGTGTCCAGACTCCCGCCGCGGCGCAGCGTCGAGAAGTGAAAATGAAACGGCGGAGCGCGAGACTCCGCCGCACGTTGCGAAGGGATGCGCGATGCTCAGGGCACGCTTTCTTCGTCGCCCTCGCCGACAGAGGACACCTGCCGGGCGATGTAGAGCTGGTCGCCCATCATCTCCATCAGGTCGAATTGCTCCTCGACGAAATCTATGTGGTCTTCCTCATCCTTGAGGACGCGCATGAACAATTCGAAGGAGCCGAGGTCGCCCGCATCCTGGCAGTCGTTCGCCGCCTTCGCGTAATACTCGCGCGCCTCGAGTTCCATTCGTTGCTGGGTCTCGAAGATCCCTCTGACGCTGGTCGGCTTGTCGACCTCGTCGAGCGTCTTCATGTCCGCCTCACCGTCTAGGAAAAGAAGGCGTGTGAGGAACATCGACGCATGCCCGCGTTCCTCGTCGGTCTCCTCGCGCATCCGCTCGGCGAGGCGGTCGATCCCCCAGTCGTCGAGCTGCTTTTCCTGGTAAAGGTAGGTGTTGATGGTGGTCAGTTCCATCGTCAGCGCGCGCTGCAGGTGCTTCAGCGAGACGTCGGGACCTTTCATGATTTGGCTCCAATTCCGGTTTTCACAGTTGTTTTTGATGAACGCGGAAGAAGCCGTGGCCGTTCCATCGGCCACGCGAGCGGCCCGAGCCGCTGGAAGCTGTTTCCATGGGGGAAATGCTGTAGTCAGGAGTCATGTTCCGGCCCGTCGAGATCCCCCTCTGGCTTCTGCTGCTGATTCTGGTCTTCGCAGCGGTCACCTTCGCGTCGCATTTCCTGTTTCCATCGGTGCGCTGGTTCCTGAGGCGGCGGGCCGAGCGGCTGGTGGGCGAACTGAACAAGCGGCTTCAGCGGCCAATCCAGCCCTTCAAGCTTCTGCGCCGCACCGACATGATCCAGCGGCTGATCTACGACCCGCAGGTGATGGAGGCGGTGGCCGAGCATGCGCGCGGCAACGGCGTACGCGAGGACGTGGCCTTCGAGCGGGCGCGGCGTTATGCGCGGGAGATCGTTCCGGGCTTCAGCGCCTCGGTCTATTTCGGCTTCGCGGCGCGGTTCGGGAAGTGGCTGTCGACCCGGCTGTACGACGTGCGTGTGGACGGAGAGGGGCGGCTTCGCGAGATCGACCCCGACGCCACGGTTGTCTTCGTGATGAACCACCGGTCGAACATGGACTACGTCCTGGTCACCTATGTCGCGGCTGAATCCTCGCCTCTGGCTTATGCGGTCGGAGAATGGGCGCGGGTCTGGCCGCTCCGGTCGCTCATCCGGGCGATGGGAGGATACTTCATCCGCCGGCAGTACCGAACGCCGCTCTACCGGAAGGTTCTTGCGCGCTACGTGCAGATGGCGACGGGCGCAGGCGTCGCGCAGGCGGTGTTCCCGGAAGGGGGGCTGAGCCTCGACGGGCGGATCGGGGCGCCGAAACTCGGACTTCTGACCTATCTCATCGCCGAATTCGACGTGGCCGGACGGGACATCGTCTTCGTGCCGGTGGCGCTGAACTATGACCGGGTGCTGGAGGACACGATCCTGATGCAGGCCGGAAGGGGCGGCAAGCGGCGGTTCCGGGGCTCGGCGCCCGAGGCGATCCGGTTCACCTTGCGATACGTGCTGCGGCGGTTCACGGGGCGGGCGCACAAGATGGGACGGGCAGGGGTCGCGTTCGGAGAGCCACTGTCGCTCGCGGGATTTCACGGGGCGAACGGCGGCGTCGCGACCGAGCGGCTGGCGGCGGAGTTGATGCGGCGGGTGCAGTCGGCGATGCCTGTGCTGCCGGTGCCGCTCGTGGCGGCGGTGCTTGCGAGGTGCGGGCCGATGGTGCGGGAGGCGCTCGACAAGGAGGTCGCGGAGGCGGTGGCCCGGCTTGAGGCGTCCGGCGCGCGGGTGCTCCTGGATGGTGACGATACCGTCGCCGAGGCGTTGACCATTCTGCGGCGCCGCGGGCTGGCGGGAGAGGGCGAGGGCATCGTCGGGCTGGTGCCGGAACGGGCGGATATGGCGGCATATTACGCTGCGACCGTCGCTCCGCTCCTCGATGCGGGTGCGGCGCAAGCACTCAAACTGGAATCTGCGACGACATAATATTTCAATTATGGCGCAACACGGGTTGCAAAGTTTCGCAGCGAAATTTATTTCAGAGAAAAGGCCGCAGCTGATTCTGCATTGCGGCGACGAATCGGAGAGGATGTTGGCGTGATGGCCCTGGACACGACGAACGGACCGATGACCTACGACGCCGAGAAGAAAGACCTCTACGCCATGGGAGAGATGCCGCCGCTCGGTCACGTGCCGGCAAGAATGCACGCATGGGTTCTGAGGCAGGAGCGCCACGGCACACCCGACAAGGCGCTGCAGCTTGAAGTCGTGGACGTCCCCGAGATCGACAGTCACGAGGTGCTGGTGCTCGTGATGGCGGCAGGCGTCAACTACAATGGCGTCTGGGCCTGCCTCGGCCAGCCGGCCTCGGTCTTCCGGCAGCACAAGGCGCCCTATGCGGTCATCGGCTCGGACGCGACGGGCATAGTCTGGGCGATCGGCGACAAGGTCACGCGCTGGAAGGTGGGTGACGAGGTGGTCGTCCATTGCAACCAGGACGACGGCGACGACGAGGAGTGCAACGGCGGCGACCCGATGC
>CAZPOK010000111.1:0-9716 GCA_964587905.1 uncultured Rhodobacterales bacterium | reverse complement strand
GTCCGAACGCCGCGAAGCCCTGACCGTCCGGGTTGCGTACACCGTGAAAATCCAGGGACGGCTCGTCCCGGAGGCAGATGAAGAAGCTGCCGTACAGTTCGTTGCAGCGGAATCTGGCCGCCGAGACGGTCCACTGACGATGCCGGAGTCCCGTCTCCCGTGTGCTCTCGTGCGGCACTGCCGAGCGTTCGTCCGCGTTCTGGCCGCGCAGGCCCAACTGGACGATACTGATGCCGGCGTCCTCCGCCGGCTCGTTGACCGGAGTTACGATCCGGAAGACGCTGCTTCCATCCAGGCGCTTGTCCCGCACGAGGGCGGAGAAATATTCACAGGTCTTTGGTGCCTGGTCGTGCTGCAGTTCGATCAGGAAGTCGCCGCGTGCGGTGACGACCTTCAGTCTCTCTCGTGCGGGTGCGTCCATCGGCTTTCCACCCGCGCTCACTGTGCGAAGCAGCAGCGATGGCCGGTGTCGGCAGGCGGGATCATTGGTCAGCCCGGAGACGCCGGTTCACGCAACCGGGAGGATGGGCGGGGTGCCCACCCAGATCAGCCGTGCGGTCGCGTCGCCGTTATTCACGACGCTGTGGTCGATCTGGGTGTTGATGTGCACACTGTCGCCGCTGGCGAGTTCGAATTGCTTGTCTCCTATCGTCAGTTCGACGGTGCCTTCGAGAACATAGAAGAAGTCTTCGCCGACCTCGCGCCGTACCGTCGGCAGAGAGACGCCGGCGGGAACCTCCATTAGAAGGGCGTTCATCTGCTGATTGCGTATGTCGCTGTCCAGCCGTGCGTAACGCACCACCGAGTCGAGTTCGAGGTACTGGGGTGTATCGGCACGCCGAACCAGGCTTGCGGCAGGCGGCGGCGTAATGAAGTAGTGGATATCGGTTTCGAGACCCTTCGCCAGATTCACGAGGGAGACGATCGAGGGGGTGGCCTTGCCGCGTTCGACCTGTGAGATGAAGGCAGGTGACAGCTCCGAGCGATCGGCCAGTTCCTGCAGGGTGAGTTTCAGTGCCTTGCGGCGAGCACGCAGCAGGCTTCCGATCGATCGATTCAGCGATCTCGCTGTTTCCTTGGCGTCTACCACGTGCCCCTCCAGGGTCTGCGCAGGTCCAGATTGGCCAGCAATGACATTATTTTGACATGTTAAAAATTTTTAGTATAGTCAAAGTCGGTACAAACAATGTGTATGGCTTGGCGTCATTTCCGATCGTCCGGCCAATCGGCCGTGCACCAGAGAATCCAAATTAAGGGGAGAGTGCCATGATTGCTCGATATCTAGTTCCGGTGCTGTTGCTCAGCGGTGTCACGGTCAGTGTTCCACAACTCGCCCTGGCCCAGCAGCAGCAAGCCACGGCCGGCGAGATCGAAGAGGTGGTCGTGACGGCCCGCAGACGTGAGGAGTCCGTGCTCGATGCACCGGTCGCGGTCACCGTGTTCACGGGGGCCGAGGTCGTCGACGCCGGCATTGATCGTGTGGAGGACTTCATCCAGTTGACGCCAAACGTGACGCTGGCGACTTCCCAGGGCATCGGCACGTCGTTCCTGACCATCCGGGGGCTGACCCAGGTTCGCAACGGCGAGGCACCGGTCGCCACCGTGGTCGACGGCGTCCTGCAGTTCAGCGGCATCCAGTTTCGCCAGGAAATCTTCGACATTGAAAGCATCCAGGTCGTCAAGGGACCCCAGGGCGCCATCTACGGTCGGAACGCCACCGGCGGTGCCATCATTATCAATACGAAAAAGCCGACGAACGAGACCGATGCCTACGTCACTGGCGGCTTCGGCGATGGCAATGAATACCAGATCGGCGGCGCGGTGGGTGGTGCCCTGGTCGAGGATCAGCTCTTCGGTCGGGTATCCGCCAACTACATCGATCGGGACGGTTATCTGGATAACCTCACCCGCGGCGTCGAGGACGATCCCTTCGAGGACCTCGCTGTCCGGACGCGGCTTATCTGGGAGCCGTCCGAGGAACTCAGCGTCGATCTGCGAGCCAACTTCGCGCGGCACAAGGGCCGTGGCATCGGTTTCCAGTATCAGGCGGTTGATCTCGCCGCGGACGGCATTACCGCCATCGGCTTCGGGACCGATACCGGACCTGTGGATGCAGACAACGTTTTGCCGCCGATCTCCAACAATCCGGATATCGGTGAAAGGGATACCGACGACTTCGCGGTGAAGATCGACTGGTATACGGACTACGGCACGCTCACCTCGACCACCTCGTACACGACGATCGAGGAATTCGCCGACTCGGATCAGTTCCCGTATACGAATGCGCGCAGCGCGCCGGAGTTGTTCGGGCTGGACGGTACCCAGACCGGCTTTTTCGATCTCGAGGCCTGGAGCCAGGAGCTGCGCTTCAGCTCCCCGGCGGAAAACCGCCTGCGTTGGGAAGTGGGCGCCTACTACCTGGACTGGCAGCGTTTCGTCTCCTTGTCCACCGGCGTGGATACCGGTAATGGCATATTGCGGGTCGAGCGCGAGCCGTTGACGAATCCGCTGAACCCGACCACCTCGTTCCTGGCGGATGACAACGAGAATACGGCGGAAGCCATTTTCGGCCAGGTCCAGTACGACATCACCGACAGGCTCGAATTCTCGGTCGCTCTGCGTTACGACGAGGAGGAGCGTGTCCAGTTCGTCTCGCCGCTGCAGTTCCCGGCCGGCCAGCCTGGTGCCCGCAACGAGGAGACATTCGACAAGTGGCAGCCGAAGGTGACTTTGCGTTACCAGCCCGTGCCGAGCCAGAACTGGTATGCAACCTATGCGGAAGGCTTCCGCAGCGGCCAGTTCAACCAGAACGGCATTTCCGACGTCGCGGCCGATGCCGGTCTGCCGGGCGTGTCCGACGTCGCCGATCAGGAGAACTCGGAATCCTACGAGGTCGGTTTCAAGGGTGATTTCGCCGAGGGCCGGCTGCGTCTCGGCGCCGCCCTGTTCAGCACCGACGTAGAGGGACAGCAGTTCTTCTCGTTCATCGGCGCCATCAGCGCGCAGATCCTCACGAATATCGACGACGTCTCTCTCTGGGGCGGCGAACTCGAGATGACCTACCTCGCGACCGATCGTCTGCAGGCTTACGCCGCGCTCGGCTACACCAACAGCGAGATCGAGGCCTACACGGTGGATCCGAGCGTCGTCGGCAACGAGGCGCCTTACATCGCGGATAACACGTTCAACGCCGGCTTCCGTTATGAGTTTCCGCTGCAGGTAAGCTCGGCGGTGCCGTTCGTTCGCGTGGACTACGAGCGCCGGGGGAGTCAGTACTGGGATGTCCAGAACTCGACCTCCCGCTCGGCGCTGGATTTCCTCAATCTGCGCCTTGCCCTGGAGCACGATAACTGGCTGCTCTCCGCCGACGTCGAGAATGCCCTCGACGAAGAGTACAACTCCGAGTGGGTGGCCGGCGGCTTCTCCGCGGCGGCGCCCGGGCGCATCTGGCGCGTCGAGCTGCGCTACAGCTTCTTCTGAGAGTGGATGAAAGGCCGCAGTAAACTGTCTGTCAACTTGCCGGTCACGCCGCTGGAGTCTTAATGAGTAAATATCGCGTATCCGCCGATATCGGCGGGACCTTCACCGATCTCGTCGTCGACCCGGCCGACGGCCCGACTTTCGTGGGCAAGGTGGCGACCACCCCCGACGATCCGGCCAGAGGCGTCATCGAGGGTGTCCGCCAGATCATCCCCGACGCAGCTGACATCTCGTTCTTCGTGCACGGGACGACGGTAGGGCTCAACGCCTTTCTCGAGCGCCGCGGCGAGCGCGTGCTGCTGCTTATGACCGCGGGCAGCGGCGACAGCTACAGCATAGCCCGAGGCAATCGCCGGACCTTGTATGACCTGCAGTACGCCAAGCCGAAGCAGCTGGTATCGCGGGGCGACGTCCATGAGATCGGTGGTCGTCTCTCCTGGGATGGCGAGGAGATCGAGCCATTAAGTCGCGATGAGCTGACGCGGGTCGTGGAAAAGGTCCGCGCCGAAGACATCCGGTCCATCGCCGTGTGTTTCCTGCATGCCTATGCGCAGCCGCGGCACGAGCTCGAGGCGGAGCAGTTTCTGCGCGAGGCACTGCCCGGCGTGTCGATCACGCTCTCGCACACCGTGGCCCGGGAGTGGCGCGAATACGAGCGGGCGTCGACCGCGGTGATGAATGCCTATGTGGCACCCGTAGTCCAGCGGTATCTGTCGAGTCTCGAGCGAGAGTTCGACGGGCTCGGGATGGACGCCACCGTGCACATCATGCAGTCCAGCGGCGGCGTCGCCACCGCCGAAGCGGCGCGCGACAACCCGGTGTTCACACTGCTTTCCGGTCCGGTGGGCGGTACCGTCGGCGGTGTTTCGCTGGCCTCTGCGGCCGGCCGGGATAACCTCCTGTGCGTCGACATGGGGGGTACCTCCTTCGATTTGTCTCTGGTGATCGACGGCGGTGCGACCGCGACCACCGAGACGGAACTCGAGGGGCTGCCGCTTCTGCTGTCCATCCTGGACATCCAGACCATCGGCACGGGCGGCGGCTCCATCGCATGGATGGAGGGAGAAGGACTGCGCGTGGGGCCGCACAGTGCCGGCTCGGTGCCGGGTCCTGCCTGCTACGGCCGTGGCGGCACGGAGCCCACCGTCACCGACGCCAACGTCTATCTCGGCCGACTCGGAACGGCTTCCCTGCTCGGCGGAGACATGACGCTCGATCTTGACGCGGCATCGCAGGCGATCGAGTCGCTGGCGAAGCGGGCCGGCATGGAGCCGACCGCACTCGCCGAGGGAATTCTGGCAATCTCGAACGCCGCGATGGCCGATGCCATGCGAACCATCACCGTCAGCCAGGGCCTGGATCCCCGGGACTTCTCCCTGGTCGCTTTCGGCGGTGCCGGGCCTATGGCAGCCGTGTTCCTGGCCGAGGAACTGGAGATCGGGGAGGTCATCGTGCCGAACTTCCCGGGAACGTTCTCCGCCTGGGGGATGCTGCAGACGGACCTGCGCAGCGATCAGACCTGCGCCTATTACCAGGCGGTCGCATCCGTCGACCTGGATGATCTCGGGCGGCGTTACAAGGAACTCGAGGAGCTGGGTGCGGCGGCGCTCCGGAACCAGGGCGTGGAGGATGCCGATCTGTTCTACGAGCGCTCGGCGGACATGCGCTACATCGGCCAGGAATACTCCATCAAGGTGTCGTTCCCGTCCGACAGCAGCCTCGACGATATCGTCGCGGCGTTCCACGAGAGCCACGATCGGCGCTACGGGCATAGTTCTCCCGCGGCCCCCGTGGAATTCGTGAATCTCCGCCTGGCGGCTTTCGGCGCGCTCGACCGCTCGAGTGTCGACCGGCCGGAGGCCGCGGAGGGGTCGAAATCCGCGCGGATCGGCGAGCGTGAGACCATCTACAACGGCGAGCGACTGTCGACGCCGATATTCGATCGAACCCGGCTAGGCAAGGACGATCGCCTGTCGGGTCCCCTCATCGTCGAAGAGAAGAGCGCGACGACGGTCGTGCCCCCCGGCTGGCAGGCAAGGGTGGACGATATCGGCAATATCCTGATTACACCGGAGGCGGCAAAGTGAGCGCTCGCATCGATCCCGTTACGACGGAAATCATCAGAAACGCATTCATCTCCATCGCCAACGACATGAATGCGGCGCTGATCCGCAGTGCCTTCACACCGGTCATCTACGAAGGCAAGGACTGCTCGGTCGCGCTGATCGACGAACAAGGCGAAGTGCTCGGCCAATCGCTGGGTCTGCCACTGTTCCTCGGCAATCTCGAGATCTGCGTAAAGCTCATCGCCGAGCAGCATGGCTGGGACTACTTCAAGCCGGGTGATGTGTTCTACATGAACGACTCGTACATGACGGGCACCCACCTCAATGACTCCACGGTGATCATGCCTATTTTCAACGGGCCGGAGCGTATCGGGTTTGCGGCCTCCCGCGCCCACTGGCTCGATGTGGGGGCAAAGGACCCGGGCACGCCGGTGGATTCCCATGAGATTTACCAGGAGGGCACCCGCTGGGGACCGACCCGGCTGTACGACGGTGGCGTGCCCCGTGATGACGTCATCGACCTGCTGCGGCGGAACAGTCGCTTCGGGGACGCATTGATCGGCGATCTCAACGCGCAGATCGCCGCCGGCCGGACCGGCGAGAGGCGACTCAGAGCGCTGTTCGAACGTTTCGGAGCCGAGCAGATCCGTGCCGCCCGCGACGAGATCTTCCGGCAGACGGAGGCCCGGGAGCGTGCGGCAGTTCAGCAGATCCCGGACGGTGAATACACCGCGGAAGGCTCTCTCGACGACGACGGTCTGGGTAACGGCCCGATTCCGGTTCGGCTCAAGATCGACGTTGCCGGCGACAGGATGCTCCTGGATCTGGAGGGTTCCAGCCCACAGGCACGGGGACCGATCAACTGCGGTCTGACCCAGACCATTGCGGCAGTGCGGGTGGCCTACAAGCTGCTGGTCAGCCCGGATATGGCGCCGAACGGCGGTTCGTTCAAACCGCTGGAGGTCAGTGCGCCGGACTGCAGTCTGTTCAACGCCAAGGAGCCCGCTGCCTGCGGTTGGTACTTCACGCCCCTCGGGTTGCTGATCGACCTCGTCGTCAAGGCGCTGGCTCCGGCCATGCCCGAGCAGGCGGCCGGTGCGCATTACGGCGACTCGATGGTGATCACGATTACCGGCGCAGACCCGCGGAACGGCAACCAACCGTACCTGATGATCGAGCCCACCACGGGCGGCTGGGGCGCTTATCACGGCGGCGACGGAGCCGACTCGCTGATCAACAACGTCAACGGCAGTTTCAAGGACCTGCCGATCGAAGTCTTCGAGCGGAAATACCCGCTGCGCATCCGGCGTTACGGGATCCGGTCCGATTCCGGCGGAGCAGGGCGGTTCCGGGGCGGCAATGGTACTTATCGGGAATACGAGGTGCTGTCGGATTCGGTCATGTATCTCTGGTTCGAGCGTTCGGTCACTCCGGCGTGGGGCCTTTTCGACGGCAGTTCGGCTGAGCCGCCCCGGGTCGAGGTGGATGTCCCGGGCGAAGCGACGCAGGCGCATCTCAAGGTCAACGCGCTGTCGGTCCCTGCAGGTACGATTATTCGCTCCCACACAGGAGGCGGCGGAGGCTACGGCCCGGCGCTCGAGCGTGATGTCGAACTCGTGCGCCAGGACGTGGTGGACGGCTTCGTATCGAAGCAGAAAGCCTGGGCCGATTATGGTGTCGTGCTCAATGACGACCTTAGCGTGGACAACGAGGCAACGGACGAAGCACGAAGTGCCATGCGGTGAGCGGCACGGGCGAGTTCAGCCTGAGCCGGGTCCCGCAGGGCGCCACCTATAGCGGATGGCGGATCGCGCTCGTCGTTATCGGCGGGACGATTTCAATACCCGGTTTCCTGATGGCCGCGCAGATCGGCGCTGCGATGGGGCTGGTCGATGCCGCTAAAGCATTCGCCCTGGGTTGTCTGGTGCTCGGGACGCTGGGCGCTGCGACGGGAGTCGCCGGTCAAAGGTCGGGTCTGTCGGCTCATATGCTCGGGCAGTTCGCGTTCGGTCGCATGGGCGGACGGGCCGCGAGTCTGACAATCGCCCTGTCGCTGGTGGGCTGGTTCGGCGTCATCTCCAATATCTTCGGCCTTGCCGCCCATGGGCTGGCCCAGAGTATCCTCGGCGGCACAGTTCCGGTCGCGGGCTATATCGTCGGTGGCGGCTTGCTGATCACGGGTGTGACTGCCGCGGGCTTCAAGGGTCTGGACAGGCTCGCACTGATACTGGTGCCGGTCATGTTCTCGTTCCTCCTCCTCGCGGCATGGCTGTCATTCGATAAGGTCGGATCCTGGGTGGCGCCGGAGCAGGCCTCGCTGTCAGTGCCGGTAGCCGTCTCGGCGGTGGTAGGGAGCTATATCGCCGGCGTGGCTATCCAGCCCGACTACGCTCGCTTCGCGCCAAGCCGGCGTGCGGCGCTGACCTCCGCCTTCTTCGCCCTCGCGGTGTCCTTCCCCGTCGTGCTGCTCTGTACCGCGGTGCCGAGCGTGGCCGCCAGCGAGAGCGACCTCTTCCTGGTGATGACATCTCTCGGCATCGGTATCCCGGCGTTCCTTCTGTTGGGCCTCGCCGCCTGGTCGTCCAATGTGTTGTGCATGTACTCCGCCGCGCTGTCCTTCGTCACCCTCTTCGCGACGCTGCGATTCGCCGTGGCAGTGGTCGGCATCGGTGTCGTCGGCACCGGTCTCGCGCTCGCCAACGTGCAGGAGTGGCTGACTCACTACCTCGTCATTCTCGGTATTGCGATTCCGCCGATTGTCGGGATTTTCGCGGCGGAAGCCCTGCTGTTCGGCCGGGATTATTCGCCCGCCGCGTATGCGCGACTACCGGGCTTTCGCTGGCCGGCAATGTCGGGGTGGATGGCGGGAATTGCGGCGGGCACGTGGTCCTACATGGGCGGTTTCTCACCGACCCGTTCACCGGCACTCGATTCTGTCGGCATAGCGCTTGCGACGTTTCTGATCGTGTCGTTCTGCCGGGGCAAGAGCGGACGAGAACCGGATGGTGTCGGTTTCTAGGGGGGCGGCGGGCGAATGCTGCACCGTCGAGTAGTGAGATTGGAAATTGACTGAGGGAGAGGATCATGCACAGAGCCTGGGTGATTAACGACTATGACGGATTCGAGGGCCTGAGCCTGGAGGAATTCCCTGACCAGGAACCCGGTCCGGGAGAGGTCCGACTCCGGGTCGAAGCGTTCGCCCTGAACTGGGGAGATATGGACCTCATGGAGAATCGTTACTCCTATAGCTTCTCGAGCTTCCCGGCCAGGATAGGTATGGAGGCCGCCGGCATCGTTGACGCCGTAGGGCCGGGTGTCGATGACATCGAAGTCGGTGAGCGATATGCCACCCTGCCGCATTTCTACGACAATCGTGGAGCGAGCGGCGAGTCTCTCGTCGTCAAAGCCCGCTACCTTACAAAGGCGCCGGCGGTACTCAGTGCCGTGGAAAGCGCGTCCATCTGGATGCAGTACCTGACCGCCTATTACCCGGTCGTGGAACTGGCAAAGGCGCAGCCCGGACGCGTGATTCTGGTTACCGCAGCGACGAGCACCGCAGGAACTGCCGCCCTCCGGATCGGCCGATTATTCGGGGCGACGATGATCGGCACGACCCGCTACGAATACAATCGGCCGTATCTCCTCGAGGCAGGTGCCGACCATGTCGTCGTGACCGATTCGTCGAATGAGGGTTTCGATGAGGAACTCAAGAGGCTGACCGACGGTCGGGGCATCGATGCGGCCTTCGACGCGATCGGCGGCGGATTGATGACGCACTACGTTCGCGCGCTGGCGAAGAATGCGCGGATCTTTTTCTACGGCATGCTCGATAAGGACTTTCCCGAGATTCCGTATGCGGCACTCTTCCAGTCCAACGCGCTCTTCCAGGCTTATTCGTTGTTCAATTATGTCGAGGACGACGAGATGTGCGCCAAAGGGATCGACTGGGTCAATAATGCTCTGGCCGAGGGGCATATCGCGCCCAATATCGACCGCGTCTATCCGATGGAGGACTATGTCGAGGCATGCCGATACCTGAAGGAGCCGCGGCGTGCGCATGGCAAGGTGGTCATAGAGACGGGGATTACCTGAATTCCCGCCGTTTGATGGCGTGCCGCAATCAAATCCCGTTCCCCATCGTCTTCCTTCATGTAGCGAGACGAAATCGCG
>CAZPOK010000110.1:0-9756 GCA_964587905.1 uncultured Rhodobacterales bacterium | reverse complement strand
GGCCGAGGCGCATGGCGTGAAGGTCATCTCCATGGCCATGCTGACCGACGACGACGCACCCGCGATCCTGCGCGGGCCGATGGTCACGAAATACCTGCAGATGTTCGTTCGGCAGGTGGACTGGGGCACGCTGGACGTGCTCCTTCTGGACCTGCCGCCGGGGACGGGTGACATCCAGCTGACGCTGGCGCAGGCCTTTCCGCTGTCGGGCGCCGTGGTGGTGAGCACACCCCAGGACGTCAGCCTCAAGATCGCGCGGCGCGGCCTGCGCATGATGGAGCAGGTGAGCGTGCCGATCCTCGGCGTGATCGAGAACATGAGCGGCTTCACCTGCCCGTCCTGCGGAACGGTCACGAATATCTTCCACGAGGGCGGCGGTGAGGACATCGCGCGGGAGCTGGGCGTCACCTTCCTCGGCAAGGTGCCGCTCGACCCGCACGTGGTCGATTGCGGCGAGGATGGCATGCCCTTGGTCAGAGCCGCACCGGACACTCCGGCAGCGGCGGCTTACGCCCGGATCGCGGCGGCGCTGGCGGAAGGGGCAGGCGCGGCGGATGGCATCGCAACACCCTTCGCCTGGACGCTCGCCGATGGCACCGGCAAGCCCGCGCCTGCCACCCTCTCAAGTGACGGACCTGCCGACCGTCTGACCGCCCTCGACCACGATGCGGGCGCTCTGAGTCTGACCTGGGCTGACGGCCACGCGCAGACTCTCGCCGCGCGCGATCTGCGCCTCGCCTGCCGCTGCGCGCAATGCCGCGACGAGATGACCGGCGCACAGGTGCTGCAGTCCGACACCGTGCCGCTCGACATCGCGATCACCCGGATCTGGAGTGTCGGAAACTACGCCCTCGGCATGGCGTTCAGCGATGGCCACGACACCGGAATCTACACGTTCAAGGCACTGCGCGGAATGGAAAGCACGGAGATGGAGGATGTCTGACATCCCGCACCGCCGCATACGTGCGCAGGGCTCGGCCAAGGACTCCAATGTCATGGGTTTCATACTGGATGCGCCGGTGGAGGCAGGCCGGTCGGCGCGGCCGGAGGCAGTTGAGGAGACCGCGCTCTCCCGCGCGCTCTTCGCCATCGGCGGGGTGGCGCGGGTCGAGGTCAGCGGCGCGACGATCTGGGTGCGGAAAGACGGGGACGCCGACTGGGCCGCGCTGAAGCCGGCCGTCGCCGCAGCGATCCGCGCGGTACTGGACACGGCCGATGCGCCGCTGGGGGGCGAGGCTCCGACGGAAACGGAAGACCCGGACGCCTCCCTTCTGCAGGCGGTCGAAGACCTGCTTGAGCGGCAGGTGAACCCCGCCGTCGCGGCGCATGGCGGACATATCGCGGCGGAGCGGGTGCAGGACGACACGGTCTACTTGCGCATGTCCGGCGGCTGTCAGGGCTGCGCCGCCTCGGCGGCCACCCTGCGGCAGGGCGTGGAGCGGATGCTGCGCGCGGCGCTGCCGCAAATCCGTGAGATCGTGGACGTGACCGACCATGATTCAGGAAGCAATCCGTTCTACGCGCGGGATGAGGGCCGGTCGCCAGTCCTGAACCGGCCCGTGCCGCCGGGCGCGATCGGCTGGGAAGACGGGCAGATCATCGTGGATCCGGGCTATCTGGCGCCCCGGCTGGGACTGACACCCGAGATGCTGCGAGACGGGCTGCGCAGCGGCGCTGTCGTCGGCGTCACCGAGTCCGGCGAGGGCGCCGATGCGGGCAGGACCCGGATCGTGATGCGCAGCGCCAACCGGGCGTGGGCAGCGGAACTCGACGCCGATGGGACGGCCCGCGAGATCCCGCCGCCCCGCGTCATCGAGGCCGCCCCCGACAAGGACCGCGATCTCGCTGGCCGCGTGCGCGCCCATCTCCGAGACCTCCCCGACGATCAAGCGACGATCACCTATGGCGCACTGGCGCGCTCGCTCGGGCTCTGGATGCCGGGATCGGTGCGTCGGGTCACGCAGGCCCTGGAGACGACGATGCGCGAGGACGCCGCCCAAAGCCGCCCGTTCATCGCCGCCCGCGTCATCAGCCGCGCCGGTGACGGGCTGCCGGCAAAGGGCTTCTTCGATCTCGCGCGGACGCTGTCGCGGGGCCCGCGGGACGGCGAGAGCGAGCGGGACTTCCATGCCCGAGAGATCTCCCGGCTCACGGCCCGGCTACTGAAAGAAGACGCATCCGATGCCGCCGCCGAGATACAGCGGATCTGACGGGGTAACCTTGGGGAAAAGCCGACAAACTAGAAATCCAGGTTCGTCACGCTCAGTGCATTCTGCTGGATGAACTCGCGCCGCGGTTCCACGACGTCGCCCATGAGCTTGGTGAACAGGTCGTCCGCCTCCGCCACGTCGTCCACGCGGACCTGAAGCAGCGTTCGAGCCTCGGGATCGAGCGTCGTTTCCCAGAGCTGGTCCGGGTTCATTTCGCCAAGCCCCTTGTAACGCTGAAGCGTGAGCCCCTTCTCGCCTTCCTCGAGGATCGCCTCCAGAAGCCCGAGCGGCCCGTAGATCGGCTGGCTCCGCTCCTTGCGCACCAGACTGGCCGGTCGCGCGTAGATTTCCTGCAGGCCCTCCGTGAACTCACCGAGCCGCCGCGCGCTGCCGGACCGGAGCACCGCCCCGTCCAGCACGCGCACCTCCTCGACTCCGCGCAGCATCCGCGTGAGCCGCAGACCCTTGTCCTGCGTCGGCCGGCCCTGCCAGCCGCGCTCGTACTCGACCGCGACAAGGTCCAGCCGTTCGGCCACGCGGTCCGCCGCGCCCTGCAGGTCCGCCTCGATCACGCCCGGCAGAAAGGCACCGGCGATGGCGGCCTGCTCGAGGATCGTCTGGGAATAGGTGTTCGGGAACGTCTGCAGCACCCGCCGCACCTGACGCGCCTCTTCGACCACGCGCGCGAGATCCTGGCCGACGATTTCCTCGCCCGAACCGAGGCGAAGCACCGCCCCGTCCACACCCTGCTGGATCAGGTAGTCGTCGAGCGCGGCCTGATCCTTGAGGTAGACCTCGGACTTGCCGCGCGCGACCTTGTAGAGCGGCGGCTGTGCGATGTAGAGATACCCGCCCTCGATGATCTCCGGCATCTGCCGGAAGAAGAACGTCAGAAGCAACGTGCGGATATGCGCGCCGTCGACGTCCGCATCGGTCATGATGACGATCTTGTGGTAGCGCAGCTTCGAGACGTCGAACTCGTCACGTCCGATGCCGGTGCCGAGCGCGGTGATGAGCGTGCCGATCTCCTGGGACGACAGCATGCGGTCGAACCGCGCCCGCTCCACGTTCAGGATCTTGCCGCGCAGCGGCAGGACCGCCTGGTTGGCTCGCGCGCGGCCCTGCTTGGCCGAACCGCCCGCGCTGTCTCCCTCCACGAGGAAGAGCTCGCGCTTCTCGGGGTTCTTTTCCTGACAGTCGGCGAGCTTGCCCGGAAGCGACGCCACGTCTAGGGCCGACTTCTTGCGCGTCATCTCGCGCGCCTTGCGCGCCGCCTCGCGGGCCAGCGCCGCCTCCACGATCTTGCCCACGATCATCCGCGCGGGCCCCGGGTTCTCCTCGAACCACTCCGCCAGCTTCTCGTTCATCAGCCCCTCGACCGCAGGCCGGACCTCCGACGATACGAGCTTGTCCTTCGTCTGGCTGGAAAATTTCGGGTCGGGAACCTTCACGGACAGGACGCAGGTCAACCCCTCGCGCGCGTCGTCGCCTGAAAGGTTCACCTTCTCGCGCTTCGCGAGCCCGGAGGATCCGGCATAGAGGTTGATCGTCCGCGTCAACGCCCCCCGGAATCCCGCCAGATGCGTCCCGCCGTCGCGCTGGGGAATGTTGTTCGTGAAGGGCAGGACCGTCTCGTGGTAGCTGTCGTTCCACCACATCGCGACCTCGACGGTGATGCCGTCGCGCTCGCCCTCGATGAAGACCGGCTCCTCGATCAGCGGATGCTTGTGCCGGTCGAGATACTTCACGAATTCGCGGACCCCGCCTTCGTAGAACAGCTCCGACGCGACCGGCTCGGCTGGCCGTTCGTCGCGCAGGACGATCCGGACACCGGAATTGAGGAAGGCCAGTTCGCGCAGGCGGTTCTCGAGCGTCTTGAACTGGTACTCGAGATTCGAGAACGTGGTCGTCGAGGCGAGGAACCGCACCTCGGTTCCGCTCTTGCCCACAGCGTCGCCGGTCACCTTGAGGTGCTCGACAGTTTCACCGCGCTCGAACCGGGCGAAATGTTCCTTGCCGTTGCGCCAGATCCGCAGTTCCAGCCAGTCCGACAGCGCGTTCACCACCGACACGCCGACGCCGTGCAGACCGCCCGACACCTTGTAGGAGTTCTGATCGAATTTCCCGCCCGCGTGGAGCTGGGTCATGATGACCTCGGCCGCGGAGACGCCCTCGCCCTTGTGAATTTCCACCGGGATTCCGCGACCGTTGTCGGTTACTGAAACACTGTTGTCGGCGTGGAGCGTGACCGTCACGGCCGTCGCGTGGCCGGCCAGAGCCTCGTCGATGCCGTTGTCGACGACCTCGTAGACCATGTGGTGCAGGCCGGAGCCGTCGTCAGTGTCCCCGATATACATGCCGGGGCGCTTCCTCACGGCTTCCAAGCCTTTGAGAACCTTGATAGAATCCGCGCCGTATTCTTCCGGCTGGCGGGCTGCGTCGGCCATGCGTCGTGTCCTTGACTGTTCCGCCGGATTTATAGGCGTTTATGGGGGGGATGTCACGGGTAAGACACAATATTTGGTGTCCGCACAGCGTTTGCGCAAGGTGCGGTCCTGCGAGCCGACAGGAACCTCGCGATCCTCCCGGGCGTTCGGTCCCCGGCGGCGCAGGAAGCGCCGTTGTCGCCGGGAGGGACCAATGCTTTCGCTTCGGATGACGGCAGCCGTCTGCTGTGCCGCCGCCGCGGCGACGGCCCAGGATCTGCCGATGATCGCGAGGGTGGATGTCGAGACGACCTTCACCGGCGCGGACGCGAACGCGCTCGATTTCTGGCCGGAAATCGACCGGCACCTGACCGATGCGATCCTCGCGGCCGCCGATCCGATGCTGTCCGAGAGCGGCTATGTCGTCGATGTGGAGATCGCGGAGATCAGCATGGACGGTCTCGCGACCCTGCCAGACAGCGGCGCGTTCAACCATCTCGAGGGCTGGGTCCATGTCCGGGACGTCGAGGACGCCGCGCCGATCGAGAGCGCACGCATCGTACTCGACGCCCAAAGCTCCGTCATTGCCGAGACCCCTCGGTTCTACATCATTCCCGGCCGGCCGGACTTCTACATCGTGCTCGTCAATGCCTTTGCCGCGCGGGTGGTCGAGGAGGTCGTCGAACTCGGCGCTTAGGTGAACGGGATCACCAGTCCGACGCTGATCAGCAGGATGCCTGCGGTGCGGTTCGTCCGCCGGAGCGCGGCGGGCGATGTCAGAAGGCGCCTCGCGCGATCGATCGACACGGCCAGAACGAGGTTTCCCAAGAGCGGCACCAGCATCGACAGGAAACAGATCAGGGCGATGTCGGCCCAAGTGAGCGCGGTCAGGTCGAAGAAGCCCGGCAGAACCCCCATGTAGAACAGCACGGCTTTCGGGTTTCCGAGAATCACGGCGAGACCGGCGAGGAACCCCGCCCACATGCCCGGACGTGTGAGCCGGTTATCCGATGCGATCGTCTTGTCGGCGTTGCGGAAGATCAGGAGACCCATGCCGACGAAGGTGAGCGACGCGACCCACCTGAGCACCGTCATGAAGCCGCCGAACACGGACAGGATCCACGTCACCCCGAGAATGGCGAGAAAGGGCCAGACGATGTCGCCGACGACCACGCCAAGCGCGAGCGGCCAGGCCGCGCTGAACCCGCCCGACAGGGCGCGCGCGACGAGCGCGACCCAGACCGGACCCGGTGTCAGGAACAGGACGAGCAGCGCACCGGCGTAAAGCGCAAGATCGACGAGAGAGAGCGTCACGTGGCCACCGGCAGCGTGAGCGACGCCAGCGAGCCGTGGAAAGCGCGCGACCGGGCGAGGTGATCGGCGCAAAGGGTGATCAGCGTGACGTGTTGCGGTGTCATGCGGTCCTCCTGCGGGATGGTTTCCATCCGCCTAGTCTCGCTCCTCGACGTGCGATGCGCCGTCGGTCTCGGACACCTCGAAGACCTGCGCTCTGTCATCCAGGCCTTCGAAGAGTTCCAGGCCCGTCCCGGTCATCCAGGCCTGCGCGTCGAGCGCGCAGATCTCGTCGTAGAGCGCCCCCCTCCGCGCCGCGTCGAGATGTGCGGCGACCTCGTCCAGAAGCACGATCGGAGGTGCGCCGAAATCCTCCGCAAGTGCGCGGGAATTGGCCAGAATCAGGGAGATGAGCAGCGCCTTCTGCTCTCCGGTCGAACATTGCGAGGCAGGTACGCCTTTCGCCGCGAAGGTGCCCAGAAGATCGACGCGGTGCGGACCGACAAGCGTTCGTCCGGCACGCAGGTCGGCCTGCCGGCTTTCGGCGTAAGCATCGGAAAGCGCCTCTGTCCCCGCGGGGACATCATGGTCGGCGACAATTTCCAGATCGGCGACCGGGAACGCGGTCTCGGCTCCGGCCTGTGCGATCGCCAACCGCACGAGCGCCGCCTCCCGGTTGCGGTGCATCGTCGCTCCGGCCTCCGCCATCTGCCGCTCGAGAGCGGTGTACCAGTGTGCGTCGCGCACCATGTCCTTCAGAAGCCGGTTCCTCTCCCGCATGGCCTTTTCGTAAGACAGCACCGCCTCGGCATGTCCAGGTTCGAAACTCATCGTAAGCCTGTCAAGGAACCGCCGTCGGCCCTCGGCCCCTTCGATCCAGAGCCGGTCCATGGACGGCACCAGCCAGACCACCCGCGCGATCCGTCCGAGCGCCACCTGAGGCGCGGGCTTGCCGTCGATCCGCACCTGCCGGGACTGCCCGGCTTCAGCCCAGGTCGCGACCTCGTGTGCCTGACCGAGCGAGTGGAGCACGCCCGCCACCTTCCAGCCGAGCATCTCGGGCGTCCGCGCAAGCTCCTCGACCTGTGCCCGCCTGAGGCCTCGGCCCGGCGAGAGGAGAGAGATCGCCTCGAGGACGTTGGTCTTGCCCGCGCCGTTCGGACCGAACAGAGCAACCGGGCGGCCGTCGAGCGTCAGCCGCGCCGCGCGATGCGATCGGAAATGCGAGAGCGTCAGCTCCGAGAGCCGGAGATCGGACATGACCGTATCTTCTTTCAGCCGGACGCGGGTCCGCCGCCGTCCGGATGCCGCCGGATCCCCGTCGTCAAACCCGCATCGGCATCACGACATAGACCGCGGTCTGGTCGTTGCCTTCCCGCATGAGCGTCGGATCGCCGGAGGAGTTGAAAAGGAAGACCGCGTTTTCGCGATCCACCTGGCTCGCGATCTCGAGTAGGTACTTCGCGTTGAAGCCGATCTCGAGCGGGTCGTCGCCATAGGCAACCGCGAGTTCCTCTTCGGCGGCGCCGCTGTCGGGCGCGTTCACCGACAGCATCAGCCGGTCTTCGCTCAATGCCAGTTTCACGGCACGCGACCTTTCCGATGATACGGTCGCCACCCGGTCGACCGCCCGCGCGAATTCCGAGGCGTCGACCTCGAGCTTGCGCGTGTTTCCGGCCGGGATCACCCGGGTGTAGTCGGGGAAGGTCCCGTCGATGACCTTCGAGGTCAGCGTGATCTCGGGCGTCGCGAAGCGCACCTTTGTCTCGGATACGGAGACGGCGATCACCGTGTCGTCGTCCTCGAGGAGCTTTCTCAGTTCCCCCACCGTCTTCCGGGGCACGATGACGCCCGGCATCGTCTCCGCCCCGTTCGGCAGGTCGGCGTCGATCCGGGCAAGCCGGTGCCCGTCGGTCGCCACGCAGCGCAGCACCTGCGCCCCGTCCCGGTCGGCGACATGCATGTAGACGCCGTTCAGGTAATACCTCGTTTCCTCTGTCGAGATCGCGAATTTCGACTTGTCGAAGAGCCGCCGAAGCACTGCGGCGGACGCCGAGAAGTTGGCGGTATACTCGGCCGACGCCATGATCGGAAAATCTTCCCTGGGCAGGGTCGCGAGCGAAAAGTGCGACCGACCGGCCTCAACCGTGAGACGGCCCGAGGCGCCATCGTCGGTGAGGGTGACCAGCGCCCCGTCGGGCAGTTTCCGGACGATTTCGTGGAAGGTGACGGCCGAGACGGTGGTCGCGCCGGCCCGGTCGATCTTGGCCGGGGCCTTGTCCACCACCTCGATGTCGAGGTCGGTGGCGCGGAACGAGACGGTGTCGCCTTCCGCCTCTATGAGCACGTTCGCGAGGATCGGGATCGTGTTGCGACGTTCGACGACCGACTGCGCCTGGGCGACCGCTCTCAGAAGCGCGCCGCGTTCGATGCTCAGTTTCATGCCCTCGCTCCGCCTGTCTCCGGGACCGAGAGACTACAAAGGCAACAAGGAAGTGCAAATGGTTTTAGGGAAAGGACTTGGGATTGAGAAAAGGGGAGTCCGCCGCGTTGCAGAATTCAGACAGGGGACGGACCGGCAGCCGGTCCGTCCCGCTTTTCTCAGAAGCTGTAGACGACGGCCAGACCGATCGAGTTGTCGAACTCGTCGAATCCAGGTGCGGGATCGTCCGTCCAGTCGGTGTTCAGGCTTACGCGCGTCGACAGCACATCCGTCATGCGGAAATTGACGCCGAGGTCGTTGGAAACCTGTACCGACTCCTCGGAGCCTATCACATCGGTGTCGTTCGTCAGGGATGTCATGTCGTTGAACTCGTAATAGAACCGCGATGAGAGGATGCCGGCGGCCTCGGTGGTGTCGTTGCCGGCCTGATCCTCGAGATAGCGGATGCCCGGCCCAGCCTGAACGCGCCACGTCAGGTTCTCTTCGGCGAAGACGCGGTAGCCCGGGCCTGCGCCGACGAACGCGTCGTGCTCGAAGGTGCCGAAGTCGTCGTATTCGTAACGTCCTGTTCCGAAGACGTAGAAGCGGTTTCCGAAGTCGTAGATGCCGTCGTAGGTGACAAAGGCTTCGCCCTCGTCCTGGACATCATCGCTCTCACCGTAGACCACGCCGAAGCCGACGAAGTTCGTGAAGCGTCCGGCACCGTATGTCAGACGGCCCGCGGCCGTCACGTCGAGCGTTTCGGTGTTGCCCGTGGTCGCGTCGGCAGACAGCGAAAAGCTTCCCGACCAACCCTGCTGAACGCCGAACCGAAAGCGGTCCCGGTCCTCGGCCGCGAGATCCTCTTCGGTTTCTTCCTGAATGTCCTCGATCCGATCCTCGACATCCTCGACGCCGGTGAAGACGTTTTGCGCCAGGACCGGACCGGCCCCAAGTGCTATGAGGGCGACTGCCGTCGCCGTTGCTGTTCTGAAGGCCATTGGTCTTCTCTCTATACTGTTCAACCCGAAGGGCCGGCGCGTCGCCAGCTAAGCGTCGAACAATCGCATGGAGAGAATGTTCCCGGAGATTTCGGGGATCACGGTGTCGAGGTTTGTCTCACGCCTCGAGCGAGCGGCGGAGAAGCTCGAGGTCTTCCGCGATCTGGCTGTCCTTTTGCTTCAGTTCCTCGATCCGGCGCACACCGTGCATGACGGTCGTGTGGTCCCGGTTCCCGAAGCGACGCCCGATTTCGGGAAGACTGCGGGTGGTCAGCTGCTTGGAGAGGTACATCGCCACCTGTCGCGGACGCGCGAGGGCGCGGAATCTCTTGGGCCCTATGAGGTCGCTCAGGCGGATGTTGTAGTGCTCGGCCACCTTGCGCTGGATCTCCTCGATCGTGACC
>CAZPOK010000109.1:0-9762 GCA_964587905.1 uncultured Rhodobacterales bacterium | reverse complement strand
TGGGCGTCGCGACTTGCTGGAACGAAGCCGCCCCCTGCAACATCGCCCTCTCGCGACAGGCGCAGGCGGTCAAGCAGGGCGTCAAGCACGCCAACGGAACACCACGCGAGTTCACGACGATCACCGTCACCGACGGCATCGCGATGGGCCATGAAGGCATGCGGTCGTCTCTGGCCTCGCGCGACGCGATCACGGACACCGTCGAACTCACGATGCGCGGCCACTGCTATGACGCGCTCGTGGGCCTCGCGGGCTGCGACAAGTCCCTTCCGGGGATGATGATGGCGATGATCCGCCTCAACGTGCCGTCGGTCTTCATCTATGGCGGCTCGATCCTTCCCGGCCGGCTCGACGGCAAGGACGTGACCGTGCAGGACGTGTTCGAAGCCGTCGGCCAGCATCAGGCCGGGAACTACAGCGATGAGCAGCTCGCCATCCTCGAACGCGTCGCCTGCCCTTCGGCCGGCGCCTGCGGCGGCCAGTTCACCGCAAACACGATGGCCTGCGTGTCCGAAGCGATCGGCCTCGCCTTGCCGAATTCCTCGGGCGCTCCCGCACCCTACGAGTCCCGCGACCAGTACGGCGCGGCCTCGGGCGAGGCGGTGATGAACCTGCTCGAGAAGAACATTCGCGCGCGCGACATCGTCACGCGGAAGAGCCTCGAGAACGCCGCGCGGATCGTCGCCTGCACCGGCGGCTCGACGAACGCGGGGCTCCATCTGCCCGCGATCGCCCACGAGGCCGGCATCGACTTCACGCTCGACGACGTTTGCGAGATTTTCCGCGACACGCCCTATTTCGTGGATCTCAAGCCCGGCGGGAAGTACGTGGCCAAGGATCTTTACGAAGTCGGCGGCGTGCCCGTGGTGATGAACGAACTGCGCAAGGCCGGGCTCGTGCACGGGGACTGCATGACCGCCACCGGCCGCACGATGGGCGAAGAACTCGACCTCAACACGCACCAGGCGGACGGACGGGTAATCTATCCGGTGGAGACGCCGATCACGAAGACCGGCGGCGTCGTGGGCCTCAAGGGGAACCTCGCTCCGGAAGGCGCCATCGTGAAGGTCGCGGGCATGTCCGAGGAAGAGCAGGTCTTCACCGGTCCGGCGCGCGTGTTCGAATGCGAGGAGGACGCTTTCGAGGCGGTCAAGAGCCGTACCTACAGCGAAGGCGAGGTCATCGTGATCCGCAACGAGGGTCCGAAGGGCGGCCCCGGGATGCGCGAGATGCTCGCGACGACCGCCGCGCTGTCCGGCCAGGGCATGGGCAAGAAGGTCGCGCTCATCACCGACGGTCGGTTTTCGGGCGCGACGCGGGGTTTCTGTGTCGGGCACGTCGGCCCTGAGGCGGCGGTGGGCGGTCCGATCGGGCTTCTGAAGGATGGCGACATGATCACCATCAACGCGATCTCCGGCAAGCTTTCGGTCGATCTGTCCGACGACGAACTCGAAACGCGCCGGCAGGCCTGGAGCGGTCCGCGCGAAACGATCTACGCGACGGGCGCGCTGTGGAAGTATGCACAACTCGTGGGCCCCGCCAATCTTGGCGCATGTACGCATCCGGGAGCCAAGGCGGAACGCCATGTCTACATGGACCTCTAGGGTCCTCCTCGCGGTCGCGGGCATGTCCCTCGCGGCCTGCACCGGGAGCATCGACGTCGGACGCGCGGCGCCCGAGGTGATCGCGGTCGCGGGCCGCTCGGTGGCCGTCGGAGGGCCGCCCGGCTACTGCGTCGACCGGGCGGCGAGCCGCGACGGCGTGAAAGCCTTCGTTCTCCTTGGCAGCTGCGCGTCGATCGCGCGCGATCCAGATGGCGACAAGCCGGAGAGTCCGGGCATCATGACGGTCGTGGTGTCGTCCGATCCCGCCACGGTGCAGGCCGTCGCGGGGCGTCGGTCGGACCTCATGGATTTCTTCCGGTCCGAGGCGGGCCGCGCGTCGCTGAGCCGCGTCGGTCGCGCCGAAACGGTGCGCGTCTCGAATCTCCAGACCGCCGGCGGCGCGCTATATATCCGGGCGCGCGACTCCAGCGCCGGTCCGCTGCCGGGCATGTCCGACGATTACTGGCGCGCCCTTCTTGACGTGAACGGACGTCTTGTGACGATCTCCGTCATCGGTTTCGAAGATCAGCCGATGTCTTCCGAGGAAGGCTTTCGCCTGATCCGTGCAGCGGCTGACAGGGTGATGTCGGAAAGCGCTCGTTTGTCGGGATGAAAGGATTTGCCGTCATGCATCGCGGGCGCGGATCATCGGGATGGCGGACCTGACCGGTGACGGATCGTGCAGGAGATGGCCTCGCGATCTGGATGGAGCAGCGTCTGCTCCGGCGGTGGAGCGAGATCGCGGATCGTGCCGGTCGGGATGGCTTGACGCGGGATGAGCATGCGCGGGCGCTCGCGCTGACACAGCGCCTCGATCGCGCGCTTCGGGCAGCAGGGAAGGCGCGGACCGGAACGCCCGTTCTTCCGGCCCACACCGACTGGTGGTGGCGTCCCGATGCCTGGTCCCGGCTTCTGCTGCCCCGAGGCGTGGCGGCGAAAGACTCTGAAACGCGCTTTTCCGATGACGTTTCGGTGTTCCACGATGGGTCCGGGGGAGAAGTGCTCGTCCGGCAGACGAGAAATGTCTCCGGTGCCGCGAAGACCGACTATGGCCTCGCGGTCGATGTCTTCCGGTTCGGCGGCTCCTACCTCAGTCTGGTCTTCGATATCCCCCGGACCGTCACAGCGGCGCTTCGCAAGCGGCACGTGATCCGGCTGGAGACCGGCATAGAGATTGAGCGGCCAACCGAAATCCTGGGGCGGCTGAACATTCAGCACGGTCCGAACACTGAGCGGCTGGTGCGGGAGCTCCCCTTTGGGGATACACGGCAGACCGTCGATTTCGACCTCGCCATAACGCGGGTCGATACCTCCCGGGTCGGGCACATGTGGCTCGACCTCATCTTCGAGCGGCCCCACATGAACGGCTTGCGGATCGCCGATTTCGTTCTCTCCCGGCAACCGCGCGCGGAGCTCTGACCATGACCGAATGGCATCTGGAACGGCTGCGGATGACGGGCGGTGTCTGGGAGGGACGCCTTTCGGGACCCGCGAAGGCGGTTCCGCCGGACCTCGCCGTGACATGGCTCGGCGCGGAAGTCGCCTGCGCGCAGACCACACGCGAGGTCGAGGGCGGCTGGGCGGTGGAGGTCCGCATCCCGACCGAGGTGCTGGCGGACGGGGTGCAGACGATCCTGATCGGGCCGCGCGGAAAAGAGGCCCTTTGCAGCGAGACCTTCGTCTTCGGTGATCCGCTTGCGGACGACATCCGCTCCGAAGTCTCGCTTCTGAGGGCCGAACTCGACCTCCTGAAGAGAGCATTCCGTCGCCACTGCGCCGAGGGCGAGTGAGGCCAACGGCATCGAGCCGGGAATCAGGCGCGTCGGCTGCCGTCTCCGGAGCAGAACGGACCGCGCAAAAATTCGTGGGCAAAGTGACAAGACGTGCTATCGGATACGCGCGGCAACGATGCCGCGACACATGGAACCGCATCCAGTGAGATACAAAAAATGATACAGGAATTCAAAGACTTCATTGCAAAGGGAAACGTCATGGACATGGCGGTCGGCATCATTATTGGAGCCGCCTTCACCGCCATCGTCTCGTCGTTGGTCGACGACCTGATCAACCCGATCATCAGCCTCTTCACCGGAGGCATCGACTTCTCGGGCCTCGGCGTATCGGTCGGCGAGGGCGAGAACGCCGCGACGTTCGCCTACGGAAACTTCATCATGGCGCTGATCAATTTCCTGATCATCGCCTGGGTCGTCTTCCTGCTCGTGAAGATGGTAAACCGGGTGAAGGAGGCAACCGTTCGCGACGAGGATGTCGCCACCGAAGTCGAGACCGGCCCGTCGGAGAAAGACCTCCTGATGGAGATCCGCGACGCGCTCAAGACCCGCGGCTGACAGCTGCGAGCCTTGAGGGGGCTTCGTTCTTCTCCCGCACTGTTTCCCGCCGGTGAGATCGCCATGCTGGAACCGGCAGCAAGGAGGACGCAATCATGGCAGCCATCCCCCCGGTCTGCGAGCTCGGCTGGCAGGCCCCCGACTTCACCCTTCCCGCGACGGACGGGAAATCCTATTCGCTCGAGGACATCGCGGGTCCGAACGGCGTCGTCGTGGCCTTCATCTGCAACCATTGCCCCTATGTGCTCGCGGTCATCGACCGCATCATCCGGGACGCGCGGGACCTCGCCGACCTCGGCGTCGGATTCGCCGCAATCTGCGCGAATGACGCCGCCACGCATCCCGCCGACAGCTTCGAGAACATGAAGAGGATGGCGCACGAGGAGGGGTTTCCGTTTCCCTATCTCCACGACGAGGCTCAATCGATCGCCCGCGCCTTCGATGCGGCCTGCACACCGGACTTCTTCGGCTTCGACGGCCGTCTCGAACTGCAGTATCGCGGACGGCTCGACGCATCTCGGGATCAGGCTGGACCCGACGAACTCCGCCGAGATCTCTACGAGGCGATGAAGCAGGTCGCCGAGACCGGCGAAGGCCCGCGCGACCAGATCGCCTCGATGGGCTGTTCAATCAAGTGGAAGGCGGCCTGAGCCTCAGGACTTGAGCGCCAGGTGAGGCGACAGCACGTCGATGCCCAGCGCCTTGCCCACCGCGTAATAGGTGAGCCGCCCGGCGTGAACGTTCAGCCCGTCAAGGAGATGCGGGTCGTCCGTGCAGGCCTGCCGCCACCCCTTGTCGGCGAGCGCGAGCATGTAGGGCATCGTCGCGTTGCCGAGCGCGATCGTCGAGGTCCGCGCGACCGCGCCGGGCATGTTCGCCACGCAATAGTGCATAATCCCGTCGACCTCATAGATCGGATCCTCGTGTGTCGTGGCCTTCGACGTCTCGAAGCAGCCGCCCTGATCGATCGCCACGTCGACGAGCGCCGCCGCCGGCTTCATCGACGCAAGCTGCGCCCGGCTAACGAGCTTCGGCGCCGCCGCGCCGGGGACCAGGACCGCGCCTACCACCAAGTCGGCTTCTGCAACGAGGTCCGCCGTGCTTCCGGCACTCGAGTAGCGGGTCCGGAAAACGTCGCCGAACACGTCGTCGAGATAGCGAAGGCGCGGCAGCGACCGGTCCAGCACCGTCACCTCCGCGCCCATTCCGGCGGCGACCCGCGCCGCGTTGGTGCCCACCACACCACCGCCGATGACTACAACCTTCGCCGGCCCGACGCCAGGCACGCCTCCGAGCAGAACGCCGCGCCCTCCGTTCGCCTTCTGAAGTGTCCAGGCCCCCACCTGCGGCGCGAGCTTGCCCGCGACCTCCGACATCGGTGCGAGAAGCGGGAGTCCGCCCTGCGGATCGGTGACGGTCTCATAGGCGATAGCCGTGCATCCCGAGGCGAGCAGGTCCTGCGTCTGCTCGGGGTCCGGCGCGAGGTGAAGGTAGGTGAAAAGCAGCTGCCCCTCGCGCAGCATGGCGCGCTCCTCGGCTTGCGGCTCCTTCACCTTCACGATCATTTCGGCCTCGGCGAAGACGTCTTCCGCCGTGTCCACGATCCGTGCGCCGGCGGCCAGGTAATCCCCGTCCGGAAATCCGGCGCCTGCCCCGGCAGCTGTCTCCACGATAATCTCGTGGCCATGCGCAATCGCCTCCCGCGCGGCATGGGGCGTCAGGCCAACCCGGAATTCCTGTGGCTTGATCTCTTTCGGGCAACCTATCTTCATGGGCATCCTCCCTGCCTGCCACGAGTCTCGCCGATCCCGCGATCAATCGCGTTGATATCTTGCGTGTTCGCCGCCCGTCACACCGCAATTTCTTGCGTTGGAACGAAAGATCAGTGAACATTCTGCCACGATGAATGATCTCGACGACACGGACCGGCGCATTCTGAGGGTTCTCCAGAAGGAGGGCCGGATCTCCAATGCGGAGCTCTCCGAGCGGGTCAACCTCTCGCCCTCCGCCTGTCACAGGCGGGTCGGCCGGCTTGAGACGGTGGGCTATATCGACGGCTATGTCGCTCTGGTGAACCAGAGGAAAATCGGCCGGCCGGTCATCGTCTTCGTCGAAATCAGCCTGTCGGCGCAGGCGGACGAGGTGCTCGACGCTTTCGAGCGGGAAGTCAAACTGATCCCCGACGTCCTCGAGTGCCACCTCATGGCCGGAACCGCGGACTATCTCCTCAAGGTCTGCGCCGAGGACAGCGAGGACTTCGCGCGCATTCATCGGCGCTACCTCGCGCGTCTCCCGGGGGTCGCGCAGATGCATTCGTCGTTCTCGCTCAAGACGGTACTGCGGACGACCGCTCTTCCGGTCTGAGGCGAGAGCCCACTTGAGGGCCCGAAGCAAGGATGCCCCCCAAAAAAGACAAACCCCCGGGCAGGGCCGCGGGGGTCATCCGTGGCGGGCGAACCCGCCTGTCTCATCGGACCTCAGAGAAGTCCTTCGCGTTGCGCCTTTTTCCGGGCGAGTTTGCGTGCCCGGCGGATGGCCTCGGCCTTTTGACGTGCCTTCTTTTCGGAGGGCTTCTCGAAATGTTGCCGAAGCTTCATTTCACGGAAGACGCCCTCACGCTGGAGCTTCTTCTTCAGAGCACGAAGGGCCTGATCGACATTGTTGTCGCGAACGCTGACCTGCATGTGGTTGTCACCACCTTTCTAAGTTAGAGTTGCGAGAAATTGCAGGAAGTGGCCGTATAGCAAAGCGCCGCTAGCTTGTCCACTGCAGGAAAAGAACACGAGAGGACCCGGAATGAATACCACGACGGACGACCTGAAAGACCGTCTGCTCGACGCCGCCCTGTCCCACGTGCCCTTCGACGGCTGGTCCGAGCCGACCTTCCGCGCGGCAGTGACCGAGACGGGTACGGATCCCGCATTGGCGCGTACCGTCTGCCCGCGCGGCGCGGTGGATCTGGCGCTCGCCTACCACGAACGCGGCGACAAAGAGATGCTGAGGCGCATCCGGACGTCGAACCTTGCCGATCTGCGGTTTCGCGACAAGATCGCGACGGCGATCCGTTTCCGCATCGAGGCGATTTCCGACAAGGAGGCCGTGCGGCGCGGCACGGCGCTGTTCTCGCTCCCGCTATATGCCGCGGACGGTGCGAAGGCGATCTGGGGAACCGCGGACGCGATATGGGATGCGCTGGGAGACCCGTCCGACGACTACAACTGGTACACCAAGCGCGCGACCCTGTCGGGGGTCTACGGGGCGACCGTTCTCTACTGGCTCGGCGACCAGAGTCCCGATCATCGCGACACCTGGGCCTTCCTGGACCGCCGGATTGAGGACGTCATGCGGATCGAGAAGATGAAGGCGAAGGTCAACGAGAACCCGGTCCTGTCGAAGCTCGCAGCCGGACCGGAATGGGCGCTGTCGCACATCAAGCCGCCGCCGAAGATGCCGCGCGGCGACCTTCCCGGCTTCAGGACGCGACCGCAGGAATGACCCTCGCCCTGCCCGACACGATGCGCGCCGTCGCGATCTCCGAGCCGGGCGGACCGGAGGTTCTGCGGCCGGCGACCGTGAACCGGCCCGGGCCCGGTCACCGCGAGATCCTGATCCGCGTCGCCTATGCGGGGGTGAACCGGCCGGATGCGCTTCAGCGCGCGGGCAGCTACGCCCCGCCGCCCACGGCGAGTCCCCTGCCCGGCCTCGAAGCCTCGGGCACCGTGGCTGCCGTCGGGTCCGGCGTGACCGGGTGGCGCGTCGGCGACGAGGTCTGCGCGCTCCTGCCGGGCGGTGGCTATGCCGAATATGCCGTCACGCCCGCGGCCCACGCGTTGCCCGTCCCACAGGGGATGGACCTGCGCGAAGCGGCATGCCTGCCCGAGACCTTCTTTACCGTGTGGTCGAACGTCTTCATGCGCGGCGGGCTTCGGGCCGGGGAGATCTTTCTCGTCCATGGCGGCTCGTCCGGCATCGGCACGACCGCGATCCAACTTGCCCGCCACTTCGGCGCGCGCGTCTTCACGACCGCGGGATCGGCCGAAAAGTGCGCCACCTGTGAACGCCTCGGGGCGGAACGCGCGATCAACTATCGCGAGGAAGACTTCGTCGCGGTCATGAAGGATGCCGGCCGCGCGGACCTGATCCTCGACATGGTCGGCGGCACCTACATCCCGCGCAACGTGAAGTCGCTGAAGGACGACGGGCGTCTTGTCCAGATCGCGTTTCTGACCGGACCGAAGGTTGAACTGAACTTTGCGGAAGTCATGGTCCGTCGGCTCACGATCACGGGTTCGACCCTGCGGCCACAGTCGGATCTCGCGAAAGCGCGGATCGCCGAAGAGCTGCGCCACCACGTCTGGCCTCTGCTCGACAAGGGCGACGTCGCCCCGGTGATGGACTCCGAATTCGACCTCCAAGAAGCCGCCGCCGCTCATGCGAGGCTGGAGAGTTCCGACCATATCGGCAAGATCGTTCTGAAGGCCTGATCGGGACGGATGCTCGCGTCTCGCGCGCCTTTGCGGCGGAGCGGGGAACAACGCAATGCGCCATCGGTTCGACGGTCTCACCAGAAACGGAGAACCTCCATGAAACGCGCAGTCATCATTTCGGTCATCTCGCTCCTTGCGGCGCATGGTTCCGCCGCGCAGGAGACCACCACCGTCACCGTCGCCGAATCCGATACGTACGGCGAATACCTCAGCGTCGACGACAAGCCGGTCTACCTCTTCACGACCGACGTACAGGGCGGCGGCGGCGCCGAGGCCTCGATCAGCTGCAACGAAGAGTGCCGCGCGGCCTGGCCGCTGGTGACGACCGGCACGAGCGCAGACGCCGAAGGAGAAGCGCAATCCGACCTGATCGGAACTGTCGAGTTCGACAACCGGAATGTCGTCACCTACAACGGCTGGCCGCTTTATTTCTTCGCGCGTGACAGCGAGGGAAATCCGCCGACAGGGCAGGAAATCGAGAGCTTCGGCGGTGAATGGTACCTCATCGCTCCCGACGGGACCCGCATCGAAGGTGAAGGGGCCTGATCGCGCACTTCAGCGGACCGGATCGAGCAGCGCGTCGCGCAACGTGCAGTCGCGCACGACGTCCGGTCCGCATTTTCGGGGAACGAGATCCTTCGTGAGACAGATCCGCGCCTCCTGGATGCGCGCGGCCTTGCAGGTGATCGTCACCATCTCGGGCGCCCAGTCCTCATTCGCCTCCAGAAACGCCTCCTCGACGACCGAGACCGGCAGGCGGACCGCTTGGTCGAGCCGGCGCAGCACCTCGGGACGGTTCACCTCCTCGTAGGCCCGTCGCGCCAGTGCGAAATACTCATCGGGCGGGAGCCCGGCGCAGCGCCCGTGCTTTTTCCACTGATGCCACGCAAGGCCCGCCGTTCCCATGATGTCGGCCATGGCGGCCGTCTCCGCCCGGCTCGGGTCGCGCTCCACCGTCAGGCAGAAGCTGGGCCAGCCGCGATCATGTTGCGGCCAGAGACCGTGGAGGATCCAGCCGTGATCGTGCCGGTCGTTGCACTGCTCCGAGCCGCGTGCATCGCCTTCCAGCGCGCACCACGTGGGCGACCATGACAGCGAGAGGACGTAATGGTCGAACTCTCCGGCTCGCTCGCCCTCGGCGAATGCAGGCGCGGCTGCAAGGACCAGTGCGAGAAGCAAGCGCATTTTGTCTTTTCTCCGGGCAGAAGGACGACTATATACGCGGCAACTTCCCCGAAATCGAGGATGTGGTCCACCCGGACCAGCCGATTTCCCGGCACGGGAAAGACTTGTCAGGAGACGCCCGATGAACAAACCGATCAT
>CAZPOK010000108.1:0-9864 GCA_964587905.1 uncultured Rhodobacterales bacterium | reverse complement strand
CAGGCGGATGTTGTAGTGCTCGGCCACCTTGCGCTGGATCTCCTCGATCGTGACCTTGCGCTCGGACGAGCGGAGGATGTCCGCCAGACATTCCTGTGCCAGTTCCAGATTGACCTCCCGCCCGACGAGCGAGCCGAAGGCGAAGAGCCTCATGAGCGCGCCTTCGAGAACCCGCACGTTCGTCGAGATCCGGTGTGCGATGAATTCGAGCACGCCGTCGGCGACCTTGAGATCGCGGAACTGGGTCGCGTAGTATTCCGCCTTCTGCTGGAGGATGCCCAGCCGAAGCTCGTAGTTCGTCGGGTGGAGATCCACGACGAGGCCGGATTGCATCCGGCTCGCGATCCGGTCCTCGATCCCTGAGATCTCGGTGGGCGCGCGATCCGCGGAGATGACGATCTGCTTGTTCTGGTCGACGAGCGCGTTGAAGGTGTGGAAGAACTCTTCCTGCGTCGCATCCTTCCCGGCGATGAACTGGACGTCGTCCACCATCAGGACGTCGACCGACCGGAAGAGTTGCTTGAAGGTCATCATGTCCTTGTCGCGCAGTGCCTGAACGAAGCGGTACATGAACTGCTCGGCGGACAGGTAGACCACCTTGAGGTCCGCGCTCTGCTTCTGCAGCTGCCAGGCGATCGCGTGCATGAGGTGGGTCTTGCCGAGGCCCACGCCGCCATAGAGGAAGAGGGGGTTGAACGTCACTGTCCCGCCCTCGGCCACGCGGCGCGCGGCTGCGTGAGCGAGTTCGTTCGGCTTTCCGACGACGAAGCTGTCGAACGTGAATCGTGGGTCGAGCGGCGCACCGGGAAGATCGACGTCGTCTCGCGAAGGAGGCGCGGCCTCCTTGGGCCGGGCGCCCGGCGACGCGGCCGGCGCCGGCTCGACGGATGTGTCCGCGGTCGCCGCGGCAGCGACCTTGACCTTTATCGCGCGTTCGGACGCGACGGCGAACGCCACGCGACTGACCTTCTGGTTCGCCTTGAGGAGCACCTGGTGGATGTGGTCGCCGAAGTTCCGCGACACCCAGTTTCCCATGAAATGCGTCGGCACGAAGAAGGTGGCGACACCATCCTTCAGGTCCGAGAACTCCAGAGGTTCGATCCAGTTGACGTAGTTGTTCCTGCCCACCGTCGTCAGGAGCTCTTCCCTGATCTGGCCCCAAAGCTCGTTTGTCATGTCCCCTCGACCTACCGTTTCTTATCAAGAGCGGGCTCGCGCCCGACCACGCCGGGCCTTGCAGGCACCGGACGGCGTCCATGCTGTCGAGGGTAAGACGGAAACGTCCCGCGCGCGCAGTCAGTCAGCGCACGGGCCCACTTCCGGACTACCGACCGGTGACCTTCGCGAAAGAAGCGGGCCATCGTGCGCGTCTGCGCATGAACTCCCGTTCCCTCCGCGAAAGCTCGCGGATCGGCGGACATGGCAGGTGGCGCCGGATGCAGATACCGGCGTCCCCTGCGGTGTCGTCTGTGCCTCTGTGTCCCCAGGCGGCACGTGTCAGACGTCGAACGGTCGCTCCCCGGAAAACACACAAAAACCGCGACCGAAAGACGACGCAGCGTCCTCTCTGGCCAAGGCCCAGGTTGGCGATCGTCCCATGTCCCCCCAAGACGATGTGAATCGCAACTCCAAGCTAGCAACGGCGTTCACAGAGGCGCAACAGAACTTCGCGCTTGACTCAGAACGTTCACGAACCGAATCCAGCCGGGTGGCAAAAAAGCCCCAATCGGGCGCTGCAGCCGCAAACGAAAACGCGACGCACCAGCGGGTGCGCCGCGTTCGTACCCGCCGCGGTGCAGCGCGAAATCAGCCGATGGCCTTCACCCGAGAGGCGAGGCGGGACATCTTGCGCGACGCGGTGTTCTTGTGGAGGACGCCCTTGCTGACGCCCCGCATCAGTTCGGGCTGGGCGGCGCGGAGCGCCGTCTGCGCCGCGGCCGTGTCACCGGAGGCGATGGCTTCCTCGACCTTCCGCAGGAAGGTGCGAATGCGCGAGCGACGCGCCTTGTTGACGTCATGGCGACGCGCGTTCTGACGAGCGCGTTTTCTCGATTGCGGGGTGTTGGCCATTCTACGGTTCCCTTCGCGGGTTGGTGTCTGTCAAAAGCGCGCCAAGAGCCCCACGCCGGGTTTCATGAACCGGCCGATTCTGACCTGAGCGGGTCTCACGCGCATGTATGGCAGGGGCCATTAGGGCAAAACGCGTCGGAAGGGAAGCCCCAAAGCCGTCGAACGGCGTTACCGGTCCCGAAACTGGGCTTCGCGCTTGTCGAGAAAGGCGGCCATCCCCTCGGTCTGGTCTTCGGTCGCGAAAAGCGCGTGGAACAGGCGGCGCTCGAACAGGAGCCCCTCGGTGAGCGTCGTCTCGTAGCTCCGGTTCACCGCTTCCTTGACGGCCATGGCCGTCAGCGCGGATTTCTCTGCAATCTTGTTGGCCGTCGCCATAACCTCTTCCATCAGCTTCTTGGCGGGCACCACGCGGCTTACGAGGCCCGCGCGCTCGGCCTCCTCGGCATCCATAAAGCGGCCGGTGAGGTGCATCTCCATTGACTTCGACTTTCCCACAAACCGGGTCAGACGTTGGGTGCCGCCGATCCCGGCGACCACGCCGAGGTTGATCTCGGGCTGGCCGAATTTCGCGTTGTCGGCGGCGATGATGAAGTCGCACATCATGGCAAGTTCGCACCCGCCGCCCAGCGCGTAGCCCGCGACCGCCGCGATGATCGGCTTGCGGCATTTCAGGATCTGCTCGGTCTCCGGCCCGAACAGGTCGCGGCTGAAGACATCGACGAAGGTCTGCTCGGACATCTGCTTGATGTCCGCCCCCGCTGCGAACGCCTTTTCCGAACCGGTGATGACGATGCACCGGACCTTCTCGTTCTCGTCGGCCTCGCGCAGTGCCTGGCCGAGTTCTCCGAGGAGTTCGGTGTTCAGGGCGTTCATGGCGTCGGGGCGATTGAGCTTGATGAGCGAGACGTGGTCGTCGAGTTCGACGATGATGCTCTTGTAGGCCATTCCACCGGCTTTCGCTGTTATGGTCGACGCCGACACCTACCAGCCCTGAAGGACGGATCAAGCTATCTTTGGCAGATCGGGCAATAGAAGGACGAACGGCCGGATTGCACGACACGTGCGACGGTGCCACTGCAACCGGGGGTGACGCAGGGCTCTCCCTCTCTGTCGTAGACGCGGAAAGTGTGCTGGAAATACCCGAGGTCTCCGTCCGTCTGCCGATAGTCGCGGAGCGATGATCCGCCCGCCGCAATGGCCTCGCGCAGCACGTCGCGGATCACCGGGACGAGCTTGCGGAGCCGCGCCTGGGAGATTCGTCCCGCCTTGCGCCTCGGCGAGATGCCGGCCCGATGCAGCGCCTCGCAGACGTAGATGTTGCCCAACCCGGCGACCACGCGCTGATCGAGGAGCGCGGCCTTGATCGGAGTGTTCCGGCCCTTCAGGCGCGAGACGAGGTACTCCTCGTCGAAGGCGTTGCCCAGCGGCTCCGGGCCGAGCCCGGCGAGCAGCCAGTGTTCGTCCACCCGGCCGGTCTCGACGAGGTCCATCGCACCGAAACGGCGGGCGTCATTGAAGGTGACGCGCACCCCGCCTTCCATGTCCAGTATCACGTGGTCGTGCTTTTCGGGGGCGGGATGTTCGTGGTGGAACGTTCCAAGCTTTTCGCCCGAGATCAGGATGCGGCCCGACATTCCGAGGTGCACGATCAGGGTCTCCGCCGAGGACAGATCCGCTAGGATGTATTTCGAGCGTCGCCGTAGCGTAAGGACCCGCTGCCCTGCCAGTCGCTCCGCCATGTGCTCGGGCAAAGGCCAGCGAAGGTCCGGCCGGCGCACGTCGGCCTGCAGGATCACCCGGTCCTCCATGACCGGCTGGAGCCCGCGACGAACCGTCTCGACTTCCGGCAATTCAGGCACTTCGGCCACTCCTTTCGCCGCGCCGCATTGTCACCCTGAGGCAGCGGTCTATAAGAAAGCCGAGTTGCGGAGGACCACAAGGCCCATGACCGAAGAACCCGGACAGACGACCCATTTCGGCAATCGCGAGATCGCCGAAGAGGAAAAGGCGGGGCTCGTCCACGGTGTCTTCACCAACGTGGCCTCGCGCTATGACGTCATGAACGACGTGATGTCGGTTGGCATACACCGGCTCTGGAAGGACGCGATGATGGACTGGCTCGCGCCAAGACCGGGCCAGCGCCTCCTCGACGTCGCGGGTGGGACCGGCGACATCGCCTTCCGGTTTCTGAAGCGGGCGCCGGAAGCATCTGCCGTGGTGCTCGACATGACCGAGTCCATGCTCGATGCGGGACGCAAGCGGGCCGAGGCGGAGCGTCTCGGCGACCGTCTCGAGTGGGTCGTCGGGGACGCGATGGCGCTGCCCTCCGAAAACGCCTCCTTCGACGTCTACACCATCTCCTTCGGCATTCGGAACGTGACCCGGATCGGGGACGCGCTGAAAGAGGCTTACCGTGTCCTCAAGCCCGGCGGCCGGCTGATGGTGCTCGAGTTCTCGCAGCTTCCGAACCCGGGCCTTCAGTGGGCCTACGACCGGTACTCGTTCAACGTGATCCCCGCCATGGGGCAGGTCGTCGCCAACGATCGCGAAAGCTACAGTTATCTCGTCGAGTCGATCCGGAAGTTTCCCGATCAGGAGCTCTTCGCGGAGATGATCCGCGATGCAGGTTTCGAGCAGGTGAAATACCGCAACCTGAGCATGGGGATCGCCGCGCTGCATTCGGGGTGGAAGCTCTAGGTGCGGGGCCCGCACAACATCTGGCGCCTCGTCCGCACCGGCGCGACGCTCGAGCGCACGGGCGCGATGAAAGTCGTGCTCGACGCGTTCCGCGCACCGCCGAGCCTGCGGATCGCGGCGCGCGTTCTGGGGCTCCCGTTCGCCTGGCTCGGCTACAAGGGCGATCCGTCGCAACCGCCGGCGACGCGGGCTCTGACAGCGCTCGGCCCGGCCTACATCAAGTTCGGCCAGATCCTGTCGACGCGGCCGGACGTCGTGGGCGACGAACTCGCCATGCAGCTTCGCGTCCTTCAGGACAAGTTGCCGCCTTTCCCGACACCGGTCGCCAAGAAGACGGTCGAGGAGGAGCTCGATTTTCGATGCGACGCTCTGTTTTCCGAGTTCAGCGAACCCGTGGCGGCGGCATCCATCGCCCAGGTGCACCGGGCGCGTCTTGCCGACACGGGCGAGCAGGTCGCCGTCAAGGTGCTGCGTCCCGGCATCGAGAAGGCGTTCCGAAAGGACATCGACGCCTTCTATTTCGCCGCGTGGCTGATCGAGCTTCTCGCTCCCTCGACGCGGCGGCTGCGCCCGACCGACGTCATCCGACATTTCGAGGGCGTCGTGACGGGCGAGCTCGATCTGAGGCTCGAAACGTCGAGTGCGGCCGAATTCGCGGCGAACACGGCCAAGGACGAAGGCTTTCGCGTGCCCTCCGTCCAGTGGTTCCTGTCGTCGCGCCGGGTCATGACCCTCGGCTGGGCCGAGGGCATTCCCGCCGGAGAGATCGCCGCCATCGAGGCGGTGGGGCATGACCGCAAGGCGCTGGGCGAACGGGTTCTGCGGCTGTTTCTTCTCCACGCGCTGCGCGACGGTTATTTCCACGCCGACATGCATCAGGGCAACCTGAAGATCGCGGCGAACGGGGACATCATCGCGCTCGACTTCGGGATCATGGGACGGCTCGACGACTACACCCGGCGGGTCTACGCGGAGATCCTGATGGGGTTCATCCGCAAGGACTACAGGCGCGTGGCGGAAGTGCATTTCGAAGCCGGGTATGTGCCTGCCGACCGCGACATAGACGAATTTGCGCGCGCGCTCCGGTCGGTGGGAGAGCCGATCTTCGGGATGGACGCCACGCGCATCTCGATGGCGCGGCTGCTCACCTATCTCTTCGAGGTGACCGAGCGTTTCGGCATGGAGACGCGGACCGAGCTCATCCTTCTCCAGCGAACGATGGTCGTCGTCGAGGGGGTCTCGCGCTCGCTCTATCCGAACATCAACATATGGGAGGTCGCGAGCCCCGTCGTCGAGCAGTACATCCGCCGCAATATCGGTCCGCGCGCCCTGGTGAACGACCTTGTTCGCACGGCGCAGGTGCTGGGCCGGTTCGGGCCGAAGCTGCCCGAACTGGTCGAAGGAGCGCTGGTCCGGCAAAGCACGCAGGAGCCGTCCTCTCCGAGCATCCCGGCCTGGAAGCCCGTCCTCTGGGCTGCCGTCGGCGGACTCGCGACCGGTGGAGCCGTTCTGATCGGGATGGCGCTCTGACCGCCTGATCAGCTCTCCGGAATGTCCCGCACGGAGAGAATGTCGGCCGCCGGTATCTCGGCACCCCCAGACAGAACGAGCTGCGATCCCTCCGGCCCTGCGCGAACCTCGCTCACGGTCTCGTAGTGCTCGACCGTCGTCGTGGAGGCAACCGTGCCGTTCGACCGGTTTTCGACCTCGAACCGATAGAGACCAGGAGGGAGCGGCGTGCCTTCCGATCCTACGCCCGCCCAGACGACGGCATCGGAATTGCCAAGGTCGCTCCGGGACACGACGCTTCCGGTCGCGTCCGTCACGATGAGCGATGCTGCCGAGCCGTCATCGCCCAGGTTGGGATAGAGCGTGAGCGGGGTTCCGTCGAAAGCGGCCGGACCGTCGGTCCGGACCTCCCTTCCGATCCAGGATGCCATTTGCGCCATGCCGGAACTGGCCAGTCCGGAAAGCAGAGAGGCGAGCAGATCGTTCGTCTTCACCTGCTGTTCCACCCCCGAGAAGGTCGCGAGCTGAACCGCGAATTCGGACGATTCGAGCGGGTTGAGCGGATCCTGGTTCTGCATCTGCGTCGTCAGCATCAGCAGGAACGTCTCGAAGTCGGACGAGAGGCCTTCGCCGTCTTCCTGCGGCTCGGGTGCGGTGACCGGCTGTCGCGGCGCGGTCGCGGAGGTGGGCGTGATTTCCATGTGAGTCTCCTTCTAGAGGCGCAGGTCGAGCCGGTCCGCCGTTGACGTTGCTTGCGGGAGGTGCGGGATCTCCGCGGCCGCCAAATCGTCTCCGGCCGTGCCTTGGTCGGCAGGGTAGGCGCCGGACGCGGCGTGGCCACGCGGGTCACGTCCGTCGCCGTCTGCGAACGTGAACTGCACCGACGTGTAGCCCAGGTCCCGGAAGTCGCGGGCGAGAAGGTCGATATGTCTTCGCATCAGTTCCAGTGTCTCCACCCGCTCCGCAGCGATCGAGACGATCATCTCGGCGCCGTCCGAGGTCAGGGTGAGCCTGACGCGGCCCAGTTCCTCGGGTGAAAGCTGAACGTCGAATGTCCCGTCGCCTCCGGCCCGTATGGCGCCGACCAACTGCTCGACCACCGAGCGCGCCAAATCTCCGCGTGGAGAGGATGGCGTCGATGTCGGCCCCGCGACGTCCTGGTGGCGCGTCGACCCCGGCTCATGGACGATCGCCAATTCAACGACGAAGGTGTCCTTCGGAAATGAAGCGCCGCCGCCGGTTGCTTTCGCAGGCCCGTTTGCAGGTGCGTCGGCCAGTCCCGCGAATGGCAGCGCCGTCGCGTGCGACGACCGCTCTTGCGTCCCTGTGGACTCCGAACCTGGTGCAGGCCCGCGATCTTCCGGAGAAACCGGACCCTCCGTTCCGGCGATGTGGTGTGCTCCGGGGCCCGGGCGCCTGGCCGGTTCGCTTTCCAGAGCCCGCGATGTCCCCTCCGCCACACCGGTCGTCAGCGGCGCGCGCTCGCTCGATACCCGGCTGCCGTCTGTCGCGCGGGGGGTCCGCCGAGCAAGTCCGTCGGGCGCCGGCACTGGGACTTCAGGGGGAATCTCCGAGGAGGTATGCAAGGCTCCTGTGGCGGGATGCGCGGTCGCGGCGGTCGCCGCGACCCGGCCTCGCTGCGTGACCGGAAGAGCGTCCGCGTCGTTCTGGCGCGCCGGACCCGATGTGGACTTTGCGGCGGGAGCGGTGCCGTGTTGAGCCCGCTCCCGGGCCTTCACGCGCGATTCGTTGCGGAGTGCCCCGGCCTCCGGTGCGGCGGGCGGAGCGCCCGTTGCGGGCGTCGCCGCTGACCCCGGAGCGGCTGCGGTCGGCTCTGCGGCGGCGGCCGCGGACCTGCGCGCATCGTTCTCGGCCAGCGTCGCTCTTCCGGACGTAATCGATTTGACGTCCCGTGCGTGGGGGGCGGGAGTTGCCATGGGCGGGTTTTCACCGGCGTGAACCTTTTCCGGCGAGCGCAAGACCCGCGAGGCAGCCGCTGCCGTCCCCGCCGCCTGCGCGTCGTGGACCGGACCCGGCATCAGCGGGCGTACCGTGACCGCCGCATCGGCCTGCGGACTTCGATCGGCCGCGATCCGGACCTCAGGCACCTGCGTCTGGCCCGGCATCTCGTCTGTCGACGTCTGGTCCGCCGAGCGAACCTGATCCGGCCCCCGCGGCGGCGACTCTGCAAGGGATGTAAGGGAAACCCGGCCTGCGGAAGACCTCTCGCCCCTGGCCGCGGAGAGAATCGTCGCAGCCTCGGGGCGCTGCGAAAGGTCAGCCGCGACGACGATAGGTCGTCCAGCGGTGGTTCCGGGCTCAAGCAGCGTGGCGCCTTGAGTTGACGCGCGCTTGGCCTCCGGGTGCACGGCGTCGCCGTAGGACGTCCCGGTCTTGGCGCGCGGTTCCCGGGTTTTGCCACGGATGTCCGGAAATCGCGGATCGCCATCGGAAGAGGGCGCCTGGGCCGGTGCCAGCATCTGTCCCAAGACGGGCGCGTCGGCACCGGTATCGGGTTCTGTCGATGGGCCCGGGAAATACGTGTCCGCAAAAACATCCGTGGGCGGACGGGGCGCTTTGCCCGTCAGCCGCAATCCTGCTGAGGAGATGAGTGTGCCCGTAACTTCCGACGGATTTGCGGCGTCCACGCGTTCCGGCCTTCTACCCTGAATTGGGTGGAGATTGCCTCACGGTGGTTACCGCATCTTTACCGGAAGAAGGCATGTCGACCTGGAATGCAGCGAATTGGAGCGATGTCGATGATTCAGCCGATCGATCACTTTGCGGGTGTCGCAGGTCCATCCGACCTGGGCGGTGACGCAGCGCTTCGCCGCGCCGCGCTGAAGCTGGAGGCGGGCTTCCTGTCCCTGATGCTGAAGGAGAGCGGGCTTGGAGAGACCGGTGCATTCGGCGGCGGTGTGGGAGAGGAGCAGTTCGCGTCGTTCCTGCGAGACATTCATGCGCGGGAGATGGCGGAGGCCGGCGGGATCGGTCTGGCCGAAAGCATCTTTCAGGCCCTGAAGGCGCGCTCCGGTGACTGACGCGACGGGAAGTCCCGGATTGGCGCTCATCGGGTTGCTTGAGGCCCAGCGAAAGAGACTCCTCGAGGGAGACGTGACGTCCCTTGGAAGCGACCTTGCAGAGATCGAAAGGATCGGGACGGCACTGGCCAACGAAACCCCTCCGGACGAAGTTCTCCGGCGCCTCCGGTTGGCATGCGCGCGCAACGCGGCTCTCCTTCAGGCGGGCGTCCGCGGGGTGCGGTCGGTGCGCCGGCGCATGAGGGAACTCGGCGAGGTTCGCGCGTCAGAGACCTACACCGCAGAAGGGGAGCGGGTGGCGATGTCGGCGCCGCGGTTCGATGGCGGGCATCTGCGCTGAACCCGGATAGGAAAAAGTCTCCGCGGTTGCCGCGTGGGTCTTCGTGGTTTGTTAAGGCGCTCGGGCGAGGGTCGCCTCGCATCCTCGGGGATGGCGCGGGATAGGATCAGATCTCCGCAGCGGTCAGAACGGCGTTCGAACGCCGGCCGAACCGGCCGGATCCGAAACGCGGCGGAAACCGCCGTTCAAAGTGAGGACCATCACATG
>CAZPOK010000107.1:0-9888 GCA_964587905.1 uncultured Rhodobacterales bacterium | reverse complement strand
CCACCGGTCATTCCGCTGCCCGCCGGTGTCTGGCTTCTTCTCGGCGCGCTTGGCAGCCTCGGCGCATTTCGCCAATTCGTCCGTCGACACTAGTCCGCGGCTACTGGAAACCCGCCCTCAAAGGGACTAATCAGGCGGTGTTCCGAAACGAGGAAGGCCGCCTGGGATGGACAAGTTCACGAAGATCACAGGGATCGCGGCGCCTTTGCCGCTCATCAATGTCGACACCGACATGATCATTCCGAAACAATTCCTGAAGACGATCAAGCGCTCCGGCCTCGGCAAGAACCTTTTCGACGAGATGCGCTACGACGACGACGGAAACGAGATCCCGGACTTCGTCCTGAACAAGCCGGCCTACCGCGAGGCGGAGATTCTCGTCTCCGGCGAGAACTTCGGCTGCGGGTCGAGCCGCGAGCACGCGCCGTGGGCGCTTCTCGACTTCGGCATCCGTTGCGTGATCGCGCCATCCTTCGCGGACATCTTCTTCAACAACTGCTTCAAGAACGGGATTCTGCCCATCGCACTTCCGCAGGAGCAGGTCGATATCCTGATGAAGGATGCCGAGAAGGGCCAGAACGCCCGGATCACCGTCGATCTGGAAGCGCAGACGGTGACGACTGCGGACGGAACGGCCTTCGCGTTCGAGGTCGACGCGTTCCGCAAGCATTGCCTGCTCAATGGATTGGACGACATCGGCCTGACATTCGAGAAGGTCGGTGCGATCGAGAGCTTCGAGGCAAAATCCGCGCAGGATCGCCCTTGGGTCTGAGCTTCAGTTCGCCGGGTAAAGGGGCAGAGCCGGCGAAGCCGCCCTTTTGCAGGTCCAAAATGATGCAATGACGCACCAGTTTGACCATGAAAATGCCGCACTTCCTTTCGATGGTTAACCTCGAGTTGCTGGGACAGTTGGAAGTAGGCCAGAAGTGGGCAAAAATGTGGCGGGCCGCCACAATCGGTGCGGCGAAAGGCATGAAAGGGCGGGTAAAGTTCCGTCCGACCGGATCGGGGGCGACGGGCAGTGATTTCCCGGCTGGCATATGCCATGCTGCGCGCATTCATGGTGGTGATCCTCGTTTCGATCCCCTCCCTGATGCTGCCCGGCACCAGTACGGATACAGCGCAGATCGTGGCGCTCGTCGCGATCTTCGGCGCGGTGCTGACGATCATAGAATACACCTCTGCCTATCCGGGTCTCGTGGAGTTTCGTGACGCGCCGCCGTTCAACCGCATCCGCTTCTTCTCGCTTCTCTTCACCGTTCTTCTCCTTTCGATCATTCTGAGAGGCGAATACGGCCAGACGTCGCTCACGATGTTCCTTCAGGCGATCGGCGGATTGATCGGAAGCGTGATCGACTTTCCTTACAGCCCGGTCAGGCTGGTGGTTCTCATGCTGCCAGAAGAGGCGAGCAGCGCGCATATCTATCAGGTGCGCACGGCCGCCGGCATGGCTTACCTCATCTCGCTGACCACGCTTGCAATCTTCATCATCGTTCTCCGTATTCAGCGATGGCCGCTCGCCAACGGCAGCTTCAACGTCTGGGTCAACCTTCCGACCTTCGATCCGACCACGGGCGGCGACGTGGTAGAACGCCTGGAGCGGGACGCCCGCTTTAACATCGCCTTAGGCTTTCTTCTGCCATTCCTGACACCTGCGGCGGTCAAGGCGGCGGGGTCGGTTTTCGGCACCGTTTCCCTCGAAAACCCGCATACGCTGATCTGGACGGTGGCGGCATGGGCGTTCCTTCCGACTTCCTTGTTCATGCGAGGGATCGCCATGGGCCGTGTCGCAAACATGATCGCCGACAAACGCCGCCGCGCGCAGGACGAAGAGGCCATCGGGCTGCAGCCTGTCTGATCCTGTCGTTCGCCGCGCTCGCGGCCTCGGCCGACCCATTGCGCATCGCCACCTACAATGTCGAGCTCTCGCGCGACGGCCCCGGCCTGCTTCTTCGCGACATTCTAGAGGGAGCGCCGGATGTCCTCGCGGCGGTGGCGGTCATCGCAGAGGTATCTCCCGACGTTCTGCTGGTGACAGGGTTTGACTACGACCAAGATCTCCATGCGCTCCGCGCCTTGACGGCCGCTCTCGGCGAGGCCGGGCAGCGCTACGATTCGCTTTTCGCCTTCGCGCCGAATTCCGGTCTACAGAGCGGCCGAGACATGAACGGTGACGGCCGTGCCGGGAGTCCGCGCGACGCGCAGGGGTATGGCGAATTCGCGGGCCAGGGCGGGATGGCGCTGCTGTCGCGATTGCCCGTCGACAGCAGCGCCAGCCGGGATTTCTCGCGGTATCTCTGGCACGATCTGCCGGATGCGCTGCTCCAAGGTCGGGAACCGCCGAACGGCTCTTTTCCCGACCAGCGGCTTTCATCCACTGGTCACTGGGATGTTTCCCTCGCGCTTCCAGACGGGCGCGAGATTCGCCTCTGGGCTTTTCACGCGACCCCTCCCGTCTTTGACGGGCCCGAGGATCGAAACGGCCGGAGGAACCACGACGAGGCCGCCTTCTGGCTCGCCTACCTTGACGGAAAGCTTCCCGAAAGACCGGTCGAAGCTCCTTTCGTGCTTCTCGGCGATACGAATATGGATCCCGCAGATGGCGACGGGCGGCCCGCAGCGATGCACAGCCTCCTGTCCCATCCACAGCTTCTCGATCCCGCACCGCGAAGCGCAGGCGGCGCAGCCGCCGCAGACCGGGACGGCGGGTCGAACCTGACTCACGAGGGCGACCCCTCACTCGATACCGCGGACTGGCGGGACGGACCCGGCGACCCCGGGAATCTCCGTGTGGACTACGTTCTGCCGTCGTCGCACTGGAAGGTTCTGGGATCAGGCGTCCATTGGCCTCTGGCCGGCAGCGCTGCGGAAACCGCGGCGGCGGCGTCCCGTCACCGGATCGTCTGGGTCGACGTCGAGCTTCCGTGACGCTTGCCATAGTAGAGTCCGACGACATGCTCGGCTTCGGCGAAGAAGAGCCACCGCGCGACAAGGGCGCCCGCGATGTGCGACAGCACCGCGAGCGTCGCGAATACATGCGAGAATGGCAGGAGAAGGAGGATCACCGGCAGGAACGAGACCAGGACGATGGCGATCGCCCGAAGCTTGCGCGCATGCTTGCGGCCCACGACGTAGACCATCTCGGTCAGCAGGTAGTTCTTTCCCGTGTGCGGCGGTTCGAACGAACGGACCGTGCCACCGGTAAGCCCCGTCGCGGTAGCCATCGTGGTTCCCGACCGCGCGAAGCGCGCATCCCCGTCGCGCCAGACCCATGCCTGCAGGGCGGCGAGTGCGAGGAGCAGGAAGATCGCCATCGTGACCTCTCCCGAAAGCAACGCACCACCTGCTATGGCGTATGCCAGGAAGAGAATCGGGGTGGTTCGGTCGTTCCAGCGCGGGACGGAGCCGAGCGAGGCGTAGATCATCGACGTCGACACCACGGTTGCGAGACACAGCAATGCGCCGACGATGCCCAGCGCCGCGACGCGGGTGTCGAGGAATACGAGGCCAGCGCCATAGACTGCCATGACCACCAGCGTCGCGACCGAAGTCCACGCCTCGCGCGACAGCCAGCTTGTCCGCCACTGGGAGAACGCCTTAAGGGCGCGTTCCGGATGCCCGAGGTGGAAGGCCGAGGCGGCGAGACCGCCAGCGGCAAGCATGTACGCGATGGCGAAGAAGACGAAGGCCGTCATTCCCTTGACGTCCGGGTACCCGAGCCCGAGAAATGTCAGCAGGCCGAAGCCAAGGCCCGAGAGCGTCGTGAACAGGATGATCGAGCGTGCGGGATGCAAGGGCTAGCCTCTTGATCCCGCTGATCTGCCCACCGGAACCCCGACCTTCATCCGAGCCGTTCCAGAGTGCGGTCGAGCCAGCCGAGAAGACCCTTCGGGTCGTCCGCGACAGGTTCGAGCAAGGGCGCGAGAACGTCGATCTCTCCCTTTGGGCGCGGCGGCAGATAGCGGTTCACTGGCTTCGTTCCCTGCTCGGGCATGAGCTCGAGCCCACCGCGCTCGGCGACGAGTTGCGAGACCGCGCTTCCGGGGTCGGAGAGGTCTCCGAAGTGCCGTGCACCCGTGGGGCAGGTGCGTACGCAGGCGGGGACGCGATCGTCCTCCGGCAGTTCCTCGTTGTAGATCCGGTCGACGCACAGAGTGCATTTCTTCATCACTTGTTCGGTCGGATCCATTTCGCGCGCGCCATAGGGGCAGGCCCATGCGCAGAGCCCGCAGCCGATGCAATCGCTCTCGTTGACGAGGACGATGCCGTCTTCCTGACGTTTGTAGGAAGCGCCGGTCGGACACACCGTGACGCAGGGAGCGTCGTCGCAATGCAGGCAGGACTTCGGGAAATGGACGAGTTGCGCAGCGCCCTGATCCGGCTGGATTTCATAGGAATGGACGCGGTTGAGAAACGCGCCTGTCGGATCGGCCCCGTAAGGGTTGGCATCTGTCAGACCGGAGGGTTGCGAGGCATCGTTCCAGCCCTTGCAGGCTACGACGCAGGCATGACAGCCGACGCATGTGTCGAGGTCGATCACGAGGCCGAGCTTGCGGTCGGTATGAGACGGAAGTGAGGTCATTCGTGGAGCAATGAATAGGTAAGGATGACGCAGGGACTCCGCACGAGCCGCGCAGTTTTCAAGCGGCGTCCCGGCTGCAGGATGGAGACCGGCGTATCCTGAGCAGGATGACGGCTCATTCCGCCGACACCTTCAAGGGCGGGAAGATGGGTCGCGTCTCGACCGGGGCGTCGACACGCTCGATCCTAACGCGTAGGTCGAACCAGGCGGCCTGGCCCGTGACAGGATCGGAGTTCGACCAGCGCAAACCGTCGCCCTTTTCGGGCAGCAGCTCCGAGATCAGGTGGTTCAGGAGAAAACCTTTGGTCGCTTCGGGCGACTTCGGATCGAGCGCCCAGGCACCCTTGCGCTTGCCGATGGCGTTCCACGTCCAGACGGTGTGGGCATTGAGCGCGGCCATGTGCGCGACGGGAACGGTAATCTCTCCGCTGGGCGAGGTGACGCGCGCCCAGTCGCCGTCGCGGAAGCCGTGCGCCTCCCATAGATCGGTCGGGAGGAAGAGTGGATTCTCTCCGTGGATCTGTCGGAGCCAGGCGTTCTGGCTCCCCCAGGAGTGGTACATCGCCATCGGGCGCTGAGTGAGCGCGTGGATCGGATAGACACCGGTGTCGATGCGTTCGTCCGAGAGCGGCGGATACCAGAGGGGCAGCGGGTCCATCGCCTGTTTCAGCCTGTCGCGCAGATGCTCCGGCGGCTGGCGGATACCTTTGCCTTCGGAGGAAACTTGGAAGCGGCGCAGCGGTTCGGACCAAAGCTCGATCAGGTAGGGCTGCGGGCCGTCGACGAGACCCATCGACACCGCCCAGTCCCAGTACGCGCGGTTCCAGGGCTTCATGAACTGCGCTTCGTCAGGGATGTGAGCCGTGAAGAAGCCGCCGTTTTCGCGGTAGCGATCGAGTTGGGCCAAATTAGGCTCTCCCCGGCCGTGGTCCGTTCCGTTTCCGCGCCATCCGGCAAGGGGTCCGATGCCCGGCTTGCGCTCGTGGCGCACGATGTAGTCGGCGTAGTCTCGATAGGACGGCGAGCCGTCCTCGGTCGTCATCCCGGGCAGGCCCAGACGATGCCCGAGGTCGAGGAGCACCGACTGGAACGGCCGGACGTCCCGGTCGGGGGTGAGGACCGGCCAGCGAATGCCATCTGCGGCGGCCTCGGCCTCGGAGATCGGGCGGTCGAGCAGGCTGATGCAGTCGTGGCGTTCGAGGTACGTCGTATCGGGCAGGATCAGGTCGGCGTAAGCGGTCATCTCGGAGCCGTAGGCGTCGGAATAGATGATCCGCGGGATGACGTAGTCGCCTGCCTCGTCGGTGTCGGTCAGCATCTCCATCACCGCGGAGGTGTTCATCGACGAGTTCCACGACATGTTCGCCATGTAGAGAAACAGCGTGTCGATCCTGTAGGGGTCGCCCGCGTGGGCGTTCGGGATCACCATATGCATCAGGCCATGCGCCGAGAGCGGGTTCTCCCAGGTAAAGGCCTTGTCTATCCGGGCGGGCGCCCCGTCATCCGTCAACGCGAGGTCGTCCGGCCCCTGCGGATAGCCGAGATGCGGGCCATCGAGCGGCTGGCCGGGGCGGACGCGGAAGTGCGGGCGGGGATGGGCCGAAGCGGGTTTCGGGTACGGCGGCTTGAAGCGGAAACTGCCGGGGCTTTCGACTGCGCCGATGAGCGTCTGGAGAAGGTGCAGGGCGCGGGCGGTCTGGAAGCCGTTGGAATGAGCGGAGATGCCGCGCATGGCGTGGATGGCGACGGGGCGCGCCGTCATCGCGTCGTGCGTTTCGCCGCGGAAGTCGGTCCAGCGGCGGGAGACCGCGAATGATTTCCCGAATGCGGCGTACGCGATCTCTCCGGCGAGGGTGCGGATGCGGTCGGGGGAGAGACCGGTCCTCGGCGCAACGGTCTCGGGCGCGTAGTCGACCGACAGGTAACGGTCGACCATGCGGTGAAAGACCGGCCGGTGCGTGCAGCCCGCATGGCGCCAGGAGCCTGTCAAGTCGGGCCGAACCCCGGGTGTGTCGAAGGGCACCGGTTTGCCTGTCGTGCGGTCGAGCACGACGGGTTTGTCATCGTCGTCCTTCAGAAGAAGTCCGAAATCCGCGGAGTCAGGGTCCTCATTCAGGAGGCAGGGCGCGTTCGTCCAGCGCGCGAGATAATCTGCGTCGATCTTGCCCGCTTTCAGCAGGCAGTGGACCAGCGACAGGATCAGAAGACCGTCCGTTCCGGGCGTTATGCCGTACCAGTCATCGGCCACGGCATTGTAGCCGCTCCGGATCGGGTTCACTCCGATCACTCGCGCGCCACGTTCCTTGAGCCGACCGATCCCCATCTTGATTGGGTTCGAATCATGATCCTCGGCCACGCCGAAGAGAAGGAAAAGCTCCGCCCGCTCCCAGTCCGGCTGGCCGAACTCCCAGAAGGCGCCGCCGATCGTGTAAATGCCGGCCGCCGCCATGTTTACGGAGCAGAAGCCGCCGTGGGCTGCGTAGTTCGGTGTGCCGAAAGCCTGTGCCCACCAGCCGGTGAAGGACTGGCTCTGGTCGCGACCGGTGAAGAACGCTAGCTTTTCAGGCGCTGTCGCTCGCAGCGGCTTCAGCCAGGAGACGGCGGTTTGCAGCGCCTCTTCCCATGATATCTCCTCGAACGCGCCAGACCCGCGCGGGCCGGTGCGGCGGAGCGGGGCGCGGAGACGGGCGGGCGAGAGGACCTGCTTGATCCCGGCCGATCCCTTTGCGCAGAGTACGCCCTTGTTCACGGGGTGGTCGCGATTCCCTTCGATGTAGGTGACCTGACCGTCCTTGAGGTGCACGTTGATGCCGCAACGGCACGCGCACATGTAGCAGGTCGTCTTCCGCACCTCGTCGGAGACGCGCACCTGTGTCGCGGCGTCTGGCTGATGACGGGTCATTCCGAGCATCGTCCTCCCTCGGGCGCGAGGCTAGACCGAAATGGTCGGAAGGTTCCACGGCTTTTTCGACGCTGGCGGCTGCGGGGCGATGTGCTATCGGTTGGCCAGGAGGTGTTGCCCATGAACTGCGTCTTCGTCCAGCTTCGCTGCCACCCCGGCAAAACCTACGAGGTCGCCCGTGAGATCTATCTCCGCGAGATCGTGTCCGAGCTTTACTCGACGAGCGGGGACTTCGACCTTCTCGCGAAGATCTACGTTCCCAAGGACGAGGATATAGGACGGTATCTGAGCGAAAATCTCTTCGATATTCCCGGCATCTCGCGGACACTGACCACGATCACCTTCAAGGCGATCCACACAGACGGGGCCTGACCCTCAGAGGATCTTGCCAGGATTCATGATGCCTTTTGGATCGATCGCCGCCTTGATCGCCGCCATGACGTCGACCGCCTCGCCCAGTTCGCGCCGGAGATAGGGCTTCTTGCCCTGTCCGATGCCGTGTTCGCCGGTGCAGGTGCCCTCCATCGAGATAGCGAGGTCGTTCAGCCATCCGACGAATTGCTCGGTGCGGGCGAATTCGTCCGCGTCCTCGAGATCGACGACAGGCGTCACGTGGAAGTTGCCGTCGCCGACGTGACCCACGATGGGGGCGATAAGGCGGAGTTCCGAAGCCTTCGCCCGCGCGGCCTCGACGCACTCGGCAAGGCGGGAGATCGGGACACAGACGTCGGTGGCGAGTGCCCTGGCGCCCGGTCGCAGCGCACAGGTCGCCCAGTAGACGTCGTGACGCGCCTGCCACAGCTTCGTGCGTTCCTCTGGCGATGTCGTCCAGGCAAAGCCGGTACCGCCAGAATCTCCCGCGATCTCGCCGAAGGTCTCGGCCTGTTCGGCGACCGACGACTCCGATCCGTGGAACTCGAGGAGGAGGAGTGGCCGTTCGGGAAGCGAAAGCTTCGAGTAGGCGTTCACCGCCTTCACGGTCAGAGGGTCGAGAAGCTCGATCCGTGCAACCGGTACGCCCATCTGAATCGTCATGATCACGGCCGAGCACGCGGCCTCGATGCTCGGAAACGAGCAGGTCGCGGAAGACATAGCCTCGGGTATGCCTTGGAGGCGCAGCGTGAGTTCGGTGATGATCCCGAGCGTCCCTTCGGCGCCGACGAACAGCCGCGTGAGATCGTAGCCGGCCGAGGATTTTCTCGCACGCTGCGCGGTCTGAATGACGCGGCCGTCGGGCAGGACGATCTCGAGTGCGACGACGTTGTCCTTCATCGTGCCGTAACGCACCGCGTTCGTGCCCGATGCGCGGGTCGCCGCCATGCCGCCGAGCGAGGCGTCCGCGCCAGGATCGATCGGGAAAAAGAGACCCTGATCACGCAGATGCTCGTTCAGCCGGCTACGCGTGACGCCGGGCTGGATGACGACGTCGAGATCGTCGGCATGGACCGCGAGGACATTGTTCATCCGGCCGAGGTCGATCGAGATGCCGCCTGCGGGCGCGTTCACATGCCCCTCGAGCGACGTGCCCGTGCCGAAAGGGATGATCGGTACGCCGTGGTCGGCGCAGGTGCGGACGATGTCGGCCACTTCCTCGGTGGATTCGGGGAAGGCCACGGCATCCGGCGGCTGGTTCAGGATCCACGTCGTCGTGTTGCCGTGCTGTTCACGGATCGCGGCGCCGGTCTGAAGCCGGTCACCCAGACGCTGCTTGAGGATCGGGACGACCGTGGCGATTGCGTCCTCTTTCCTTGGCAGGGCCGTGATGGTCGCCATTGAGACTTCTCCCGGATGGACGGACCGAAGATCGGTCCAGAAGGGGCATCATCGTGGCGGATGCGGGAATGCGCAAGGCAATGCGTGCGGCGCCGTGCTCAGTCGACGGCGCGGATGAGCTTTCGGTCCAGAACGCGAAGAACCGCCTTGAGGTCGTGCCCGCGCTTCAGAACCTGTCCGTCCATGCCGATGACCGCGTACATCCCCTGCCGGTTCCTGAGGCGCGGGCGCTTCTCGACCCGGTAGAGCGGGTGCTCGGCCGAGCGGCGGAAGACCGCGAACACGGCCACGTCCTTGAGAAACGACATCGCATAGTCACGCCATTCCCCGGCGGCGACCATACGCCCATAGAGCGATAAGATCTGGTTAAGTTCCGTCCGGTCGAAAGCGACCTGGTCGGCGTGCGTCGGGAACGGCGTCGGCGCATTCATTCCCAGAGACTGGTATGTTCCGGGTGCGAAATCAAGCGCCGCCAGATTTCCGCCGCAAAATGACCGCGGAAAGGTGCGGCCCGCTCCACCGTGCCGCCGGGTTTGCCCGGCAAACGTTGATCATAGCGATTGTAACGCTACCCCGGTGTCGCGGATTAACAGCCCCCACCCAGCCCGCGGCACCGGGGACAAGTTACGGA
>CAZPOK010000106.1:0-9958 GCA_964587905.1 uncultured Rhodobacterales bacterium | reverse complement strand
GCTGATGGGCGAGGTCGAGGATGCCCGGGCCGTAGGCGATGCAGTTCTTCAGCCGTCCGATCCTGTCGATGTGCTTCTGGTCGTAAGTTCCCGGCGATACGACATAATCCGGCGCCCGCGCCAGCACCCGCCCGATCGCGGCGGCAACCGTCCGCACCACAGGCGCGTCGCGGTCCGTCATGGTCGGCACGACCTCGTGCAGATCTCTGATTTCATATGAGAATTTCGGACGCTCGGCCCTGATGCGCTCCATCATCCCGCGCACCTCTTCCTTGACCGCGGCAAGATCCTCCTCGATCAGGAACCGCCGGTCGATCACGATGCGGCACCGGTCGGCGACACAGGGCGAAGGAAAGCCCGTAAACCCCTCTTCCGGCTCGGGTTCTCCCCCGTGGATCGAGTTGATGTTGAGCGTCGACTGCCGCGCGCCCTCGGGCACGACCGGCATATCCGTCCGCTTGCCCGCGAGCAGCGGCAACAGGGTGCGCTCCATCTCCTCGAGCACCGCCCCCATGTGCCGGATCGCGCTGTCGCCGAGGAACGGCATCGACCCGTGGGCGATGCGGCCCCTCGTCTCGATCTCGGCCCACCAGACGCCCCGGTGGCCGAGGCAGATGCGGTCCTTGTTCAAGGGTTCGGGAATGATGACGTGCTGGACCCTGTCAGGCGAGAACCAGCCGCGCTCGGCGAGGTAGGCCACGCCGCCGTAGCCGCCCGATTCCTCGTCCGCCGTGCCCGAGATTTCCACCGCACCCGCGAAGTCGGGGCAGACCGCCAGAAACGCTTCGGCCGCGACGATGGACGCCGCGAGGCCTCCCTTCATGTCGCAGGTGCCGCGCCCGTAGACGCGTCCGTCCTTCACCTCGCCCCCGAACGGGTCCATCGTCCAGTCGTGACCGATTTCAACGACATCTATGTGGGAGTTGAAGTGAACTGTCTCGCCCTGCGCGCTTCCTTCGCGCCGCGCGATCACGTTCCAGCGCGGGTAGCGGTCCGAGTCGCCCGGCGCGCCGTCGGCCCGGACCAGCGTGCACGCGAAGCCCTGCGGTTTCAGCCGCGACTCCAGGTACTCGCAGATCGCGCGATAGTCCCGCCCGGGAGGGTTCAGCGTGGGGATGCGCACGAGGTCCTGCGTCAGCGCCACGAGATCGTCGCGGCGGGCGTCGATCTCGGAGGCGATGCGGTCGTCGAGGGAAGCGGAGTGGTCCATGGCCAGAGCCTAGACCCGACCGCGGCTACCCGCAATCAGCCCGCACGGCCTCCTCGATCCGCCCGAGGGTGCGGAGCAGCCCTTCGAAGGCGTCCACAGGCACCATGTTCGGTCCGTCCGATGGCGCGGCGTCCGGGTCTTCGTGCGTCTCGATGAACAGCGCGGCCACGCCCACGGCTACCGCCGCGCGCGCCAGAACCGGCACGAACTCCCGCTGACCGCCGGACGTGGTGCCCTTCCCGCCCGGCTGCTGCACCGAGTGTGTCGCGTCGTAAACCACCGGGTAACCCGTCTCGGCCATGATCGGCAGCGCGCGGAAATCGGAGACGAGCGTGTTGTAGCCGAAGCTTGTCCCTCGCTCGGTGAGCAGGATGCGCTCGTTTCCGGTGGACGCGATCTTCGCGGCCACGTTCGCCATGTCCCACGGGGCGAGGAACTGACCTTTCTTGACGTTCACCGCCGCGCCGGTCACTCCCGCGGCGAGCAGGAGGTCGGTCTGCCGGCAGAGGAACGCCGGGATCTGGACCACGTCCGCCACCTCGGCGGCAGACGCGCACTGGCGCGCATCATGCACGTCCGTCAGGACCGGGCAGCCGAACCGCTCCTTCACGGCGGCAAGGATGTTCAGCCCTTCCTCCATCCCGACGCCCCGCGCCGTCTCGTGCGACGACCGGTTGGCCTTGTCATAGCTCGACTTGTAGATGAACCGCCGCCCCGCCGCCTCGCAGGCCACCGCGATCCGCTCGGCCATCATAAGCGCGTGGTCGAGGCCTTCGATCTGGCAGGGCCCCGCGATCACCGTGAAGGGCTTGCCGGTGGCGATGTCGATATCGCCGACGGAGACCGTTCTCGGGGTCATAGCACGCTCTCGATCCGGCCCACGTCGACGGGATTGTTGAGTTCCCAGAACACTCGTCCATCTGCCGAGACCTCGACGCAGAGAACGGGCGCGCCGTTCTCGAGGAACCGCAACTGCTCCAGCCCTTCATTGCGCTCCAGCACGCCCTCGGCCCAGCCCATGTAGGCGCGGAGCGCCGCCGGACGGTAGGCATAGACGCCGACATGGTGAAACACCGGCACAGGCTGAGGCGCATTGCCTTCCGGCACGAAGGGTATGACTTCCTTGGAGAAATAAAGCGCGCGCCCGTCCGCCGCGAAGACCGCCGTGGTCCCGCCCACGCGCCCCTCGGCACGGTCGTCGCGGAAATGGCGCCAGGTGGTCTCGTCGCAGCGGAGAACCGGTGTCGCCATGTCGATGTCGTCCCGGTCGGCCATCGCGGCGATCAGCGCCTCGACGAAGCCGGGCGGCGTCAGCGGCGCGTCGCCCTGAAGGTTCACGACAAGGTCCGCCTCGCCCAACTGGTCCAGCGCGTCGGCGCAGCGCTCGGTCCCGTTCCGGCATGCCTCCGAGGTCATCACCACCTCTCCGCCGAAGCCGCGCACGCAGTCCGCGATCCGCGCGTCGTCTGTCGCCACCACCAAGCGATCCGCACCCCGCACGGCCCGCGCCGCCTCCCAGCTTCGCTGGATCAGCGTCTTTTCCCCATCCGGGCCCGTGAGCACCGCGAGCGGCTTGCCCGGATAGCGGGTTGAGGCGTAGCGCGCGGGAATGACGATCACGGTTCGCATGGCGCCTTCCTGCACCGGGGCGCAACCCCGGCGCAAGGGCTCAGGCGTGGGCCGCGTGCCGGTGCGGTCCGAAAAGAGCGGCAAGCGCGAGGATCGCACCCGAAACGGTCGCGATCATGCCTGCCGCGCTCACCGCGTTCTCCGCCCCCAGCCACAGCGGCCCGTAGCCGGCAAGAACATAGCCCGCGACCGCCGAGAGGACCGCGAATAGGACCGACCAGAGCACCTGCCGTTCGAGGCTGTCGGTCATCAGCCGCGCCGCCGCCGGCGGGCAGATGAACATCGCGATCACGATGATCGAGCCAACCGCGTCGAAGGCCGCGACCGCCGCGGCGGCGGCCACGATGACGAGCGCGAGGCTCAGAAGCGTCACGGGGATGCCGACCGACCGGGCGAAACCCTCGTCGAAGGTCGCGATCTTCAGCGGTCGCCAGAGAAGCGCCACGAAAAGCGCCGCGCCCAGGGCCGTGACCGCCATGCGGATCAGTTCGGGCGGCAATTCGGCCAGCGCCTCGGCGTCGAGGAGCGACGCCCACCCCGTCGCATCGAGCCAGATCAGCGATTCGAGGTTGCCGTAGAGCGCGTGCTGGACATCGAGGTGGACGCCACTCGTATCCGATTGCTCGAGCAGAAGCACCCCGCCCGCGAACATCGTGGTGAAGATCACCCCCATCGCCGCGCCGGGCTCGATCCGGCCGAGGCGGCGCACAAGTTCGATGAGGACGACGGCGAGGATCGCGGCCCCGGCCGCGCCGGCCATCATCGGCCATGTGGAGACCGCTCCGGTCAAGAGGAACGCCACCACGATCCCCGGCAGCACCACGTGACTGATCGCGTCGCCGATCAGCGCCTGCCGGCGGAGAAGCAGGAAGTTCCCGGGCAGCGCGCAGGCCACCGCGGCGAGGACGCCGATCAGGATCGGCGGCAGGCTCAGCGGGACGAACTCGGCGCCGCTCATGGAGCGACCTCGCGCGGCCCGCCGATCATTCGGTCGATCTCGGCAATCTGGTCAGGCGTCAGGACGGTCTCGATCTCGCGGAGACCGTCGTAGAGGGACGCGGCGGCCTCGTAGGCCGGAAGACCGCGCAGTACGGCCCAGCGGCGTTCGTCGCGCAGCGCGCGCGCGGCATTGGCACGCCCAACCTCCGTCGCCACGCCATCCGGCCGCGCCAGCCCCTCTCGCACCAGCAGACGCCGGGTCAGCGCCTCGTAAACCGGCTGGCCCTGCGCCAGAGCGAGCAGCCCCTGACGACGGTGAACTCGACGGTGGTAGCGCCGGTAGCGCGCGAGCGCGGACAGCGTGCCGCGCGCCGGAGCCACGAGGAGCGAGACGAGGAACAGCGCGAAGGCGGTCAGCACGATGATCGGCCCGGTCGGCAGGTCGGGCGCCGAGGCCGAGATCGCCGCGCCGAAATAGCCCGAGAGCCCGCCGAAGGCACCCGCGACAAGCGCGACGGTGTCGCTCCGCTCGCTCCAGAACCGTGCGGCGACGGGCGGGATGATGACGAGCGCGATCACGAGGATCAGCCCGACGATCTTGAGCCCCACGACCGTCACCGCGAGGACGAGCCCCATCGTGGCGAGGTCGATCCTGCGCGTGTCGATGCCGATCGTCGCCGCGAAGCCGGGGTCGAAGGCCACCATCGTCATCGGCCGGCGAAGCAGCAGGACAAGCGCCAGCGCCAGCGCCCCGCCCACTGCGATCGTCACCGCGTCATTGAAGAGCATCCCGGCGGTGGACCCGAGCAGGAACGTCTCGAGCCCCGCCTGCCGGCCCGAGGACATCGTCTGGATGACCGTGAGAAGCACGATGCCGAACCCGAAGAAGACAGACAGGACGGCGCCGATGGCCGCGTCCTCGCCCAGCCGCGTGCGCTGGGTCAGCCATTGGACGGTAAGAAGGCCGAGACCGGCGGAGGCGGCCGACCCGAGCAGAAGCCCGATCAGGTTTCGCCCGTCGCCGCCAAGCGCGACCATGACGATGAAGGCCACGCCGATGCCCGGCAGCGTCGCGTGGCTGATCGCGTCGGAGACGAGCGCGCGCTTGCGCAGGAACAGAAAGGTGCCCGTGACGCCGGAGGCCATGCCGAGCAGAGCCGCCCCGATGGCGACGAGCGTCGCGTTGTAGCCCAGTTGGAGGGTCAGCGCCTCGAGGAGCATCTCAGGCGAGGGCGAGCTGGTGGAGCTGCGCCTCGGCCAGCCGCCCGCCATAGGCCGACTGAAGCGCCGTGGTGGTAAACGTCGTCTCGACAGGGCCTTCGGCGATCTTGCTCATGTTGATGATGAGGACATTGTCGAAATAGTCGCGCACGGTCGAAAGGTCGTGGTGGACGACGACGACCGTCTTGCCCGCGGCCTTGAGATCCTTCAGCACGGCGATGATCGCCTTTTCGGTCGCCGCATCGACACCGGCGAATGGCTCGTCCAGCAGGTAGAGGTCCGCGTTCTGCGCGAGGGATCGCGCGAGAAAGACACGTTGCTGCTGCCCCCCTGAAAGCTGGCCGATCTGCCGGTCGGCGAAGCCTTCCATGCCCACGCGGGCCAGGCAATCCATTGCGCGGGCGCGTTGGGACGCGCCGACCCAGCCCAGAAGGCCGAGCTCGCGGTAGAGCCCCATCAGCACCACGTCGCGCGCCCGCGTCGGGAAATCCCAGTCCACGCTGGCCCGCTGCGGCACGTAGGCGATGCGGTCGCGCGTCTCCTCGAAGCTCCTCCCGAAGAAGGTCACCTGCCCTGAAAGCGGGCGCACGATTCCCAAGGCGGATTTCAGAAGCGTGGATTTCCCGGCCCCGTTCGGTCCGATGATGGCCGTCATGGCCGCTTCAGCGAAAGTGGCATCGACCGAGAACAGCGCCGGTTTCTCCCGGTAGGTGACGGTAAGCCCCCGAACCGCCAGCGGCGCGGCCGGCATCTCCTCCCGAGAGCGTTTGACGAGTTCGAGGGGGCTCATCCTGCGTCCTCAGAGCCCGGCCGAAAGCCGGCCGTCCATGCCGCGCTCGGGGGCCGCGCCGCCGAGGGCGGAGGCGATTACCGTTACATTGTGGTCGATCATCCCGAGGTAAGTGCCCTCGTAGGCCCCTGGTTCCCCCATCGCGTCGGAGTACAGCTCGCCGCCAATGACCACCTCATGACCCGCCGCCGCGGCGCCCTCGACAAGCGCACGGATGTTCTGGTCTGACACCGAGCTTTCGACGAAGACGGCTCCGATCCCGCGCATGACGAGCAGGTCCACGAGCTCGCGGATGCGGACGAGCCCCGCCTCGCTCTCCGTCGAGATGCCCTGGATGCCGACGACGTCGAAGCCGTAGGCGCGGCCGAAGTAGTTGAAGGCATCGTGCGCCGTGAGGAGAACGCGCTGGGGCTCGGGGACGGTCGCGAGAACCTCGTTCGAATATGCAGAAAGGCGTTCGATTTCCGAAAGATGAGCGTCCGCGTTCAACCGGAAGGAAGGCTCTCCGTCGGGGTGCGCAGCGATCAGCGCGTCTCGCACGGCCCCGACGACGTGGGCCCAGAGTTCGGGGTCCATCCAGACGTGCGGGTCGAAGCGGTTGTCGTAGTCGTCGTGGGCGACCAGAAGATCGCGCGGGACGGCCTCGCCCACCGCGACGACCCTCTGCCTTTCGGCGAGGTCGAGCAGGAATTCTTCCATTTGCGCCTCAAGGTAGAGCCCGTGCCAGAGCACGAGGTCGGCGCGAGTCAGCGCAAGGATGTCGGTGCGGGTCTGACGGTAGGCATGCGGATCGACACCCGGCCCCATCAGGGCGCGCACATCCACCAGATCGCCGCCCACGGCTCGCGCCGCGTCGGCGATCATGCCCGTCGTCGCGACCACCGTGAGCCGCTCCTCCGCGCGGGACGCCACCGGACTCGTGAAGACAACGGCGGCCGCCGCCGTTATCGCTAGAAACCGTCTTCTGTCGAATTGCATTCGTCACTCCATCTCGGACCCGTCCCGAGCCACCGCCCCATGAGTATGAGAATGATTTGCAGAAAGTCAACGAGAATGCGAACCATTTGCAAAAACAGTCCGGCCGTGTCTTTTGAGCGGGATCAATGCAGGATGGCGTGCGTCGCGCTACATCGCGGCAGGGAATCGCGCCATGCCATCCGAAGCCGTCTTCCACACCAAGAACATCACCAAGATCTACGAGACCGGTGACGTGAAGGTCTACGCACTCGCCGGCGTGGACCTTGAGCTCTACGAGGGAGAGCTCGCTGTCCTGCTCGGCCCGTCGGGGAGCGGAAAATCGACCCTTCTCAACATCCTCGGCGGGCTCGACCGGGCGACCGAGGGCACGGTCTGGTTCCGCGACCACAACCTCATGGAGATGAGCGACCGCGAGATGACCCGGTTCCGGCGGGACCACGTGGGCTTCGTGTTCCAGTTCTACAATCTCGTGGCCAGCCTGACCGCGCTCGAGAACGTCCAGCTGGTGACGGATGTCTCGATCGACCCGATGGATCCCGCGGAGGCGCTCGCGATGGTGGACCTGACGGATCGGGCGACCCATTTCCCGGCACAGCTTTCCGGCGGCGAACAGCAGCGCGTCGCGATCGCCCGCGCAATCGCCAAACAGCCCGACGTCCTGCTCTGCGACGAGCCCACGGGCGCGCTCGATTCCCACACCGGCATTCAGGTGCTGGAGGCGCTGAAGAAGATCAACGACGAGCTTGGCACAACGACCGCGATCATCACGCATGCCGCCGCGATCCGGAAGATCGCGCACCGGGTGATCCGGTTCCAGGACGGCCGGATCGCGTCGGTCGAAGTGAACGAGGACCGGCTCGACCCCGCGGAGATCAGCTGGTGATGGACGCGCTCGACAAGAAGCTCCTGCGCGACTTCCGCCGTCTCTGGGCACAGGCGCTCGCCATCGCGCTTGTGCTTGCCTGCGGCGTCGCCGTGCTCATCACGACGTTCGGGATGCACGCGGCTCTCGAGGAGACGCGCAAGGCTTATTACGAGGGCAATCGCTTTGCCGATGTCTTCTCCGCCGCCCGCCGCGCGCCTTTGACGCTGGCCCCCGAAATCGCCGCAATCGGCGGCGTTATGCTCGTCGAGCCGCGGGTCCAGGGAGAGGCGATACTGGACCTTCCGGGCCGGGTGCAGACGGCGGTGGGACGGATCATCTCGCTGCCACCGCACGGAAACGATCTCAACGTGCCGATCCTGCGCTCCGGCCGCCTGCCGGACCCGAATGCCGACGACGAGGTGGCGGTCAACGAACCCTTCGCGATCGCGAACGACTTCCGGCCCGGCGACAGCTTCGAGGCGAACCTGAACGGGCGAAAGCGCACCCTCACGATCACCGGCACGATGCTGAGCCCCGAGTTCATCTACACGATTGGGCCGGGCGCGCTCATGCCCGACAACGAAGGGTTCGGCATCCTCTGGATGCCCGAACCCGCCGCCGCCGCCGCGTTCGACATGGCCGGCGCCTTCAATTCCGTCAGCCTCAAGCTTGCGACCGGCACAGATGTCGAGGCGGTCAAGGACCGGCTCGACGACCTGCTCGAGCCCTATGGCGGCCTCGGCGCCTATGACCGGAGCCAGCAGGAGTCGAACGCGTTCATCGACGCGGAGATTCAGCAGTTGAGGTCGATGGGCGTCATTCTGCCCCCGGTCTTCTTCGGCATCAGCGCATTTCTCGTGAACATGGTGATCGGCCGGATCATCGCGCTGGAGCGGAGCGAGATCGGGCTTCTGAAGGCGCTGGGGTACTCGAATGTCGAGATCAGCGTCCACTACCTCCTGCTCGCCGGGCTGATCGCGGTCGTCGGCATTCTGATCGGCTGGGCCGTCGGCGATTGGCTTTCCAAATCTCTGGCGGAGCTTTACGCCGACTTCTTCAACTTTCCCTACCTGATCTATCAGGTCTCCTACGGGGTCTTCGTGGTGAGCGGCATCCTAGGCCTCGCCACGGCGGGTCTCGGGGCCGCGCAATCCGCGATGCGCGCCGCGAGACTGCCCCCCGCCGTCGCGATGGCACCCCCGGCCCCGCCCCGCTTCCGCCGGACCGTCTTCGACCGGGTGATGCATGCCCTCCGCTTTTCGCAGCCGATGATGATGATCGTACGCAGCTTCGTCCGGTGGCCGGTCCGGTCCCTGCTCTCGGGTCTCGGCCTCGCGCTCGCCGTCTCCATCCTCGTCGCGGCGAGCTTCTTCGACGACAGCCTCGACACGATCGTCGACACCGCCTTCTACCAGGGCAACCGGCAGGACGTGATGCTGCTTTTCGCGCAGGACGTCCCCGAAACGGTGCTGCCGGACATCGAGGACCTGCCGGGCGTTCTGTTCGCCGAGGGACAGCAGTTGCAGGCGGCGATCCTCCGGCACGGGCGGTTCGAGAAGAGGGTGCCGATCGAGGCGCGGCGGCCGGCAACCGGCCTGAGCCGGATCGTCTCGGGCGACGGAGAGGTTCTCGACGCGCCGCCCGGTGGCATTCTCCTGTCCGAGACCCTGGCCGAACAGCTCGATGCCGGAACGGGCGACATGATCGAGGCGGAGTTCCTGTCCGGCCGCCGCGAAACGGTCTGGCTGCCCGTCGCGGGAACGGTTCCGCAGTATTTCGGGCTCGGCGCATACATGGATCTCGAGACGCTCAACCGGCTGTTCCGGCAGTCTCCGCAGATCTCGACGGCGAACCTCCTCGTAGACGAAAGCCGCATGGATGATCTGCACGGGGCGCTGAAGGACATCCCGAAACTCGCCGGCACGATCATGCTGACCGACACGCGGCGGTCCTTCGAGGACACGATCGAGGAAAACGTCGTGATCATGATGACGATCTACATCGCCATCGCGACACTCATCACAGTGGGCGTCAGCTACAACTCGGCCCGAATCCAGCTGTCCGAACGCGCCCGCGAATTCGCGAGCCTGCGCATCCTCGGCTTCACCCGCGCGGAGGTGTCGCTGATCCTCGTGGGCGAGATCATGATCCTGACCGTGCTGGCGCAGCCGCTCGGCTGGCTGCTCGGCTACCTGATCGTGCTCGCGACCACGCAAGGCTTCGAGAGCGACCTCTATCGCATCCCGCTCGTCCTCGAACCCGCGACCTTCGCCGTGGCGAGCCTCGTCGTGCTCGCCGCCTCGCTCGCCGCCGTGCTCGTCGTGCG
>CAZPOK010000105.1:0-10148 GCA_964587905.1 uncultured Rhodobacterales bacterium | reverse complement strand
GACACCACGCCCGGCCCCTGCACGGAACTGCATCCGCCGAGAAGAAGCGCGACGAGACCTGCGGCCGCGGTATTCTGGAGACGCCTCATCGCCAGAACCTCGGCCACTCTTCCTGCAGCGTCCGGTCGTGCAGCGGCCGGACGATGTCGTAGAGACGGTTCGGCACCGACACCCGCGCGCCGCCGTCGCGTAGAACGGGACGAATTGTCGTCTCGAAAGTCTGACGCGTCTGCCGCCCGGTGACCCAGTCGAGCGGGATCGTCACGCGGATGCCCTTGTCGAAGGAGCCTTCTCCGAAGTCGTCGAAGCTGACGTCCGTCAGCGTTGCGAAGGCCCCGATCCGAAAGCCGTTGTCGAACTCGCGCGTGATCTCCAGCGTCGACCCCCAGTCCCCCGCGAGGTACCGGCCGGCATCGAGCCGGGCGTGGAATCCGTTCGCCAAGCCGTAGTAGCCCGAGACATGACCGGTCACGACGTCGTAGTCCCGAAACCCGAAGAGCTGATCGAAGTCGCGCTGGCGGACGTAGTTGATTTCGGCGCCAAGGCCGAAACGCGAGTCGTGCGGTTTCCAGAGAAGCTCCGTGGAGAGGCCGCCGAACATCTTTTCGAGATACCCGGCGGTCACGCGGCCGTAGAGCGCGTCTCCGGGACGGAAGAAGGTCTCGGCCACGAGGTACTCGAGCGCCGGATCGCCTTCGCGATTGTAGATCGCGTTTTCGGAGCGCACGCGCGGCAGCACTGAATCCGACGGGCGGGTCGACGTGTCGAGATTGCCGAACGCCTTTTTCCTTACGGATCCGGAAAGGAACGTGCCGCCGCCCAGCGCGACGCGAGCCTGGGCGCGAAGACCTACGTCGGCGCGCAGGGGCGCGTCGGGATCGAAGACCTCGGTGTCGAGATAGGGCCCAAGGCTCCACCCGAGCGGCGGCCTGACCTGCGGCCGAGGCGGCGCGGCGCCTGCGAGGGCATCCGAGATATCGGCGCGCACGAACGACTGCCATGCGCGGTCCGGCGCGAACTCGAGCGCCTCCAGATCGCTGCGCCGGAGCCGGACCGTGGTGATCGGCATTCCGAATTCGGCAACGACAATGACGAATGTCTCGATTTCAGCCGGCATCCGACGCGCGAGGACGCGGGCGGTCCGACCGAGCGCCTGCGCGGCTGAGCGGTAGCGCAGATTGCCGACCCGCACGGTCGCCCGGGTTCCGTCGATCCGAAGCGTCTCGAGGGCGAGGCCTTCCGACGACAACTCCCGGCGCAGCGGCGCGCTGACCGGCGCACCGGCCGATGCGGCAACGGTTTCCAGATTGCCCCACCCCAGCTCCACCGCGCTGCGCCTAGGGGCGATCGGGGGCGGGACGGGATCAGGGGTGGCACCGAGTGGAGGCGACTTGGGATTGAAGACGCCGGTGAGACCGATCCCGACCTCCGTCCCGTGCAGGACGAATGCGGAGAGATCCACGCCTCGGGCGACGCGGTAACTCAGGCCGACATTGACCGGGCTTTCGCGATCGAGAAGGCCGCGGCGGGTCTCGTTCGCGTATCCGTCCGACGAATACTCGGCCTTGAGCGTCAGACGCTCCGTCGCTTGCCAGGAGATCCCGCCGAAGAGCGCGGCATCTCCGCGGAACCACGTATCCGCGTTGAACCGCCCGCCACCGGTTGTTCCCGGCGGACGGTCCGAGAACCGGTCGGACAGAACACCCAGCGGATTGTCGAACCCGCCGTCGCTCGCGAAGCGGCCCCAGCCGAGGCCACCGGTCACCTCGACGGAGGGCGACACCCGGCGCGTGGCCACGAGGTATTCGCCAGCGAAGACGCCCGTGCCGAGCACGTCCTGAAGCCCCAGGGCGATCTCCGGCCACGGACCACGCTCTTCGGCGAGGGTGAAGCGCAGATCGAAGCTCCGGTCGTAGAGATTTGCTCCCGGCCCGCTGTAGTCCTCGATCACCGAGTAGCGGAAACTGCCGGAGACGCGCGGCAGAACCTGAAACGTGAAGGTGGTTCGCGTCGTCGGGCTGGAGGACGACACCGTCGTCGCGACCTCGGCATCCGCCGCCGAGCGCGCCGTCGGCATGTCGACAAGCCCGGGCGTTCCATAGACGCCATAAAGGCCGGAGGCATCTTGCGAGAGCGCCTGTGAGCCTGACAGCGCCGTCACGGCAACCAGCACCCCCAGCCACGCGGTCGCGCACGTCTCCGGCGACGCGTTCTCACCCTTTCGGGCTGCCTTCCGTGGCGCTCCGAGCTTCCTGGCCTGCACTGCTCGCCCGTCAGCGGGTCTCTCCGGCTCCTGCCGGCGGCCCGCTCCCATTGATTTTCGCCAGCCTAGTGGCAATCCGCGCAGGCCGCATCGGAAAAGAAGGGCATCGGGCTTGGTCCGGTCGTGTCGTGGCACCTCGGCCACGCGCATCGGTCGTTCCTTGCCAATAGGTCGCGCTGCGCGGCCGGGCCAGTGGTCTACCCGCGATCTCGATGGTAGGACACGCGGATGGTCGTGCATCTTTTCAGACGCAAGGACGGCGGCGGCGCGGCGCGTTCCGTCGCGCCTACCGTGGCGCCGGACGAACGCATCTACGCCATCGGTGACGTCCACGGCAGATACGACCTGCTGATCCCGCTTCTGAAGCGGCTCCATGACGACGCACGGCTGTTCTCCGACCAACGCCGCCCCCGGTTCGTCTTTCTCGGCGACGTCATCGACCGCGGCGAAGAGTCGAGGCTCGTCCTCGACGCCTTGAGCGCTCTGACCGCCGATCCGACCGACGACATGGTCCTGCTCCTCGGCAACCACGAGGCCGCGTTGTTGGCTTTCCTCCGCGATCCGGTGGCGGGCGCGGCATGGCTGGAGTTCGGCGGGCTGCAGACGCTCGCGAGCCTGAGGATTTCCGCACCGCGGTCCTGGACGGATCCTGCAGAGAAGATCCGGGTCCGAGACGCTCTCGGCGCCCGGCTGGCGCCTTACGCCTCTCTCTTCGAAAGGTTCCGGCTCTATCTCCGCTCCGGCGACGTCGTTTTCTGCCACGCCGGCCTCGATCCCGGCAAACCCGTGGACGCGCAGGACGAAACCGCCCTCACCTGGGGGCATCCGAGGTTTCTTGTGGACACGCCCGTTCCTGACGTGCGGATCGTGCACGGACACTTCGACGCCGCCGATCCGGTCAGCCGGCCGGGACGGATTTGCGTCGATACCGGCGCCTACTACAGCGGCGTCCTGACGGCTGTGCGGCTGGACGCGGGCGAGGCCTTCCTGTCCGTCCGGGCCGGGTCCAACGGCGCTTGAGCCCTCTCAGTCCGCCATCACCAAGCAACCATCGGGATCCGACGCGCGGCCCGTCACGCGATAGACGGTCAGGCCGACGATCTCCCGGACGGCGGTCTCGAGATCGCGCAGGTGGGCGGCCAGATCCCAGCCGATGCCGTCGGAGAACCGCTCGCCGCGGTAGTCGGTCGGCCAGGGCACGATGTCGCTCCAGCCGGCCGCGCAGTAGCTCTCGACCGCGCGGGGCATGTGGAAGGCGCTCGTGACAAGAAGCCAGGCGCCGGGACCGTCCGTGCGGTGTTCGAGCGACAGCCGGGCGTTTTCCGCCGTGTTGCGCGAGCCGCCTTCGAGGATGAGCCTCTCCGGCGCGAGACCGGCGTCGATGAGCAACCGCCTGGCTACTGCCGCGCCCGAGGGACCGGACCGTGTCAGCGATCCGATGCCTCCGGTGAAGAGGACGAAGGCCTCGGGATGGAGGTTCGCCAAGGACAGCGCCGCGATGAAGCGGTCCCCGGCCTCGTTCACGAGCGGCTGGCCCCACGCCGCGCTGCGCATCGTATCCTCCCCTCCCCCGAGGACGATGATCCCGACGATGTCCCGCGGCACCGGATTGGGCGGATAACGCGCTTCGAGGCTGTTCAGGATCGGCGTTCCCAAAGGCAGGATCGCGATCATCGCGAAGAGCGCCGCGCCGAGGCCCGTGAGCCACGTCGCCGTGCGCACGCGACCGAGGCGCAGAAACACGAAGCCGGCGGCGACAGCCAGAAAAAGCCAGGTCTCGAGCTGCAGAAAAGGCGCCAGAGTCTTCGAGACGACGAAGAAGAGGGTGTCCATACCGGAGGTATACCGGCCTTCGGCGACGCTTGTGAACTCTTGGCCGTCGCCCGTGCCCGGTGATGGTGTTGATATGCCGCTCAAGGAACCCTGCCGGGCCGTCCGCGTTCTCCCTCGCAACCCATCAACGCGAGGGAGACCGACATGAACTGGGACCAGATCAAAGGCCAATGGACGCAGATGCAGGGTGAAGCGAAGCGCCGTTGGGGAAAGCTCACCGATGATGACCTTACCCGCATCGAAGGCGACCGCGACAAGCTTGTCGGGACGCTGCAGGAGCGCTACGGGCACTCCAAGGAGGAAGCGGAGCGCGAGGCGGACGAATGGTCGCGGGGGACCGCCTGACCATGCCGGACACGCATCGCAGCAATACGGAAGTCATCAAGGAGTTCTTCGGAGAGTTGTCGAAGCTTCGCGCCGGCATGCTCGGCGTGATGGACCGCGAGGCCCGCATGCGCCCCATGACGCATTTCGTCGACGAGGACACCAAGACGCTCTGGTTTCTCACCTCGCGCAGCACTGAACTCGCGGCCGAGATCGGAGACGGCGGCATCGCGCATTATTGCCTGATGGACGATGCCAGCGGCTATTACGCATGGATCTCCGGAACGCTTCGTCCAAGCGAGAACTCCGGCAAGATCGACGACATCTGGGGGCCGACAACCGCCGCATGGTTCACCGGCCGGGACGACCCGGACCTCCTCCTGCTCGAAATGCCGCTCCGCGAGGCCGAAGTATGGACCTCGACCGACAGTTCGGTCCAGTTCGGGATCGAGATCGCCCGCGCGAACATCGACCCCGAAAAACAGCCAGACGTCGGATCGCACGAAACGATCCGGTTCTGAGGATCGCCGCCGGTGGACTCGATCCGCCGGCGGCCCGTTCCGCGCTCCCCCCGAGGATCCCCCCGACATGGCGACGCTGATCGACACCCTGACGCATGCGGAGTTCCGTCCGCTGCCTCTGGGCGACGGCGCGCGCAAGGCGGGAATCGAGATCGAATTCGGCGGGCTTGAGGAAGAGAAGGCGGCCGCGCTCATCGCCGAAACGGTAGGCGGCCGCATCGTCAAGAAGGGGGACCACGAGTTCCGTATCGAGAATACCGATATCGGGATGGTCAAGGTGGTGCTCGACACGGCGTTTCGCGCGCGCCACCCGTCGCCGATGAAAGCGGCCCTTCTTGACCTCTCGCGGGTCGTCGTGCCGGTGGAGATCGTGACCGAACCGCTCGATCTTGGCCGGCTCCCGATCGTGGACCGGCTGCGCGCAACGCTTCGTGCGGCGGGCGCCACCGGGAGCAGATCGGGACTGTTCCTGGGCTTCGGGGTGCACCTCAACATCGACGTGCCGGGAGAAGACGCCGACGACATCATACCGACCGTCACGGCCTTCGCCTTCGCCGAGGACTGGCTCCGCCGCGAGACGCCGATCGACACGACGCGCCGGTTCCTGCCATTCGTCGATCCCTACCCGCGCCGGTTCGTGGACCGGCTGGCGCAGGAGGGACCGGGATGGTCGACGGCGGATCTGACGCGGGTCTATCTCGAGGAGACGCCGTCGCGGAACCGCGGACTGGACCTGCTCCCTCTCCTGCGCCACATCGACGAACCGACGGTCGTGGAGGCACTGGGGGACATGGCGTCTCCCGTGCACGCCCGGCCGGCGTGGCACTACCGGGTGCCCGACAGCCGCATAGACGAGACGGCCTGGAGCCTCGCCTACGAATGGAATCGCTGGCGCGTCGTGGAGTGCATCGCCGCGAACCGGCCCCTCCTCGAGCGGCTGCGCGCCGACTGGATGATGCATCGCGACAGTCCGACGAGCACCACAGGGGACTGGCGCCGCCACCTCGAGGACGTTTTGACGACCACTCCGGACATCTTCGAGGCGGCATGATCCGGCCCAGGATCGGCGTCACCACCTCGTCCCGCTCGGGCTGGAGGATCTTCCCGCTCGTGGCGCTCAACCTTCGCCTTGCGGGCGCGAAAGGCGTCCGCTGGGGCGTGGGGCGGCCGTCCGATCTCGAGGATGTCGACGGCGTCATCATCGGCGGCGGCGACGATATCGGGCCAGATCTCTACCACGGTCACGTCGTCGCCTCGGCGCGCATCGACCCGGAGCGCGACCGGCTCGAACGCCACATCGTCGAGACGGCGCTCGAACGCGGGATGCCCGTCCTCGGGATCTGCCGCGGGGCGCAGATGCTGAACGTCGCGCTTGGCGGCACGCTCCACGCCGACGCCTTCGCGCGCTACGCGGACAGCGACAGGTTCAAGACCATTCTCCCGAAAAAAACGGTGCTCCTTCGCGAAGGAACGCGGCTCGCCGGCCTCGCGGGGGAGGAGCCGATGCGGGTGAACGCGCTCCACTCGCAGGCCGTCGACCGGCTCGGAGCCGGGCTGCGTGTCGCGGCCGAGGATCGGGGCGGCATGGTGCAGGCCATCGAGCGTATAGAGGAGCCCTTCGCCCTCGGCGTGCAATGGCACCCAGAGCACCTGTTCTACGCGCGCCGCCAGCGGCGCATCTTCGCCGGACTGGTCGCGGCGGCCCGTGCGGCATGCGTGGGGCGCCGCCAGCTCCGGGCCGTTGACCGCGAGATGGGCTAGGTCGTTTTCGCTGGCGGCTCTTTCTGTCCGACATCGAGCACGAGGTGCGAGCCCTGCCGGGCGAGATAGCGGACGGCATCGACGGAGATTTCCCTGTCGGTGCCGGAGGGGAGCACGCCGCTTTCCCCGACGAGAAACCAGCGGATGTCGAGCGTGTCGCCCTCGAACAGAAGATCGTTGATCACGCCAAGTTCCCCGTCGCGGCCGAAGGCGGGCAGGCCGAGCCAGCTGTTTGCATGCTGCATCCGGGCGACAGCGTCGTTCTCCGGGCTGGTGTCCTTCGACGGCTCCGTCTCGCTCTGCGCGAGCATCTGTTCGTAAAGCAGGATGGGCGCATAGGTGCCACCGAAGGGTCCGACCATGATGGGCGGCCAGCCTGTCAGGTCGATCCCCTCCGCGCCGGAATAGTCGCTCCACCGCGGAGCAGTCTCGAGCGCGTCCGGCGGTATCTCGACGGCCCACTCCGTCCGCTGCGCGGTGGGCGGGGCGAGAAGATCGGTCGACAGAAGCACCTCGTCGCTCCCGAACCAGCCGCCGGTGTCGACGGCGAGATACCGTAGCCGCCAGTCGCGCATGCGAAAGAAGATCTCGCGCACCGGCAGGGTCCTTTCGCCTGCCGCGACGCGGCCGCTCAGAAGATCTTTCATGGAATGCAGCATCGCCTTCCCCTTTCCGTCAAGCAACGCCGCAGCCGCGGAAGATGTTCCGGGCGTGCGTCCAAGAGCCATGCATGGATTGGCCGGCTTTTCGGGTAAGGGCGGTCACCGGCAACGACGCAGGGGAACTAGCGGGACATAAGCGCCGTGCCGGTGACCTCGACCGCCTCACCTGCAAGCGGGCTTCGGTGTGCGGTACGAGCAGAACACGTGGCCCACGCTTTGGTTCCCGCCTTCGGAACCGGAATCCAGATTTTTTCGTTTTCGCCGCGAAGCACCCAAGGAGACGACATGGCACCGGAGAGAACCGACGCGCCCGGCCCCGAGCCGCGGGCCAACAACCCCCACAACCTCTCGCCCGGCGGAGAGGCCGCGGAGCGGACGGGACCGTCCCACGGAGGGGCGGCGACAGGGCACGCGCCGCGGTGGCCGCTCTATCTTCTCGGCGGGGTCAGCGTGCTCGCCGGCATCCTCGCCATCGCGGTGCCGTTCGTCGCCTCGCTGACCGCGGCGATCCTCGTCGGAGGGCTTCTTCTCGGAAGCGGGATCGTCGGCCTCGTCACCACGTTCCGGCGTCGGGACGGAAGCCAGATGGCCGCCGCCTTCGCAGTCGCCGTGATCTCCGTCATCGCCGGTCTTCTCATGCTCTTCCAGCCGGTCGCGGGAATTCTCGCGCTGACTACCCTCATCATCGCGTTTTTTGCGGCGATCGGTGCGCTGCGCGTCTGGTACGGGGCGAAGAGCCTCGGCGAAGGCGGTGGCTGGATGGTCGCGACTGGGGTCCTGTCGCTGGCGCTTGCCGCCCTGCTCTGGTTCGGCCTTCCCTTCAACGCGGCCTGGGTGCCGGGGGTCCTGCTCGGCGTCGACCTCATCATCTGGGGTACCATGCTGATCGTCTTCGGCGGGCGGATGGGAGCCAGCGCATCAACGCGCGACCGGACCGCATGACATCCCACTTGCGCGGGCCACGGCGCACCCTCCCGATTTCTACCCCGCTTGGTCCGCCGAGCTGACCGCCTCGTAGCCCGAGACGACGTCCAGCAGTTCCCGGGTGATCGTCTCCTGCCGCCGGAGGCGGTAGAGCGCGCGAAGGTTGTCGCGCCGCTCTTCGATGTTGCGCTCGGCCGCCTGCATCGCGGCTAGGCGAGAGGCATGCTCGCTGGCCAGCGCCTCGGCCAGCGCGCGATAGATCACCACGAAGAGCCGCTGCTGCACGAGCCAAGACATCAGTCGTTCGGGATCCATTCGGAACAGCGGCAGGGACGACCCGGGCCAGTCCGTGTCCGCGAGCTTGTGCAAATAGGTCGTGGGCAGGGGCAGCACCCTGTGGGCCTGCGGCTTTGCCGTGGTGCGGCCGTCGCGCCGGTTGTGAAGGAGCCACACCTCGCCGACACCTTCGGTCCGTGTCCAGCGGTCGATCTCGACGATCACCGCCTGGACCAGCAGCGTCAGCCCCTCAACCGACCCGGGCAGGGGATGCACGGCATCCGCACGCCGCCCGTCCGCCTCGAGACGGGCCATCACGCGCGCCCCGATGACACCCAGCACCATCGGCCCGTCGCTCATCCGGGACAGCGCGAAGCGCGTGATCTTGTCGTTGTAGCCCCCGCACAGCCCGCGATCGGAGCCGATCACGATCATGGCCTGACGGCCGGTCCCGCGCTCCGCCCCCGGCAGGGGCAGGCCCGCCCCCATCCGCTGGCGCAGCAGCGCCATCAGGCCAAGTTCGACGGTATGCGAATAATCCGCCATCGCCGCTTCGGCGTGTTCGTATTGCCGGATGCTGACCGACGACAGGGCTTTCATCGTCCGCACGATGGACTGGATATCGCCCGCGGTCTCAAGCGCGTCGGAGAGGCTTTCAAGCGTGTCCATCGGCTGCCTCCGGCTCGGCCCCGGACAGCGCATCGCGCATCAGGTCGATCAGCGCCGCGCGATCCTCCGGGCCAAGCTTCGCGCCCGCGGTGATCCGGTTGCAGACATCCGGCGCCCGGGCGCGCACGGCCTCCCGGACCGTCCGCTCTGCCTCGGCCACGGCATCTGGCTCCAGCTCGTCGAAGAGCCCCTCCGTCGCGGCGAGCAGGGCCGCGATCTGCCCGGGCACGTCGAGATGGTCGTGCTCACGCTGCTTGAGCACTTCGCGCACGCGCAGTCCGCGCGTGAGCTTGCGGCGGGTTTCGGCGTCGAGCTGGGTGCCGAAGCGGGCAAAGGTCTCCAACTCCTCGAACTGCGCATACATCAGCCGCAGGTTCCCCGCGACGGCACGAAAGGCCGGCAATTGCACCTTACCGCCCACGCGGCTGACCGAGGTGCCGATGTCGATGGCCGGCAGATGCCCCTTTTCGAACAGCGAGGGCGACAGATAGACCTGCCCGTCGGTGATCGAGATCAGGTTCGTGGGGATGTAGGCGGAGATGTTCTGCGCCTGCGTTTCGACCACGGGCAAGGCGGTGAGCGAGCCGCCGCCATGTTCCTCGCGCAACTGCGTGGCGCGTTCCAGCAGGCGGGAGTGGATGTAGAAGATGTCGCCGGGATAGGCCTCGCGCCCGGGCGGGCGGCGCAGCAGAAGCGACAGTTCGCGGTAGGCGCGGGCGTGACGGGTCAGGTCGTCGTAGACGATCAGCACGTCGCGCCCCTCGGCCATGAAATGCTCCGCCATCGAGGTCGCGGCGTAGGGCGCGACGAACTGCAGGCCCGGCGCGTCCTCGCCGCTGGCCACCACGACGATGGTGCGGTCCATCGCGCCGCCTTCGCGCAGGCTCTGAATGACGCGCGCCACGGCGGAGGCGC
>CAZPOK010000104.1:0-10150 GCA_964587905.1 uncultured Rhodobacterales bacterium | reverse complement strand
CCGGGCGCCCGGGTCGTTGATCTCGGTTGCGCGCCGGGCGGATGGTGCCAGGTCGCCGTCGATCGCGTGAATGCGCTTGGAGAAAAAGAGGGGAAACGCGTGGGCCGCGTGCTCGGCGTCGACATTCAGGAAGTCGAGCCGATCGCGGGCGCGGAAATTCACCAGCTGGATTTCCTTTCGGACGGCGCGGACGAAACGGTCAGGGAATGGCTCGGCGGCAAGGCGGACGTGGTGATGTCCGATATGGCGGCCGCGTCGTCCGGTCACAAGCAGACCGATCATTTGCGCATTATCGCGCTGTGCGAGGCCGCCGCCGAATTCGCGTTCGACGTTCTCGAGGAAGGCGGAACGTTCGTCGCGAAAGTGCTGGCCGGCGGCGCCGAAGGCTCGCTTCAGGCGACATTGAAACAGAAGTTCGAGACTGTCGCGAATGTGAAGCCGCCGGCGAGCCGTTCGGACAGTTCCGAGAAATACGTCGTCGCCCGCGGCTTTCGCGGATGAGCCTTCAGATCTTCAGGTCGTCCCGGGACTTGCCCGCAGCGATGGCCTGCTTGTACCACGCCGGCTGACGTCCGCGGCCGGACCAGGTCTCGTCGGGGTTGTTGGGATTGCGGAATTGCGGAGCCGCTTTCGAGGTGCGCTTCGACGACTTGCCGCCGCCAACGACCTCGTCAAGCGAAACGCCATAATCCTTCGCGACCTTCTCAAGCGCCTTTCGCGCTTCTTTCCGCTGGCGGGCTTCGAATGATTTAATGGCCTTTTCGACGTCTCCACGGAGCTTCTTCAGATCGTCGAGCGACATCTTTTCGAGATTAATACCTGTAGCCATTTTGGATTCCTGCTATGAATTCACCGTTCCAGCGTAATGCATCCGTCGCGTTTGCTTGTCAATTGGGATTTCAGGCGCTGTCAATTCGTTGATCGAGCCGGTCGAGCGCCAAGACGGAGTTTTCACATGGACGCTGGGCGATGCTTTTTTCGAGCAAGCGAAGCGCAATCTCGCCATGCCCGTTCGGCCGTGTCCATCGAAACGCACCTGCGGAGAGACAATCGGCGCGCATTCCGACTGAAATTGTTCCGGCGCCCCGTTGGTTCCAGCCGGGATCGACGGATTTCCGGAGCCCCGCATGCGCCAACGACGTCAAGGATGACCCCGCGGCGGCCCGGTTCCGGTGTTCGCTGAGACGCTCGTGGCCGCACGGCGGCTGTTGCCGGGCGGGGTGTTCTGTGGCAAATGTTCCTCAAGTTCTGAACAATTGAGTTTAGCCGAATGACCGACTACCCAGCGCGCCGGACGACAATGGTCGATACGCAGGTCCGTCCGTCGGACGTCACCAAATATCCCATCATCGACGCGATGCTGACCGTGCCTCGGGAACTCTTCGTTCCGGTCGGGCGGCGCGAGGCGGCCTACATCGGGGAGAATCTCCCGATTGGTCCCGACAGGGTGATCCTCGAGCCCCGCACGCTGGCCAAGATGCTCGATGCGCTCGACATCCAGGACGATGAACTCGTTCTCGATATCGCGACGGGGCTCGGGTATTCCGCGGCGGTGATGGCGCGCCTCGCCGAGGCGGTGATCGCGCTTGAGGAGGACGAGGCGATGGCGTCGGAGGCCGAGGCGGCGCTCTCGGAGGTCGGCGCCGACAACGTCGCGGTGGTGACCGGGCCGCTCGCCGAGGGCGCCGCCCAGCACGGCCCCTACGACGTCATCGCGATCGAGGGTGCGGTGGAGCGGGTTCCGCAGCCGGTGCTCGATCAGCTCAAGGACGGCGGCCGCATCGCATGCCTGTTCACCGAGGGCACGCTCGGGGTGTGCCGGATCGGATATTTCGTCGACGGCGCGGTAAGCTGGCGGGACGCGTTCCACGCGTCGGCGCCGGTGCTTCCCGGCTTCGACCGTGCCGCGGAGTTCGTGTTTTGATGGCGAGGCGGAGGATCGTCGGCGGTCTCCGCCGCCATGCGGCGCGGGCCGCTCTCGCGATCGCCGTGGCGGCGGCGCCTGTCGCCGCTGGGGCGCAGACACTGACCGACGCCCTGATTTCCGCCTACGAGACGAGCGGTCTTCTGGAACAGAACCGCGCGCTTCTCCGGGCCGCGGACGAGGACGTGGCGGGCGCCGTGGCGGCGCTGAGGCCGGTGCTCAACTATATCGCGCAGGCGAACTGGACCGATCCCGTCCTGCCGGGCGAGGACAACACGTCGGGGTCGCTCGCGCTTTCGGCCGAAATGCTCTTGTGGGACTTCGGACGCTCGCGGCTCGCCGTGGAGGCGGCGAAGGAGACCGTGCTCGCCACGCGGGCGGGGCTGATCGACGTGGAGCAGAGCGTGCTTCTCCGCGCGGTCGCGGCCTACATGGACGTCCGGCGGCAGGTCGCGCTGATCAATCTGCGCCAGAACAACGTGCAACTCATCCAGGAGCAGCTGCGCGCCGCGCAGGACCGGTTCGATGTCGGCGAGGTGACCCGGACGGACGTGTCGATCGCCGAGGCGCGGCTCGCGGCCGCGCGCTCGGGACTGGTCGCCGCGCAGGGTGCGCTGGCGCAGGCGCGGCAGGAATACATCGTGGCGATCGGAGAGGAGGCGGGCGCCCTCGCCGTGCCGCCGCCCCTGCCGGATACGGCCTCGTCCCTGGACGCGGCGACGGCGATCGCGCTTCAGCGGCAGCCGGCGATTCTGCGCGCGCAGCACGAGGTGGCGTCGGCCGATATCCTGGTGTCGATCGCCGAGGCCGGGCGCCTGCCACGGCTCACCGGGTCGGCGCAGATCAGCGTCGACGACGATGGCGACGACCGGCAGAGCCTCGGGCTTTCCCTGCGCGGACCGATCTACCAGGGCGGAGCGATCTCGTCCGATCTCCGCCAGGCGCGGGCGCGGCGCGACGCGTCCCGGGCCGTGCTCCTGATCACGAGCGAGAACGTGGTGCAGAACGTCGCGAATTCCTGGGCCGATCTTTCGGTCGCCAACGCCGTTCTCACCGCGACCGACGAGCAGGTGCGGGCGGCGCGCCTGGCGCTGCGCGGCGCGCAGGAGGAGCTCGAGGTCGGCGCGCGCACGACGCTCGACGTCCTCGATCTCGAGCAGGATCTTCTGCAGGCCGAAACCGACAGGATCGACGCGCAGATCAACCGCTACGTCGCGACCTATCAGCTTCTGTCGCAGATGGGGCTTCTCTCGGTTGAGCATCTTGGCCTCGGCATACCCACCTACGATCCGGCCGCCTACTACAACGCGGTGCGCAACGCGCCTCTCGGGAACGTCAGCCCGCAGGGCGAGCGACTGGACCGTCTTCTGGAGGCGATCGGGCGCTAGGGGCCAGCTGAATGTTGTATGTCGGCCCCGATTCTGGATAAGGTCTTGTGCGGGGCGAGGCACGGAGTGGCAAGCATGAGCAACAGCGCGATTCGCGGTGAAGACGAGGCAGTTCTCGAATCCATCAGGCGACTCGTTTCCGCAACGCCGCATCACGAGGTGCGGGAGGAGCGAGAGGAGCGGCCGCCGAGGGGCAAGCTTCTTCTGACGCCGTCGCTCCGCATCGAAGAGCCCCGGGAGCCCGCCCCCGCCGCGGTTGAACCCGGGTCCGCCGGCGCGGAGGCCGCATGGTCGCTCGAGGACCGGATCGCCGAACTCGAAGCCGCCGTCGGCGCCCGCCCGGACGAATGGGAGCCGGACGGCAGCGAGGATGCCGCTCAGGAGACGCCCGACCGCTTCGTGTTCCAGCATCGCCCGCTGCTCCTGGGCGGTCGGGACGCGGTCGCCGAACCGGTGGCGCTGCGCGCCCTGCCGGACGAGGAACCCGCCGAGGAGGAGGCCGAGGGCGTCGACCTCGCCGAGGACGTGGCGCTTCCCGACGAGGACCTGCTGCGCGACATGGTGGCCGAGATCGTCCGCCAGGAGCTTCAGGGCGAGCTTGGCCAGAAGGTGACCCGCAACATCCGCAAGCTCGTGCGACGGGAGATCCGGCGCGCGCTGGCGTCCCGCGACTTCGACTGACCGAAGGCATGCCTCTGCGATGACGGCGATCCTCGGCCTTCTGTTCGACAAGGACGGAACGCTTTTCGATTTCCAGGCGACCTGGGCCGAGGTGACGGGGCGGCTTCTGGAGACGCTGGCCGGAGGCGACGCCGTGCTCGAGGCGCGGCTCGCCGAGGCCGCCGGCTACGACCTCGGCGCCCGTGCGCTCAGACCGGGCAGCGTCGTCGTCGCCCACACCCTCGCCGAGACCGCCGACACGATCCTGGCCGTGATGCCTCGGGGGACCGACCGGGAGCGGGTCATCGAGACGATGCTGCGCTTCGCGGAATCGGCGCCGCAAGTCGAGGCGATCCCGCTTAGGCCCTACTTCGACGCACTCGCCGCGCGCGGCCTGAAACTCGGGATCGCGACGAACGACGGCGCCGCCCCCGCGCGGGCGCATCTCGACAGGGCCGGCATCGGCGACGCGTTCGACTTCGTGGCTGGCTACGACAGCGGGTACGGCGCCAAGCCGGCGCCGGGCCAGCTTCTGGGCTTCTGCGAGGCGGTGGGGCTCGTTCCGGGTGACGTCGTGATGGTGGGCGACAGCGGACACGATCTCATCTCGGCCCGCGCCGCGGGAATGCGTGCCGTCGCCGTTCTGACCGGCCTTGCGAGCGCGGAGGAGCTTGCGCCGGGGGCCGAGGCCGTCCTTCCGCATATCGGGCACCTCCCGGACTGGCTGGACGCGCACTGAGCGCGAACGGGTCCGAAAACCGACACGGACCGTCGCATTCCGGGCCGCGAGCGCCGCTTTCGCTGGTCATGCTGGGCGCGAACCGACAGGAGACGCAGGACATGGCACAGTTCGCGGAGCGGCGGAAGCGGCAGGGAGGGCGCGCGGCGCACGCGCGGCGCGCGGGCACGCAGGTCATCGAGCAGAGCGCCTGGCGCATTCCCGTGAACCCCGACAGGCCGACCGAGCCGCTCGGGGAGGAGGGGATCGCCGCGATCCACGACGGCGCGATGCGCATTCTCGAGGACATCGGGATCGAGTTCCTGAACGACGAGGCGCTGGGTCTCCTGCGCGAGGCGGGCTGCACGGTGAACGGCACCAACGTGAAGATGGGCCGCGACTGGGTGATGGAGATGGTCGGCCGGGCGCCGGCGGAGTTCACGGTCACACCGCGCAATCCCGACAAGACGCTCCCCGTCGGCGGCAGGCACATCCTGTTCGGGAACGTCTCCTCGCCGCCGAACTACTGGGATCTTGAGACCGGGAAGGTGGTCGGCACGCGGGAGCACTGCCGCAACCTCCTGAAACTCACCCAGTTCTTCAACTGCATCCATTTCGCGGGCGGCTATCCGGTGGAGCCGGTCGACCTGCACCCGGCGGTGCGCCACCTCGACGTGGTCTTCGACAAGCTGACGCTCACCGACAAGGTGATGCACGCCTATTCGCTCGGAGCCGAGCGGGTCGAGGACGTGATGGAGATGGTGCGGATCGCGGGGGGGCTTTCGGAAGAGGCGTTCGCGTCGCGGCCGCACATGTACACCAACATCAACTCGACCTCGCCGCTGAAGCACGACCAGCCGATGATCGACGGCTGCCTGCGGCTGATCCGGAAGGGACAGGCGGTGATCGTCACGCCCTTCACGCTGGCGGGCGCCATGGCGCCGGTGACGATGGCGGGCGCGGTGGCGCAGTCGATCGCCGAGGCGCTCTGCGCGATCGCGCTCTTTCAGCACGTCGCGCCGGGATGCGCCTGCGCGATCGGCACCTTCACCTCGAACGTCGACATGAAGTCGGGGGCGCCCGCCTTCGGCACGCCGGAGTACATGCGGGCGACGCAGATGACCGGCCAGATGGCGCGGCACTACGGGCTGCCGCTCCGGTCGTCGGGGGTCTGCGCGGCGAACGTGCCCGACGGGCAGGCGATGTGGGAGACCTCGAACAGTCTCTGGGCCGCGGTGCAGTCGGGCAGCAACATCGTCTATCACGCGGCGGGCTGGCTCGAGGGCGGGTTGATCGCGAGCCCGGAGAAGTTCGTGATGGATTGCGAGCTCATCCAGCAGATCCAGCGGTATTTCGAGCCCGCGCTGTCGGCGACGACGCCGGGCGACATCGCGGTCGAGGCGGTGGGGCAGGCGGGCGAGACCGGACACTTCTTCGGTCTCCAGCATACGCAGGACCGCTACACGACAGCGTTCTATCAGCCCTTTCTCAGCGACTGGCGCAACTACGAGGGCTGGTACCTCGCCGGTGGGGCATGGACCCACGAGCGGGCCCACCGCATCTTCAAGGAGATCGTGGGCAGCTTCGAGGCGCCGGCGATGGACGACGCCATCCGCGAGGAACTCCAGGCATTCGTCGACCGCCGGAAGGCCGAGGGCGGCGCGCCGACCGACTTCTGAGCGGTTGTTCTCGGTGATCTTCGGTCGTCTCCGACGCGTTGGTCGGTTGTTAAGGGCTGTCCCGCTACAAGCGCGCCAAGAGCGGACGGGTTTGGGCGATGCATGGCCTCGTGAACAGGTCGATCGAGTGCTTCTTGAGGGATACCTACGGCGCCTCGGCGTGGTCGGAGATTTCCGATGTCGCGGGCCTCGAGGTGGAGTCGTTCGAGGCCATGCTCGGGTACGAGGATGATCTGACAGACAGCGTCGTCGACGCCGCCTCCGACCGGCTCGGGAAGCCTCGCGACGAGCTGCTCGAGGATCTGGGAACCTATCTGATCGCCAACCGCCGCTATGAGCGCCTTCGGCGCCTGATGCGGTTCTCCGGTGAGACCTTCGAGGAGTTTCTTCTTTCGGTCGACGAACTCCCCGACCGGGCGAGGCTGGCGCTGCCCGATCTCCGGCTTCCCCCCGTTTCCATCGCCTCCGATGGAGCCGACCGGTTCGAGATCTGCTGCGGGCCCGGCCTTCCGGGGTTCAGCCAGGTGCTCGCCGGCGTCCTGCGGGCGATGGCCGACGACTACGGGGCGCTGGTGACGCTCGCCGCCCGCGTCACCACCGACGAGGGTGCGGCGTGCATCCACGTCACGCTGCACGAGGCGCGCCACAGCGAGGGGCGAGGATTCGTACTCGCGACGCCGCCGCAATGACGCGGGACCTGCCCGAGACCGTCCTTTCTGCGGCGGCGCTTGACGCGCTCATGCCGATGCACATGGTCGTCTCCCGGGATGGCACGATCCTTCGCACCGGCCCCACGATCGCGCGCCTCGACTTCGGGCGAGGGCTCGAGGGGTCGCGGTTCTTCGACCTGTTCCTCGTCCGCCGGCCGCACGGCCTCACCGACATCGCCAGATTGCGGAGGGCTCCGGGGGCGCGTCTGCAGATCGACGTGCCCAGTGGGCCGCAGACATCGCTGAAGGGGCATTTCGTCTTCGACGACGCCGGCCATCTCGTTTTCGATCTGAGTTTCGGCATCCTGGTGACCGAGGCCGTGGCGGCTCACGGGCTGACCGCGAGCGATTTCTCTCCCACCACGCTCGCCGTGGAGATGCTGTATCTTGTGGAGGCGAAATCGGCGGCGATGGCGGAGTCGCGCAATCTCATCGTTCGCCTGAACGAGGCGCGCGCCGCGGCCGAACGGCAGGCCCGGACCGACGCGCTGACCGGGCTGCACAATCGCCGGGGCCTGGAGGATCTCATCGGCGAGTTGATCGAGCGACGGCAGCATTTCGGCCTGATGCATGTCGACCTCGATTTCTTCAAGGCGATCAACGACAGCTTCGGGCATGCGGCGGGAGATTACGTGCTCGGCAGGGTCGCCGACATCCTGAAGGCCGAAACGCGATCCTGCGACATGGTCGTCCGGCTGGGCGGCGACGAGTTCGTGCTCGTCCTGAGGGACATGATCGGGGACACCGAACTCGGTGCCGTTGCCGCACGCATCATCGAGACGCTCGAATCCCCGATCTCCTACGAAGGCGTGGACTGCAAGATCTCGGCCAGCATCGGTGTGACGACCTCGATGGTCTATGAGCGGCCGGATCTCGATTCGATGCTCCGGGACGCCGACGTCGCCCTCTACAGGTCGAAGCTCGCCGGACGCTCCCGCGCGACGATCCACCGGCCGGACGATGAACCGGCGTCAGGCGGGGCCTGAGGGCATCTCGATCCGGAGGAGGGTTTTCTCGCTGAAGATCGACGCGTCCGTATCGAGAATCAGGCGGTAGTAGGACACCTGCTCGCAGGGTGCCCGCCCGACCCGCGGTCGCGACAGCAGAGAGGCCGCGGTGACCGCCTTCGTCTCGAAGGATCTGGCGCCGGCGAAGAGAACCTGATGCGGCGCAAGGTAGAGATCCTGTTGCGGCAGACCCGGCCCGAGCGCGCTCGACCCGATCCGGACCGGCTGCGCGCCCGGGTGGAAGCGAAGGAAGTCGTGGTCGAGCTTGAGAACGTCGATCTTGCGGATCTTGACGTAGCGCTTGTCCGCGGTGCGCAGGGAGTCGTTGACGCGCAGCAGATGCGCGGGAACGTCGCCGAAGGACGTCGTGAGCCGGGTCCGGCTCTCGATCCCCACGAAGCTCATCTCGACCGCCGCTTCGGGTGCGTCGCTCTCGTCGAAAGTGGCGCCCGCCGACGCCTCTTCAGGGCCCGCGGGCCGTTCGCGGACGCCGATAGGAATCAGCGGTGATGCCATGACTCAACCTCCGAGCACTCGTACCAACTGGTGCGAACGGACCGGGCCTGGCAGACGCCAGGACCCGATCCATCCCACCCCCATCCGGAGTTCGGTGCCGGACAGACCGGCACCTCCGGGAACACACAACACGGTGCCAAGCGGCACCGTCCGGGTCGCGGCAACGACATCAGGCTCTGATGACGGCCACGCGATCCGTGACGGCATTACCGCCCATGGGAGAGGGTTCGACAAATCCTTTGGCCATCCGGGCGCCGAATGAACACCATGGGTCGACAATGACGGGCGAGGGGGCCGCTTGGTCGTCGCCCGTGGACCTCTTTCCCCCTCGAGCCGGAATCGGTCAGCCCGCGCGGCGCGGCGAAGGCTAGGCCGAGTAGCCGCCGGTCCACTCGCCCCGGCGACGCCAGATCTCTCGCCAGGTGGCGGCCCTTTCGGCGGCACCGCGGCGTCCGGTCAGGGCGAGAAGTCCCCATCCGAGAGCGCGGCTGAGCGGCCAGACCGCGAAGAGGGCGGCGCCCAGCCGTCGTGTGGCGGGGTGAAAGTGACGCCGGATGAGTTCGGTCTTCGCCCGCATCAACCGGACCATCTTGTCGGCGCGCACCGCCTCGCTGGCGCCACCGTGATGGATGATCGTGGCCTCGGGCGTCATCCTCGGACGGAGCCCGTCGTCGCGGGCGCGGAGGCAGAGGTCGGCTTCCTCCCCGTACATGACGAAGGCCGGATCGAAGCCGCCGAGACGGTCCCAGTCGGCGCGCCGCATCAGGAAGAAGCAGCCCGACACGATGTCGACCTCTCGGGGCGTGCTGCGGTCCCAGCCGCCGATTTCCTCGGAGTTGAAGAGTGACGAGCGGCGGAACATGGTGGAAAGACCGAGGACGCGGGAGATGGAGGAAAACAGCGTCATCCGGCCCCAGGCCGAGCCGGGATTGAGGCTCCCGTCCGCGAAGAGGGTTCGTCCGCCCCAGATGCCGGCATCGGGAGCCCGGTCCGCGCAGGCGAGGAGTTTGTCGATGGCACCGTCCAGGACCACGGTGTCGGGGTTGAGGAGAAGCAGCCAGGGTGCCGTGGCATGCGCGGTCGCGATGCGATGAGCGGGCGCAAAGCCATGGTTGCGACGTTCTGCGATCAGGATGGCGTCCGGGAAGGCCTCCGCGATCGCCTCGGCCGATCCGTCCGAGGAGGCGTTGTCGACGACGATCAGTTCGAAGGGCGTTCTGGTTTCCGCATGGACCGACGCCAGACACGCGAGGGTCATGTCGCGGGTGTTGTAGCTGATGACGACGATCGAAATCTCGGGCGCGTTCATGCGGTTGGTCTGACCGTGACGTGGCGCGGATGCAAGACCGGCGCACCAAGCACACGCACGATCTGGTCAATGTCGCCATTCCGTGCCAGAGCGAACACGATTCAGGAACACCGAGCGGCATGCCAGAGATCGCCGTCATCATCCCGCACTACAACGACGTGCCGCGGCTCCGGCGTTGTCTGGACGCGTTGATGCCCCAGGTGGGCGAAGATGTTGAGGTGGTCGTCGCCGACAATGCC
>CAZPOK010000103.1:0-10257 GCA_964587905.1 uncultured Rhodobacterales bacterium | reverse complement strand
GCCGGACCGTTCTCGACCACGGTCAGCTCCGCCCCCGCCTCGAGCTTCACCAGATGGTGCAGCGTCGCGTCCGACGTCGGACTTTGGTGCAGATAGACCAGCGAGACGGGTTTCCTCACCTTGCCCGTCACGCGGATCACGACGCCGTCCGTCGCCGTCGCGGTGTTCAGGACCGCGAAGGGACGCCGCACGGGTGTCTGGCCCCGCGCCTCGAGCACGCCGTAGAGATCGCGCGCCCAGTGGATGTCGGTCTGCATCGCATCCGCGAGCCGCTCGATCTCGAGCCCTTCGCCCTCGAGCGGATCCGACTGGTCGGCATCGAACACGCCGTCCACGAAGACGAGCTTCAGCCGGTCGAGGCGCCCGAAGATCGGCGCGTCCTCGTCGTGGAACACGGCGGCCTCGGGCGTCTCCGCCACGTTCAGCGTCGTCGGGTCGGTGAAGCGCCAGTATTCGTCGCGACGGCCCGGCAGGCCCATGGCGCGCAGCCGGCCCAGCGCGTCCTCGCGCGCTGCCCGCGCCCAGTGCGCCGCGTCGGGAAGCGCCACATCGGTGAGCCGCGCCTCGGTCGCGTCGAGTTTCGCTTGGGGAAGTGCCATCACGCCGTCTCCGCAAGAATGTCGGTGTAGCCGTTCTTCTCGACCTCGAGGGCAAGCTCAGGGCCGCCCGTCTTGACGATCCGCCCGTCGGCCATGATGTGCACGACATCCGGGACGATATGGTCGAGAAGCCGCTGGTAATGCGTGATGACGAGGAAGCCGCGCCCGGCATCCCGCAGCGCGTTCACCCCGTCCGCGACAAGCCGCATCGCGTCCACGTCAAGGCCGGAGTCGGTCTCGTCGAGGATGCACATCCGCGGCTCGAGCACCGCCATCTGCAGGATTTCGTTGCGCTTCTTCTCACCGCCAGAAAAACCCACGTTGACCGGGCGCTTCAGCATGTCGGCGTCGATATCGAGCGTCTTCGCCTTCTCGCGGATCAGCTTGAGGAAGTCCGCGGCATTCATCTCCTCCTCGCCGCGCGCCTTCCGCTGGGCGTTGAGGGCTGTCCGCAGAAACGTCATGTTGCCGACGCCGGGGATCTCGACGGGATACTGGAACGCCAGGAACAGGCCCGCCGCGGCGCGGTCTTCCGGCTCCATCTCGAGAACATCCTCGCCATCGAGCGTCGCGCTGCCGTCGGTCACGGCATAGCCCTCGCGGCCCGAAAGAACGTAGGAAAGCGTCGACTTCCCCGACCCGTTGGGGCCCATGATCGCGTGGACGTTTCCCGCCTTGACCGAGAGATCGACGCCCTTGAGGATCTCCTTGTCCTCTTCTTCAAGCTTCACGTGGAGATTCTTGATTTCAAGCATGTCGTGTCCTCGCTTTTCAGAACGCAGCAAGGGACGCCGCGCCAGCGCGACGTCCCTCGTCTTTCAGGGTGAATTCGGTGGGGCTCAGCTCGGCTGGAACGCCGCGATGGCCGCGTCGATGGTGATCTCGTCCGACATCAGACGCGCGAAGACGTCGGGATAGGTCTGGATCACCGTGTCCTGCAGGATGAAGGCCGCGGCCAGTCCGGCCAAGAGCCCGATCTTGCGCGGACCGCTCGCCAGCCGGAAGAGCCAGCCGAACGCAAGCGCCAGCAGGAACGCCACGATCAGGGCAGACTGCGCCGAGATCGTGGAGAGGAAGCTCGCCTCGCTCACGTCGACCAATGCGAGCCTGTCGATGTGGAAGGCCGCCACGACGCCGGTCAGCATCGCGAAGGCGCCGAGCGCGAAGCTCACCGGAACCAGAAAGAGATGCCCGAAGGCCGCAGACAGCCGCGCGAAAAAGCCGTTGCCGGGGCGGCGATACTTGCGGCTGCGCCGCTTGGCCTTCTTGGGATCCTCGGGCGGCCCGACAACGACTGTCCCGGCTGTGTTCGCACCGCCCTTGTTGATCCGCTTCAGGCGCGACTCGAACGTCTGCCGCTGCGCATCCTCCAGTCTGGCCATTGTCCTCACTCTCCCGCCACGTGCGTTTTTCACTCTGTCGTAAAACAGTGAGGCAATTCCGTGACGGCGCCGGGGAGATTTTGGCACGGGTGGCGGGAAGCACGGTCATCACAGCGGCCTCGTGAAGATGTCGAACACCTCGGTCATGCGCGCGGCCGGAAAAGGCTGCGGTTCGATCTCGAAGCGGGCCATGCGACCGCGCACCTCCATGGGCTTCACGAAACTCTCGACGCGGTGATAGCCGCGACGGTTCCCGTAATCGTCGAACAGCACGGTGACCGGCCGGCTCGCCCTGTAGAGAACCGCCAGAAGGCAGGCCGCCCGGAACCGTCCGTCGATCAACACGACGTCGGGATGCACGAAATCCGGCAGGTCCCACACCGAGAGCGGATAGCGGTGGAAGGTCCGCCAGTGCTCCTGGGAGATGGGCATTCCCCACTTCCTGGTCGGACCGACATCGGCGTGGTGGACGATGACGCGCGCCGCCGGAGGATGCGCCTCGAACCATGCCTCCATACGCGCGGCCCACCCACGGTCGCTTTCGACGGAGAAGACCGTCTTGCCGGGCATTCCGGCCGCGAGCACCGTCGAGCCGCCCGAGCCATACTCGAGGATCGCACCGGCACCGGCGTAGGCTTCCCGCACCCACGCGGCCTCATCGGCCGGCAGGGTGAGCCGGGGCGGCTCGGCAGGTGCCTCCGCTCCGTCGGGCGCTCCCAAGGGCGTCTTCTGCGTCACAAGATCGATCATCCCACCGTCACGGCCGTTCCGCTCGCCGAGACCATCAGCATGTTGTTGATGACCTCGTAATCGAGATCGACACCCACCACCGCATTCGCGCCGAGCGCCGCCGCCCGGTCCTCGAGCTCGCCAAGCGCGATCTCCCGCGCTCGTCCGAGTTCCTGCTCATAGGCGCCCGACCGTCCGCCGAGTATGTCCGTGATGCCGGCGAAAAGATCGCGGATCACATTGGCCCCGAGGATCGCCTCACCCGCGACGACGCCGTGATACGTCGATATCTTCCTGCCTTCGACCGAAGGCGTCGTCGTCACGATCATGTCTGGTCCTACTCTGTGATCAGGGCCCGGCGGCATCGCCTCCAGGTCGTCAGCCCGTCCGGTCCCCGTGGTTCTCGGGCGCGGCTTTGCGGACAAGCGTCGCGAACGTCAGAATGAGACCCGTCCATGCCGCGAAAACCACGATCCCGAATAGGATCTCCGCGATCTCCCTGAAACGCTCCTCTATCCACCCGAACTCGATCATCTCCTGCACGAGTTCGTCATGCGCGATCGACAGCGCGAACACCACCATCAGACCGGCAAGCACGAGGCTCATCGCCTGCGTCTCGTTGGCGAGGCGCCAGTGGTGCCCGAACGCCAGCGGCCGCCGGCGCCGGGCGTCGTGTGCGCCCTCGCGCGTCAACCGACGCTGCCCTCGAGCGAAATCGCCACCAGCTGCTGCGCCTCCATCGCGAACTCCATAGGCAGCGCCTGCAGCACTTCCTTGCAGAAGCCGTTGACCACGAGCGCCACGGCCTCCTCCTCGTCCATGCCGCGGCTCCGGCAGTAGAAGAGCTGGTCGTCGTCGACCTTCGACGTTGTCGCCTCGTGCTCCACCCGGCTCGAGTTGTTCTTCACCTCGATGTAGGGAACCGTGTGCGCCCCGCATTCCGAGCCGATCAGCAGGCTGTCGCACTGGGTGTAGTTGCGCCCGTCCTTGGCCTTGGGATGCATCGAGACGAGCCCGCGGTAGGTGTTCTGCGCGTGCCCCGCGCTGATACCCTTGGAGACGATCCGGCTCTTCGTACGCTTGCCGAGGTGCACCATCTTGGTGCCGGTATCGGCCTGCTGGTAGTTGTTGGTGATCGCGATCGAGTAGAACTCGCCCTGGCTGTCGTCGCCGCGCAGGATACAGGAGGGATATTTCCACGTCACCGCAGAGCCGGTCTCGACCTGCGTCCACATCACCTTCGACCGGTCGCCCCGGCAGTCGGCGCGCTTGGTGACGAAGTTGTAGATGCCGCCCCGGCCTTCCTCGTCGCCCGGATACCAGTTCTGCACCGTCGAGTACTTGATCTCGGCATCCTCCAGCGCCACGAGCTCGACGACCGCCGCATGCAGCTGATGCGTCTCGCGGCTGGGCGCCGTGCACCCCTCGAGGTAGGAGACGTAACTCCCCTTGTCGGCGATGATCAGCGTCCGCTCGAACTGGCCGGTGTTCTCGGCGTTGATCCGGAAATAGGTGCTGAGCTCCATCGGGCAGCGCACGCCCGGCGGCACGTAGACGAAGGAGCCGTCGGTGAAGACCGCCGAGTTGAGCGTCGCGAAGTAGTTGTCGGTGATCGGCACGACACTGCCCAAGTACTTCTTCACCAGCTCGGGATGATCGCGGATCGCATCCGAGATCGAACAGAAGATCACCCCGGCCTTGGCGAGTTCCTTCTGGAAGGTGGTCCCGACCGACACGCTGTCGAACACCGCGTCCACGGCGACCCTGCGGCCCTCGGCAGGCGCGTCCTCCGCCCCCTCGACGCCCGCGAGGATCATCTGCTCCTTCAGCGGAATGCCGAGCTTCTGGTAGGTCTCAAGAAGCTTCGGATCGACCTCGTCGAGCGACTTGGGCTTCTCCGCCATGCTCTTGGGCTTGGCGTAGTAATACTGCTCCTGGTAGTCGATCTTGGGGTAGTGGACCATCGCCCACTCCGGCTCCTTCAGGCCTTCCCAGCGCTCGAAGGCCTTCAGGCGCCACTCGGTCATCCACTCCGGCTCGCCGTTCTTGTCCGAGATCAGCCGCACGATGTCCCGGTTCACGCCCTTCGGCGCGTAGTCCATCTCGATCTCGGTCTCCCAGCCGTACTTGTACTTTCCGGCCATCGACTCGACGGTTTTCACCGTCTCCCGGTCCACGCCTTCTCGGATGTTGTCGAGTGCTGCCATGTCCGAACTTCCCTTCCTCATGCCGCCCGCGCCCTGAACCGCTCGTGGGCCTGAAGCCAGGCCCCGGCGAAGCGCGAGATCTCGTCTTCCGTCGTCTCCGGCCCGAGGGACACGCGGATCGCGCACCTCGCCACCGTCTCGTCGTATCCAAGGGCGCGGAGCACCCGGCTTTCCTTCACTTTCCCGCTGGAACAGGCCGACCCCGCGGAGATCGAAAACCCGGCCAGATCCATCTGCATCACCTGCGTCTCGCCCCTCCATCCGGGCGCCGCGAAGCAGGAGGTGTTTGCAAGCCGCTCCTCGCCTTTCCCGACAAAAATAGTCTCCCTCGCCCCGGAGGCCAGTGTTGTTTCTAGAATATTTCTAAGTTTTTCGACCTCGGCCCAGACGCCCGCGTCCAGGTCGCGCATCGCGGCCCGGATCGCCGCCCCGAACCCGGCGATGCCCGTGACGTTCTCGGTCCCCGACCGCCGCCCCATCTCCTGGCCCCCGCCCGTCGACAGGGCCTCGATGTCGGCTCCGTCGCGCACGATCAGCGCGCCCACCCCCTTCGGACCGCCCAGCTTGTGTGCCGACAGCACGGCGAAATCCGCCCCCGACCATGCAAAGGAGAAGGGCATCCGCCCCACCGCCTGCGTGACGTCGAGCAGGAGCCGGTCCGCCCTGAACCGTTCCCAGAGCCATTGCCCGTCGACCCTCTCCGGCGGCGGCGTCACCACCCCCGTCTCGGAGTTGGCAAGCCCCATGGCCAGCGTGTGCCCCGGACCGTGCGGACGCGCCTCGGCTCCCGTCAGGTCGAGATGCGACCGGATCGCATCGTGCGCGGTGTCCTGCACGATCACCGCATGGCCATCGTGCCGCCGCGAAAGCACCGAGGCCGCCTCGGTCGCCCCGCTGGTGAACACGACCTCCGCGGGCTTGCAGCCGACGGCTTCGGCCACGTCGGCGCGCGCCCGTTCGACCAGCGCCTTCGCGGCCCGCCCCTCGGCATGCACCGAGGACGGATTGCCCACGAGGTCCAGCGCGGCGATCATCGCCTCCCGCGCCTCAGGCCGCAGCGGCGCCGTCGCGTTCCAGTCGAGATAGACCCGCCCGTTCACGCCGAAGGCTCCTTCATCTCGGGGAAAATACTCCCGCCGGAGGCACGCGCCGCGGCACGCGGCGTCACAGAAAACCGTCGCGCCGCAGGCGCGTCGATATCGCGGCGGCCCCTCACCCCTCGTCCACCACCGTCAGGATCGCCGGCACCGCCGGACAGGGGGCGAGCTCGTTGCCCACGACATCCGACAGCCGGGTCTGGTGCAGGAAAACGTAGACATGCGCCGAAAGCCCCTCCCAGAGCCGGTTCGTCAGCGACTGCGCCTTCGACCCGGACAGCCCGCCGCTCGCGCCCGCGCCGGTGTGCATCGCGCTCACCGTCTCGTCGACCGCCCCGAGAATGTCCGACACCCGGATCTCGGACGCCGCCCGGCCGAGCCGGTAGCCGCCGCCCGGCCCCCGCACGCTGTCCACGAGGCCCGCGCGGCGCAGCTTCACGAAAAGCTGCTCGAGATAGGGCAGCGAAATGTTCTGCCGCTTGGAGAGTTCCGCCAGCGACAGCAACGCGCCCTCCGGCGCCGTCGCGAGATCGGTCAGCGCCACCATCGCGTAACGCCCCTTGGTGCTCAGTTTCATGGCTCGGGCCCCGCCAGACCTCGGAAAAGATTGACGCGGCGGGCACGGCATCATAGGTGCTCTGCACCCCCGAAAACCGGGCGCCGCCACAATTTAGAAGAGTTCTAAGGTATCCGAGCAAATCCGTCAAGATTGGACGTGCCGGATCTCGCTGAAAGACAGGGACAGACATGCCCGAGGTGATTTTCCCCGGCCCGGACGGCCGATTGGAAGGCCGTTACCACCCGCAGAAGACCCCCGACGCCCCCATCGCCATCGTGCTCCACCCGCATCCGCAGTTCGGCGGCACGATGAACAACCGCGTCGTCTACAACCTGCACTATGCCTTCTACAACATGGGCTTCACCGTCCTGCGGTTCAATTTTCGCGGCGTCGGCCGCAGCCAGGGCGAATACGACCAGGGCATCGGCGAGCTCTCCGACGCGGCCTCCGCGCTCGACTACCTCCAGTCGATGAACCAGAACTCCAAGCACTGCTGGGTCGCGGGATTCTCGTTCGGCGCCTGGATCGGCATGCAGCTCCTGATGCGCCGGCCCGAGATTACCGGGTTCATCTCGGTCTCGCCGCCCGCCAACATGTACGACTTCTCGTTCCTCGCGCCCTGCCCCTCCTCGGGGCTCGTCATCAACGGCACCGCCGACCGCGTGGCCCCGCCGAAGGACACCCACAGCCTCGTGGGCAAGCTGCACGAGCAGAAGGGCATCACGATCACCCACGAGGAGATCGAGGGCGCGGGCCACTTCTTCGAAGACCCCTACATGGAGCAGATGATCGGGACGGTGACCGACTACGTCACCCGCCGCCTCGGCGAAACGACGCGGTGACGGACGACAGGCTCGCCCGCCAGTTCGCCTTTCTTTCCGAGGCCGACCGCCTGAAGTCGGTCCTGCGCGGCACCACGCTGCACGACGGCACGCGGCGCGAGAACTCTGCCGAGCATTCCTGGCACATCTGCCTCTACGCGCTGACCCTCGCCGAACATGCGGAGCGGCCCGTGAACGTCGACCGCGTGCTGCGCATGCTGCTCCTCCACGACCTCGTCGAGATCGACGCGGGCGACGCGCCGATCCACGGCGACCACGACCGCGCGGCGCAGGCGCGCGTCGAACGCGCCGCCGCGGACCGCATCTTCGGACTGCTCCCGCCAGACCAGGCGGCGGATTACCGCGCGCTCTGGGACGAGTTCGAGGCGGCGGAAACCGACGACGCCGTCTTCGCGAAGTCCCTCGACCGGGTGCAGCCGGTCGTCTCGAACCTCGAATCGGGCGGCGCGTCGTGGACCCGGTACAACGTCACACCCGGCCAGCTCGACGCCCGCGTGGGCCGCAAGGTGCGCCGCGGCGCGCCGAAGCTCTGGGACCACATCGCGCCCCGCGTCGCCGCGTGGTTCGACCGGCGCGGCTGAAGCCCTGCGGCGGGAAACCTCCGGCCCTCGCCTGCGTTGTTCTTCAATGGCACACTTTCCCCGCCCCGGCGTGCCGATGCGCGTCACCCTCGCGCTGATCCTCGCGCTCGGCTACGCCGCGGCGCTCTTCGCGCTGCTCGTCTTTCTCTCCGACCAGTGCGCGATCGGCTACGAGGGCACCGGCTACAACCTCTGGCCCGCCGCCCGGCTGAACGTTTCCGACCTCGCGCCCCTCGCCGTGCTCTGGGTCGCCTTCGCCGTGATCGAGCTGCCGGCCGTCCTTTACGGCCCCGGAATGCGTTCGCGTCTCTTCAAGCGCGCGTCCTTCGCGCTTCTCCTGACCGGCGCGGCGCTCGCGCTCCTGCTTGGCCCGACACCCGACTGCGAGACCGGCGGCACGCCGCTCGGGACCGCGTGGATCGTGCTCGTCCTGGGTATTCTCGCCTCTGCGGGCCTGTGGATCTATGCCTCCCGCTTCATCCCGCAGGACGCCAACCTGACCCGCCTCACCGGGGGCGAACGGAAGTCGGACCGTGTCAGCCGGGGAAAGTGAGGGTGAACTGCGCGCCGCCGTCTTCGCTCCGGCCCCAGGTGATCCGGCCGCCAAGCTGCTCGGCCTGGTTGATCACCACGAGCATGCCGAGCCCCGTCGACCGGGCGGCATCGAAATCCTCCGGCAGCCCCCTGCCGCCGTCGGACACGGAGACCGAGATCATCCCGTCCTCCGCGCGCGCCCCCACCTCGATCACGCCGGAGGCGTCGTCGGGAAAGGCGTGTTTCTGGGCATTGAGCACAAGCTCCGTGACGCAAAGCGCGACCGAGAGCGCCGCCTTCGACCGCAGGCTCATGTGCGGCGAGTCGTGCAGATGAACACGCACATCCGTTCCGTCGAGTTCCTTGCAGAGCCCGTAGAGGAACTCCGCCAGATCGATGCCGTTTTCCTCGCCGTCGACCCCGTCGAGGAGGCCCTGCAGCCGCCCGATCGCCTGAACGCGACGTCCGATCTCGGACAGAACCTCCGCCTCGTGTTCGCTCGCCGCGCGACGCCGCTTGGCGGCGATGAGCGCACCGAGAATGGCGAGCGCGTTCTTCGTGCGGTGCGAGAGTTCGCGCGACAGGAACTCGGTCTGCTCCAGCGCCCGCTCGAGCGCCTCCGTCCGCTCCTCGACCCGCTGTTCCAGCCGGTCCTCCGCCGCCTTGAGCCCGCGCGTCGCCCGAACCCGGTCGCTGACGTCGATGATCGTCGCCACCATCGAGGCTGCGCGCCCGTCCGGATCGAAGATCGGCGCCAGGTCGACCCGGGCCCAGAACGGCGATCCGGACTTGCGCTTCAGCAGGATGTCGACGGACTCCGACTCCCCCGACTCGGACACCGCCTCCAACCGCTGCGCGATTTCGGCATCCGCCCCGTCGGCGTTGAAAAACCGCAGGTTGCGCCCCAGCACCTCGTCCTCGTCCCAGCCTGCAAGGCGAAGAAAACTCTCGTTGGCGAAGACGATGGGGGCATCGCGCAGCTTGAGATCTACCAGAACCGTCGGAACGGCACTGTGCGACACCGCCAGCGCGAACGGCTGCGCGACGAGGTGAAGCTTCCGGCTTTGCCAGATGTGATTGCTTTGCTGAACGTCAACATTCATCGGGTGGGGTCCCCAAATGTCCAAATCTACGCAAGCGATAGGATTCAAGATCAAAATACTTCAACTTCTCTGCCTGGACAACCGTGAGATACCCCGCGACTTTTGGTATACCGTCGCATACCACTAGCCCGCGGCCCCTCGTTCCGCTATCCACCCCGCGAATATCACATGCCGGAGGCCCACCAGAATGACAAAGATCAACGTCGAGAATCCCATCGTCGAGCTCGACGGCGACGAGATGACCCGGATCATCTGGGAGTTCATCAAGAAAAAGCTGGTTCTCCCCTACCTCGACATCGACCTGCTCTACTACGATCTCGGGATCGAGGAGCGTGACCGCACCGACGACCAGATCACCGTCGACGCGGCCCATGCGATCAAGGAGCACGGCGTCGGCGTCAAATGCGCGACCATCACGCCCGACGAGGCGCGGGTCGAGGAATTCAACCTCAAGAAGATGTGGCGCAGCCCCAACGGCACGATTCGCAACATCCTCGGCGGCGTGATCTTCCGCGAGCCGATCATCTGCCGCAACGTTCCCCGGCTCGTCCCCGGCTGGACCAAGCCCATCGTCGTCGGCCGCCACGCCTTCGGCGACCAGTACCGCGCCACCGACTTCCGCTT
>CAZPOK010000102.1:0-10263 GCA_964587905.1 uncultured Rhodobacterales bacterium | reverse complement strand
TCGTTGAGGTTGCGGCCCTTGAACTTGATCGTGCCGCCGACGATCCGGCCGTTGACGCCGAGATCCTGCATGACGCCAAGCGCCACGGTGCTCTTGCCGCAGCCGGATTCGCCCACGAGTCCCATGGCCTCACCGGGCTGGACGGTGCAGGAGAAGTCCATCACAGCCGGGATTTCCCGGAGCCGGGTGAAGAAGGAGATCGAGAGGTTCTCGATCTCGAGGATCGGTCCGTCGTAGTCGCGGGCGCTCATCTTGAGTCCTCCGACCCGCCGAAGACGGGTGTGTGGATTGCGTACGGGTCGTGTCGGTGGGGGCGGGCCATGTCCTCAGTCCCTCAGGCTTTCCTCGCGGAGACCGTCCGCGAGCAGGTTGAGGCCGAGCACCAGGCTCATCAGCGCGACGGCGGGTGCGAGCGCGGGGTGCGGGTAGATCGAGAGCAGCCGCCGGCCGTCGTTGATCGTGGAGCCCCAGTCGGGGCTCTCCGGCGAGACGCCGAGGCCGAAGAAGCCCAGCGTGCCGAGAAGGATCGTCGTGTAGCCGATCCGGAGGCAGAAATCGACGATCAGCGGACCCCGCGCGTTGGGCAGGATTTCCCAAAGCATGATGTACCACGGCCCCTCGCCGCGGGTCTGGCCGGCCGCCACGTAGTCCCGCGTCCGGATGTCGAGGACGATCCCCCGCACGATCCGGAACACCGTGGGCGAGTTCACGAAGACCACCGACACGAAGACGTTCAGCAGGTTCGCGTCCATCCCCCAGACGCCGAGCGGGTCCATGTTGAAGGCGAGGCCCGAGTAGGCCCAGAGCCCGAACACCAGCGTGATCCCGATGTAGAGGTTGCGCTTGGCCGGCTGTGTGAAGTAGCGGCTGTTGAAGAGGATCGTCAGGAAGATGATCGGGAACAGGAACAGGACCGCCGCGAGGATGATCGGGATGCCCGTCACGCGGATCTCCGGCGTCACGAGCAGATAGAAGAGCAGGATCACCGGAAAGGCGAGCACGAGGTTCGCGAGAAACGACAGGAAGGTGTCGAGCTTGCCGCCGAAGTATCCCGCCGGCAGCCCGAGCGTGATCCCCACCATGAAGGCGAAGAGCGTCGCTGCCGGAGCGATCACCAGCACCCGCCGCGCGCCCATCACCATCCGGCTGAAGACGTCGCGGGCGAGGTTGTCGCCGCCGAGCAGGTAGTAGGCGAAGCCCTCGTAATCCGCCGGCATCGGCGAGCCCGGCACCGCGTTCTTCATCCCCGAGACCTGCCCGAGCGGATCGTGGGTGATGATGAGGTCCGCGAAGACGGCCGCGAACACCCAGAACAGCACGATCCCGAAGCCGATCATGCCGATCGGGCTGTCGAAGAGCTTGCCGTAGAGGCCGAGACGCCGCTTGAAGGTGATCGACAGCGCGAACACGATCGCCATGCCGATCCAGATCGGCAGGAAGCGCGTGGACATGCCGCCGACGATGCCCTTGGCCTCGAGCGAGGGCATCGCGATGCCGCCGATCAGGTAGACCAGCACGACCAGCACGAGGAAGGAGAAGCTCCATTTGACGACGAGCCCGGCATAGTCGGCCGGGCCGCGCGTCACGGCGAGCGTCATGGGTCCCGTCCGCGTCCCGGACGAGGGCACGAGCGACAGCAGGATCTGCGCCGCGACGGCGATCACCAGCACCGCGGAAGCCGTCAGGAAGATCGGGTTGAGGAAGGCGAGATTGCCGGTCCAGGTGAGTTGTTCCATTGTCGATCCTCCCTCAGGCGATCCGGATGCGCGGGTTGAGGAAGACGTAGCCGATATCCGAGATCAGCTGCGTGACGAGCACGACGAACACCGCCACGACCGAGCAGGCCAGAAGCAGTTCGATGTCGTTGTTCCCCGCGGCCTGAACCAGCGTCCAGCCGAAGCCCTTGTAGTTGAAGAGCGTCTCGACGATGACGACGCCGTTCAGGAGCCAGGGGAACTGGAGCATGATGACCGTGAAGGGCGCGATCAGCGCGTTGCGGAGCGCGTGCTTCATGACGATGTTGGGAAACGAGACGCCCTTGAGCCGTGCGGTGCGGATGTACTGCGCCGTCATCACCTCGGTCATCGAAGCCCGCGTCATGCGCGCGATGTAGCCCATGCCGTAGAGCGCGATCGTGAGCACGGGAAGAAAGAAGTTCTCGAAATTGGCGTTTTCCGCGGCCGATGTCGCCGTGCCCTTGAACCATCTGAGGCCGAAGGCCGAGGAGGCGAAGACCGTGATGAGGATGACGCCGGAGACGTATTCCGGCGTGGCCGTCGTCGCGATCGAGAAGGTCGAGAGCGAGCGGTCGAGGCGGGAGCCTTCGCGCATGCCCGCCAGGACGCCGATGATGAGGGCGGAGGGCACCATGAGCACCATCACCCAGAACATCAGCTTGCCGGTCAGCCCGAGCCGGGTCGAGATGATGCTCGAGACGTCGTCCCGGAAGACCGTCGAGGTGCCCCAGTCGCCCTGAAGCAGGCCGCAGAAGTTGGGCGCGTCGGCGGGGTCCATGCCGGGATCAATGCAGCGCCCCGAGATGTCGCCGTCCGGCGTCTCGAAGACGAAGCCAGGCAGGACGCCGAGCCACTGGCCGTACTTGACGGGAAGAGGCTGGAGATAGCCGTTGCGATTGAGCCAGGACGCGACCTGCTCGTCCGACATCCGCATGTCGCCCTGCGTCTTCGCGAGCTTTTCGAGATTCGGGTAGAGGTTCGTCAGGAAGAATACGACGAACGTCAGGCAGAGCGCCGTGAGTATCATCACGAAAGAACGGCGCAGCAGAAACAGTCCCATATGCATCCCCGTCGGTCTGCGCGGGTCGGGCTTGGAGCCTCTTGGAGCCGGTTTTTTGTGGTGTGGGTGGCCCCCGCGCGTTGCATTGGGCCGCGGCGTCGTCGCCGCGGCCCGGTATCAGGCGGTCAGGCCGCGAGACCCCACTTGTAGTGGTGGTGCTCGAAGGTGATGTGCATGTCGACGCCCACGAGGCCGTCGACGTAGTGCCGGTAGAGCGAGCGCCAGTAGGGCTGGATCGTCACGCCCTGTTCCTGGATGAGTTGCTGGCCGCGGGCCGAAAGCTCGCGCCGCTTGTCGGCGTCGGCGATCGAGAGCGCCTCGGCGAGGATCGCGTCGAACTCCTCGTTGGCCCAGCCGAACTCGTTCCACGCCTCGCCGGACTTGTAGGCGAGCGCCCAGATCTGCACGCCGAGCGGGCGGTGGTTCCAGTTCGTCGAGCTGAAGGGATACTTCGTCCAGTCGTTCCAGAAGGTCGACCCCGGCAGGATCGTCCGCCGCACCGGGATGCCCGCGTCGCGAAGCTGTGCTGCGACCGCGTCGGTGGTGTTTCGGCGCCAGTCGTCGTCGATCGAGATGATCTCGTGCTCGTAGTCGGCCATGCCGGCCTCTTCCATGAGCGCCAGGGCGCCCGCCGGATCGACCGGCTGCGGCGGCAGTTCGGCATACTCCGGGTGGATCGGGGCGACATGGTGGTTCTCGGCAGGGATGCCGAGGTTCGAGTAGCCGAGTTCCAGGCAGATCGCGTTGTCGACCGCCATCTGGATCGCCTTGCGGACGCGGACGTCCTCGTAGGGGCGCATGCCGTCGACTTCGGCGAGCTGATTCGGGCGGACGACGATGGTCGCGCCGGTGACGACTTCGGACTTCTGAAGCCCGAGGCCGTCCATGATGTCGATGAACTCGCCCACGCTCTCGTGGAGCATGTCGACTTCCTCGGACTCGATGGCGGCAAGCCATGCGGCCGAGTCGGTGCCGAAGTCGATGTACTCGATCCGGTCGACGTAGGGGCCACCGTAGACCTCCGTTCCCCACCAGGTGTGATCGGCGTTCTTCTCGAGCGTGCAGCGGACGCCGACCTCGAGTTCGGTCATCAGGTAGGGGCCGGTGCCGATGAACTCGTTCGGGTTCGCCGGATCGTAGGAACTGTGCACGATCGCCCCGGGATAGTCCGCGAAGTTGGGGATGATCGAGATGTCGGGCGCGGACGTGGTCAGGCGCACGGTCATGTCGTCCACGACCTCGATCGCCCCCTCGCGGGCCTCGCCGGTCTCTTCGTCGATCAGCGTGGCGACGCGGGCCGCCATCGAGTTGCCTTCGACGTCGCGCTCGCACCAGCGGGCGATGTTGCGCGCCACGTCCTCGGCGGTGAAGGCGTCGCCGTTGCTCCAGGTCGCATTGGGACGCACGCGGAGCACGTATTCGGTCGCGTCGTCGTTGACCTCCCAGCCCTCGAGAAGCATCCCGCGGATGGTCCCGTCGTTGTTGTACTCGACGAGGTACTCGAGCGTGCCGCGGGTCTGGTTGGCGATCTCGGACCAGTCGGCGGTCCGGGTGTCCTTGAGCGCGCGCACGCTCATCTGGCAGCGGATCGTGCCGCCTTCCCGGGGCTGCGCCTGGGCCTGGGCGGGCTGCCGCGCCCCGATGAGCCCGTAGGCCGCCGTGGCGCTGACGCCGAGAGCGGTCGAGCGGGCGAGGAACTCGCGACGGCCCAGCTTGCCCTCGCGGCACTCCTCGGCATACATCCGCGCTGCCGGATGCACGGCGCTTTCTTCATGTTTCATGTCAGACATTCATGATCTCCCTGTTTACTGGCGGGGCGTCTCGGCCCTCGTTGTCGCATTCTGGATTTCCGGAGAAGTATCGGTCCACCTCGCGCCCCCGGGCGCATTCGGCACTCTCCGCACGTCGCGGTCAATGACTGCATTCGCCATTCGGCATTCTGTTTGCGACATCTAACTACAAAAAAAACGACATCGCTCGGAAGTGCAATCGGAAAGTGCCTTCCGGAGCATCAAGCTCGCGTCAGCGATCGCCGCGTGCGCGGAAATCGGACGGCGTGAGACCGGTGCGCGCCTGGAACGCGCGGGTGAAGTAGGCCGCCGACGTGAAGCCGAGGCTCCGGGCTATGTCCTTGACCGGCAGGCCGGTTTCCTTGAGCAGCGTGCGCGCCTCGAAATGCAGCCGGTCCTGCAAGAGACCGTGCGCCGGCCGTCCGCAGGTCTCGTTGCACACGCGCGACAGGTGCGTCGGGGTCACGCCGAGCGCGGCGGCGTAGTCCGAGACGCCCTTCCCGGTCCGGAAGTCGCGCTCGAGAAGCGACGTATAGGCCTCGGCGAGCCGGTTCGCCGCCCGGGGCTTCCGTTTCTCCTGCTCCGGCCGCTCGGCGGCGGCCTGGCGTTCCAGCCAGACCGCGATGAGGCCCGCGTGGTGAAAGAGGGCCCGGTCCATGCCGGGCTGCGCCCGGTTCAGCTCGCGCTCCATCGCATCGACGAGCGCGGTGATCTCCGCCTGCATCGTCGCGTCCCGGAGGCGCAGGTGGAGCGGATCGCCCGGCAGCCCGAGGTCCACGCCGCGCGGGAAGTGGATGGCCTGGCCGAAGACCTGCCCCAGCATGTCGAAGCCGTGCATCGTCCCCGCCGGAATGTAGACGGCATTGTGCGGCCCGTAGCCCCGGGTCACGCCCGATACGGTGATTCTGCCCTGACCGCGGGTGAACCACAAAAGCAGCGGGCGGGAGTAGCTTCGCATCGCCTCGACCCGCCACTTGCCGCCCTGCGCCATGCGCTGAAGGCTCATCATGCGGAAGTCGGTCGCGGGGGCAGCGGTTTCGAACATCGGCGGCCAGCTCTTTCGTCGTCCCAGGTCATGGACGCAGGCCGCCGGCGGAGCCTTGCTCCGCCTGACGCCCCCACGCCGCCTTCGATTGTCACCAAAAACGGATCCGGGTCAATCCGGGCCGACGGGGCGCCAAGCGGACATCCGCCCCCGGAACCAGCTGCGCTGGCGCTTGGCGTATTGCCGCGTGAGGGCGAGGATGCGGTCCCGCGCCGCGTCGAGCGGGATCTCTCCGCGGACATGGGCCACGAGGTCCGCCGCGCCGATCGCCTTGGCCGACGGCAGGTCGGGCGACCAGCCTGGCGCGTTCGCGCGCGCCTCGTCCAGCACGCCGGCGTCGAGCATGGCGTCGAACCGGCGCGCGATGCGTGGCGACAGCCAGTCCCGGGGCGCCTCGAAGACCAGGGGCACCGCGCGGTCGAGCGGCAGGAGCGGCGGGCCGGTCTCGTCCTGCCAGTCGGCAAGTCCCCGGCCGGTGGTGCGGAGAACTTCCCACGCACGCTGCACCCGGACCGGGTTCGACCGGTCGATCCGCGCGGCCGTCGGCGCGTCGAGGTCGGCGAGGAGCGCGGCGGCGCCCGCATCCGCCATCCGCGCGTCAGCCTCGGCGCGGATGGCCTCCGGCGTCGGCGGGACATCGGCGAGGCCTTTGGTGAGGGATGTGAAGTAAAGCCCTGTCCCGCCGACGATAATGGGTCTTTGGCCTTCGAGGCGCGGGGCGAGGTCGCGAAGCCATTGCCCGACCGAATAGCTCTGATCTCCGGGGACATGGCCGTAGAGGCGATGCCGCACCTGCATCTCGTCCCGCGGCGTCGGGCGGGCGGTCAGGATGCGCCAGTCCGCGAAGACCTGAAGCGCGTCGGCGTTGACGATCTCGCCCCCGCGGGCGAGTGCGATCTCCATCGCCAGCGCTGATTTGCCCGACGCGGTGGGCCCGGCGATCAGCACCGGCGCCTCCCGGCCCGCCCGGGCGAGTATCTCGGCCGTCGTCATCCCTGCCACGCGGCCCCCCGCTTCCCGATTGAACCCGGCGGGCTTTTCCGACATTTTGCGACAAAGCGCAAAGTGGAGGCGAGGGCATGGCAGAGGCAGCGGCACGGGCGGCGGAAGACAAGGCGCCGGACGCCCTCTACGACCGGGTGCTTCTCAAGATCTCGGGCGAGGCCCTGATGGGCGATCAGGGCTTCGGCCTCCACCCGCCGACCGTCGCGCGCATCGCGCAGGAAGTGAAGTCGGTCCACGACATGGGCGTGGAGATCTGCATGGTGATCGGGGGTGGAAACATTTTCCGCGGATTGCAGGGATCGGCGCAGGGAATGGAACGGACGACGGCGGACTACATGGGCATGCTGGCGACCGTGATGAACGCGCTCGCCCTGCAGTCGTCGCTCGAGGCGCTCAACGTTCACACGCGGGTGATCTCGGCCATTCCGATGGATCAGGTCTGCGAGCCATACATCCGCCGCCGCGCCGTCCGCCATCTCGAGAAGGGACGCGTCTGCATCTTTGCCGCCGGCACCGGAAATCCGTATTTCACGACGGACACGGCGGCTACTTTGCGTGCGAACGAAATGAGTTGCAAGGCGATCTTCAAGGGAACGAAGGTCGACGGCGTCTACGACAAGGATCCCAAGAAGCACGCCGACGCCACGCGATACGAGCGCGTGACCTACGACGAGGTTCTCCAGCAGCATCTGGGTGTGATGGATGCGTCGGCGATCGCGCTCGCCCGCGACAACAGGCTGCCGATCATCGTCTTCTCGCTCGACGAACCCGGCGGGTTCAAGGGGATCCTGTCGGGCCAAGGCACCTATACAATCGTCAACTGATGGCGCTATAAGCTGCGCAGCATCGACGAGCGGACACAAGAGCAGGGCACAGACAGGAACCATGGCCGACGAAGACCTGGACATCGATATCGACGATCTCAAACGCCGCATGGACGGCGCGATGACGGCGCTCAGGCAGGAGTTCGCCTCGTTGCGGACCGGCCGCGCGTCCGCCTCGATGGTCGAGCCGATCCATGTCGACGCCTATGGCGCGTCGACCCCGATCAATCAGGTAGGCACGGTGAACGTGCCCGAACCCCGGATGGTCACCATAAACATCTGGGACAAGTCACTGGTCGGGAAGGCGGAAAAGGCGATCCGGGAATCGGGTCTCGGGATCAACCCCGTGATCGACGGCACGATCATCCGCCTGCCGATTCCCGAACTGAACGAAGAGCGCCGCCGCGAGTTGACCAAGGTCGCTGCGCAATATGCCGAGAGCGCGCGCGTCGCGATCCGCAACGTCCGCCGCGATGGCATGGACCAGATCAAGAAGGCAAAGGTCGCTGGCATGTCCGAAGACGACCAGAAGCTTTGGGAGGCAGAGGTGCAGGAGCTGACCGACAGCCAGATTTCGGCGGTCGACAAGGCTCTCGAGACCAAACAGGAAGAAATCATGCAGGTCTGAGTACCGGACCGCTGGACAGGAGCAGACGGTTGGCCAAGGACATCCCCCAGGACTCTGTGCCGAACCACGTCGCGATCATCATGGACGGGAACGGACGGTGGGCGCAGGCCCGCGGCAAGCCGCGGCTCTACGGGCACCATGCCGGCGCGAAGCGGGTCCGCGAAATCGTCGAAGCCTGCGGGCACATGGGTGTCAAGTACCTGACGATCTTCGCTTTTTCGACCGAGAACTGGAAGCGGACCCAGACCGAGGTCTCGGGGCTCATGCAGCTCTTCCGGCGCTATCTCACCCGGGAGGCGCAGACGCTTGTCGACAACGGCATCCGGGTTCGCTTCATCGGCGACCGCATCCGGCTCGACGAAACGCTCGTCGCGCTGATGGACGATCTCGAACTGATGACGGCGGGGAACGACGTGGTCCATCTGACCGTCGCGCTGAACTACGGCGGGCGGGACGAGGTCGCGCGGGCCACCAAGCGGCTCGCCCGCGAGGTCGCGGCGGGAAGGATCGACCCCGAGTCCGTCAATGCCGAGACGCTGGCCAGATTTCTAGACACCTGCGTGCTGCCGGACCCCGATCTCGTGATCCGCACGAGCGGCGAGGCGCGGATCTCGAATTTCCTTCTCTGGCAATCGGCCTATTCCGAATACGAGTTCGTCGACACGCTGTGGCCGGACTTCACCGCCGACGAGTTCCGCAAGGTCATGACGAGTTTCGCGAGTCGCGAAAGACGGTTCGGTGCCGTTCTCGGATGACGTCACCCCCCGGGCAGTGGGGAGATCTCAGGACCCGGCTCCTTTCGGGTGGCACGGTGGCCGTCGTCGGCCTGACGCTCATGTGGCTGGGCGGGCTCTGGTTCCAGGCGCTATGTGCGCTCGCCGCCGGCGTGATGATCTGGGAACTCGCACGGATGCTCGGTGGCGGGGGCGCGGCGCTTCCACTCGCGGCGCTTTCGGGCGCGGTGGTCTTCGCCGCGGGCTTTCTCCCGCCGGGCTATGTCCTTCCGCTGCTGCTTCTTCCCGCGCTCGCCGGCCTGCCCAGGCTCGGCATGAACCGGGCGATCTACGCCGGCTTCACCGTGATGATCATCCTCGCCGCCTTCGGCCTGATCGTCCTGCGCAGTGACCACGGCTTCGTCTGGCTCGCCTGGCTTGTGCTTATCGTCATGGCCTCGGACGTCTTCGGGTACTTCGCCGGCCGATCCATCGGCGGGCCGAAGTTCTGGCCGCGCATCAGCCCCAAGAAAACCTGGGCGGGCACCGTCGCGGGCTGGGTCGGCGGGGCGCTGGTCGGCTGGGCGTTCATGTCGGCGACGGATGCGGGGCCGCAGATCATCGCGATCAGCGTCGCGGTCGCCATGGCCGGGCAACTCGGCGACATCGCCGAGAGCGCGGTGAAGCGGAAGGCCGGGATCAAGGACAGCTCGAACCTAATCCCCGGTCACGGCGGTCTCTTCGACCGGTTCGACGCGCTTCTGGGCGCATCGGTTTTCCTGCTGATCGTCGGGCAGATCATCGACTTCCCCCCGGTGCAGGTCTGATGGTGCGAAAGATCAGCATTTTCGGGTCGACCGGCTCCATCGGATGCAACACCGTCGATCTCGTCGCGCGGGAGCCCGAGCGCTACCGCGTGGTGGCCCTGACAGGCGGCCGGAACGTGGCGAAGCTCGCCAGTCAGGCAAAGACGCTCGGGGCGCAGGTCGCGGTGACGGCGCATCCCGAATGCCTGTCGGACCTGACGGAGGCGCTCGCGGGCAGCGGTGTCGAGGCGGCGGCCGGTCAGGCGGCGATCCTCGAGGCCGCGTCGCGCCCGGCGGACTGGATCATGTCGGCCATCGTCGGCGCGGCGGGCCTGCCGCCGGGGCTCAAGGCGCTCCAGCAGGGCACGACGCTGGCGCTCGCCAACAAGGAGAGCCTCGTAACCGCCGGGCCGCTGCTGCTCGACGCCGCGCGGGCGTCCGGGGCCACGGTGCTGCCCGTCGACAGCGAGCATTCCGCCGTCTTCCAGGCCCTCGTCGGCGAGGACGTGGCGGCGGTCGAACGGGTAATCATCACCGCCTCGGGCGGCGCCTTCCGCGACTGGCCGGCGGACAAGCTGGCGACCGCGACACCCGCCGAAGCCTCGTCGCATCCGAACTGGGACATGGGCCAGCGGATCACGATCGACAGCGCGAGC
>CAZPOK010000101.1:0-10482 GCA_964587905.1 uncultured Rhodobacterales bacterium | reverse complement strand
TGACCTGAACGTCCCCGTAGCGCTTGATCACCGTCTCCAGCGTCACTCCCGACATGTCATCGATCTCCTCCGGCCGTTGCGTCCGCACGGCCCGAAGATGTCAGCCGCCGCACGGTTTCGATTTCCTTAGGGTCATAGGGCGTGCCGTCCTCGTGGAGGACGTCGTGGAACCAGGTCTCCCGGTTCTCGATGCCGCCGTGAGCCCGCACGAGGTCGACCGGCCAGGGAAGATGCGTCTGGGTCCTCCCCTTCACGAAGCCCCACTGGAAGCTGCCGACATTCCTGTCGTGGAACAGTCCGAGTTGGTGCTGAATCCGACTGTCGATCGCGCGTGCCATCCATTCGGTGCAGACCATCGGGCGCTTGTGGCGCGCCAAATGGTCGATAAACCGTGCGACGTGCGTGGTGGTCCAGTACGCGTGGAACGACACGATATCGGAGAGGGCGATCGCGGCGCGGTCCATGTCCGTCTGGTAGGGCGGCAGTTCGGTCCCCGGCAGCGGCGTTGTCCAAGCGGCGACGGTAAGCGGCTGCTCCGGCGCCTCGTCGCGCGCCCAGTCAAAGCTCGCGTCCATCAGGTTGCGGCTGTGTGCGGCGAGCGCCGGATCGTACTCCCCGAATCCGTCGAGACCGAAGATCATCCGGTTGCCCGGTTCGTTGTAGAGGTCCCAGAACAGGACCCGCGGGTCGTCGCGGAACGTGCCGACGATGTCTCGCACGTAAGCTTCGAGTTCGGGCCGCACGGATGCGTCCATGACGCGCGCGCGTCCCGGAGACGCGACGGCGCGACTATTGTGCACGCCGGGGATCGGGTCCGGCTGCGGGCCGTAGACCGGCTCGTCCCCGCCGAAGCCACAGTCGTCGAAGAGACAGGGAACCGCATCGATGCCAAGCCGCGCGGCGAGGTCCATCGTCCAGTCGAGCCGTTCCATCAGCCCGTCCCGGTCGTGCTTCCAGACGAGGAAGTGCAGGTTGATGCGGAAAGCGTTGAACCCGATGTCCCCGGCCCAGCCCAACTCCCGCTCGATCGTGGCGCGGTCGAAGGTGTCGCGATGCCACATCTCGAGGAAATTGACCGCCGTCGACGGAAGGTAATTGAACCCGCAGACCCACTTTCGGGCGGCACCCCATGCGTTCGCCTCGGCCTCTGTCCAGCGGTCCATCGCGCCGTCTTCCGTTCTGTCTGAAGGGAGATGGGCGCCTCGCCCGAGGGGCGAGACGCAGGCAGGATCAGCGGTCGAGAAGGTCCTGAACCTCGAATTCCGCATCCTGAAGAGCGGCTTCGACCGGCTTGTCGGTCAGCCAGATCGCCTGAAGCTCGCGGTTCAGAACGTCCTGGATCGCGCCGTAGCGTTCCGAGGGCGGCGTGTCTCGCGCGATTGCCGCGGTGTCGGCGTATTCGGACCGGTGCGGGAGGTTCCGGTACTCGTCGCTGTTCACGACTGAGTTGCGCACGGACATGTGACCGGTCCGCGCCCAGTCCACGTTGTGATCGTTGATGAAGGCGAGGACCTTCAGCGCGGCCTCGTACTTCGCAGGATCGTTGGCCTTCAGCGTCGAAGGGATCGCCCACATGTGGCTGTCGGCCCAGGTCGCGCCTTGCTCGAACAGGGTCGGGAAGTCGGCGACGTAGTAGGTGTCGAGCCCGGTCTCCTCCTTGGCGGCCTCGGCGGCATAGAAGTCGACGACCCAGGTGCCGTTCACCAGCACCGCCGCCTCGCCGTTCAGGAACGCCTGCTGGCTGTCGGCGTAATTGAGCTGCGGGTTCGCATAGCCTGCGTCGAAAAGCTGGATGATCGTCTCGACCGCCCGCTTGCCGGCTTCGGTGTTGACCGTGGCGGTGCCGTCCTCGGTGAAGATGTTGTCGCCCTGCTGCCACATGAGCGCTAGAACCACACGCACGCCGATCGGAAACTGCGCAAAATCGGCGGCGAGGTAGTCTTGTCCGGTGGCCTCCTTCACCATCCGGGCATGGTCGAGGAGTTCTTCGGGCGAGGACGGCAGGACGGGTCGGCCGTTCTCGACGAGGCCCGCCTCTTCCATGAGGTCCATGTTCACGTGCCAGAGATTGGCGTGGAAATCCATCGGAACGCCGTAGATGCCGCTCTCGTAGCTGACGGCGGCCAGTGCGTTGTCGCTCCAGTCGGAGGGGTCGATGCCCGCGGCCCCGAGGTCGCCCGAAAGATCGGCAAGCGCGCCAAGGCCCGCGAATTCGGGCACCCGGTGGCGGTGCATGACGTGGACGTCGGGCGGCGTGCCGCCCGCGTAAGCCGCCTTGATCTGGTCGTAGTAGTTGCCCCAGTCGGTCGGCAGGGTGTTCACCGTGACACCATCGATCTCTTCGCTCGCGGCGTTGATGATCGACTGGATGATGCAGGCCTCTCCGACGCTGGCCTTGGTATCGCTGCCCGCGTCTTCGCAGGCGCCGAAGAAGCGGCCGAGCGTCACCTCGGTCTCCTGGGCGGCCACGCCGGTCGCCAGGGTCGCGGCCGCGGCCGCACCGATCAGAACATGTCTCATGGGTTTCCTCCCTTTTGGTGTCAAGTCATCCCTTGCTTCCACCGGCGGTCATGGCCTGCACGACGTACCGCTGGAAGATCAGGAACAGGAGCACGACCGGAAGCGAGGCGATGACGCCCGAGGCCATGACGCGGCCCAGTCCTTCCGATTGCGCGAAGTTCGACTGGATGCTGGCGAGGCCCAGCGTGATCGTGAAGTATTCCCGCTGCTGCGCCGAGACGAGCGGCCAGAGATAGTCGTTCCAGGCGTAGAGGAACGTGAGGATGGCGAGCGTCATCATCGCGGGCCGCGCCAGCGGCAGCATCACGTACCAGAAGATCTGCAGCCAGCCGACGCCGTCGAGCCGGGCGGCTTCCTCGATGTCCTTCGGGATCGCCCGGAAGAACTGCATCATCAGGAAGACGCCGATCGGCACCGCCATGCGCGGCAGGATCAGCGCGTGATAGCTGTTGTGCCAGCCGAAGTCGGCGAACATCGTGTAGAGCGGGATGAAGACGGCCTGCTCGGGCACCATCAGTCCGATCAGGCAGAGAACCGCGATCGGACCCTTGTAGGGGAAGTCGAGCCGGGCCAGCGCGTAACCGGCGGTCGTCGATACCGCGAGCACGCCCAGGGTCATTCCCAGCGCCACGATCACCGAGTTCATGAACCACCACGGCGTCTGCCCGAAGGCGAAGAGATCGGCGTAGTTCTGCGCGGTGAAGGGCACGGGCACGAGGCCGAGCGCTGTGCTCGACGTCGTGCGGGCAAGTACTTCGTTCGGCTGGAACGACAGCGAGACCATCCAGATCGTCGGAACCAGCCAGACGAAAGCGGGGATCGAGAGGGCGACGACCAGCCAGGCATATCCGCGCAACGCCATCAGTCCTTCTCCCGTCCCGCGAGGAACTGGAGGGTCGAGAACGCCCCCATGATCACGAACAGGAACACCGCCATCGCCGAAGCGCGGCCGAGTTCACTGTCGCGAAAGGCCGTCTGGTAGATGTAACGCACGAGAACCTGCGTCTCGTCGTTCGGACCGCCCTGCGTCATCAGATGCGATTGTCCGAAGACCTGGAAGTGCAGGATGATCTGCAGGATGATCACCAGCGTGATCGTGCGCTGCAGGTTCGGCAGGGTGATGTGCCAGAACGCGCGAGCGCCCGTCGCGTGGTCGAGCGCGGCGGCCTCGTAGAGGTCCTTCGAGATGTCCTGCAGGCCCGCGAGGAACAGAATCATCGCGATCCCGAGCGACCACCAGATCGTGGCGATGACGATGGCCGCCATGGCGAACTGCTCGTCGGTGAGCCAGTTTATGGGCGTGCCGCCGAAAAGCTGCGTGACGTTGGCGATCAGCCCCTGCCGGGGCGAGAACATGATTTGCCAGATCAGCGTCACGACCGTCACCGACAGGACCTGACTGAGAAAGAAGAGCGTCCGCAGGACGGCCATCGCGCGGGTTTCGCGCGCCAGCGCCGCCGCGAGGATCAGCGCCGTTATGGTGACGCCCGGCACCGTCAGCGCCACGAAGACGAGCGTGTTGCCGACCGTCGGCCAGAAGCGCCGGTCGTACCAGCGTCCTCCTTCGCCGGGATGAAATCCAGGGAGGACAAGGAGCAGCAGCGCCGCCAGGCCGATGGCGATGGCGGTCGAGCGGCTCACCTGATTCATCCGGCGAAGGAGGATGGCGAGTCCGAGACCGAAGATCCCCGCAGCCTGGAGAACGGGGCTCGCCAGCGGGCCCCAGACGATGTTGCGGCCCCACATGACGCGGACGTAGTTGTCGACACCCACGAATTCCTTCGCTTCGGGATTGAAGGCCACGGCGAGAAGGTTCCAGTCGTGCAGGCTGATCCAGATGCCGCGGAAGAAAGGGTAGACGAGGAACAGCCCGTAGACAGCCAGGAACGGAAGCATCAGCACCCAGGCGGCCTGCACTTGCCCGAGAGACGGACGTTTTCGGTGGGCATTCACCATCGGCCTCCTCCCAAAGCGCCGATTCCTGTTGCTAATATTTTTAGCAATATTTATTAGCTGAGCGCAAGTGATATGTTGCGCAGCAATGGCAGACGACGGCAAACGGCAGACCGGCCGCATCACGATGAAGGACGTCGCGGTAAGCGCCGGGGTGTCGCAGTCGACGGTTTCCTTCGTGCTCAACGGCATGGAGGACATGCGCATCAGCGCGGAGACCCGGAAGCGGGTCATGGGGGCGGTGGAGGAACTGGGCTACCGGCCCCGCGCCGCGGGACGGCCGCCGAAGTCGCTCGGCCTTCGCGTGATCGGCATGATGATCGACGAGATCGCGACGAGCCCCTTCGCCGCCATCTCCATCGAGGGCGTGCAGGAGGCCGCGTGGAAGCGGAACGTCCTCGTCGAAGTCGTCATGACCGGTGGCGACGAGTCTTACGAGGCGGCGATCCTCCGGAAATGGGCGGCAGATCGCGTGGAGGGGGTGATCTACGGCTCCATCCTGACACGGCGGGTCCGCGCGCCCGACGCTCTCGCCAAGCACCGGGCGGTACTTCTCAACTGCTACGACGCTGATGGACGTTTCGCTTCCGTGGTTCCAGCGGAGCGCCGCGGGGGCGAAGCAGCCACCGAGGCACTGATACGGGCCGGGCATCGCCGCATCGCCTTCATCTCGGGCGAGCAATGGATGGAGGCTTCCGACCAACGAATGGAAGGCTACGAGCGAGCCCTTCGCGCCGCCGGCCTTCCCGTCGACCCGTCATTGATCGTGGAAGGAAACTTCCTTCCCAGCGGCGGTCGAAGCGCGGCGCTTCAACTCATGTCCCAGCCCTTGCGTCCAAGCGCCATCTTCTGCGCTAACGACCTGATGGCGGTTGGGTGCTACGAGGCCCTGAAGGAGCTGGGCGAACGCGTCGGCGAGTCGGTCGCAGTCATGGGATACGACGATCAGGAGATCGCGCAGCATCTCTCCCCCGCCCTTTCCACCGTTCTGCTTCCGCACCGCGAGATGGGCCAGTGGACCGCGGAGTATCTTCTCGACCGGCACGGTGGCGAACCGGAGCAACTGCGCATGACCTGTCCGGTGGTTCCCAGGGAATCACACAGCATCACGTCGTGATCGCCGCAGACGGACCGGATCCCGTCAGCCGGTTCGACATCATGCGATCGGTTGCGTTTCCTGGCTTGTGGGCCGATAACGCCCCGATTGAGAAAATCGGGAGGAAAGATGGCCGGTCCGCATCGGATCGGCCCACGTCATGAGCCGTCTGTTCCAAGAACTGGACTACTGCCCGACGCCGATCGGCGCGCTGAGCCTGCGCCGGCGCCGCGAGTTGCGGCTCGGCGTGGATGTCTACGAGATCATGCTCGGGCAGAAATTCCTCATGACCAGTCTCTTCACCGCCTCCGAGGTTGCTCTCGGCCAGCTCGGGCTAGAGGCCTGCAGGGGTGAGGCTCGGGACGTCGTGGTCGGCGGGCTCGGGCTGGGATACACGGCCGAGGCTGTTCTGGCGGAGGCGCGTGTATCGGAGTTGCTGGTGGTCGAGTATCTGTCGCCGGTAATCGAATGGCATGGCGCGGGCATCCTTCCGATGGGCACGGCCCTGGTGGACGATCCACGCTGCCGGCTGATCGAGGGCGACTTCTTCGCGATGGCGGCCGGAGAGGGCTTCGATCCCGACCGGCCTGGGCGTCGCTTCGATGCGATTCTCGCCGATATCGACCACGCGCCCGATCACCTGCTCGACGACCGGAGCGACAGCTTCTACCGGGTGGACGGATTGAGGCGGCTGAAGCGACACCTCAAGCCCGGCGGCATCTTCGGATTGTGGTCAAACGAGCGGACGGATCAGCGTTCCCTCGATCGTCTGGGCGAGGCTTTCCCGGACGCCTGGGCCGAACCCGTGACGTTCGACAATCCCCTCACCGGTCAGCCATTCACCCAGACGGTCTATCTCGCGCGAGCGGCAACCGGATGAACCGCACGGCGGCGACCGGTTCCGGGGTTCCGGCGTGCGCCTGTCCGATCTGTGCCGCGGGCGCGGAATACTTCCTGTCTGTCGAAGGACGCGACTACTTTCGCTGCCCGGCCTGTCAGGCGCGCTTCCTGCATCCCTCCCAGCACCCCGCGCGCCACGAGGAAGTCACGCACTATCGTCACCACGAGAACGACCCCGAAGATCCACGCTACCGACGGTTCCTCGCAAAGCTCGCGGACCCTCTTCTCGACCGGCTTCCGCCCGGCGCATCAGGCCTCGATTACGGCTGCGGGCCGGGTCCGGCGCTTGCCGCGATGCTGCGGGAGGCGGGCCACCCGATGGCGCTCTACGATCCCTTCTTCGCGCCCGACCCCGCACCGCTGAGGCGCGCCTACGATTTCGTCGTCTGTACCGAGACCGCCGAACACTTCCACAATCCCGCGATGGAGTTCGCTTTTCTCCGCGGGCTTGTTCGTCCCGGCGGATGGCTCGCTCTGATGACGTGTTTCCAGACCGACGATGACCGTTTCGCCGGCTGGCACTACCGGCGTGACCCGACGCATGTCGTGTTCTACCGGGAAGAAACGCTTCGCGTCGTCGCGCGATCCTGGGGGTGGTTTTGCGAGGTGCCGGAAAAAGACGTCGTCCTGATGCGCCGCCCGATGACGGTGCCTGCATGACGACCTGGTTCCACGAGGAGCGGCTGAGCGCCGTGCAGTCGGTGCTCCGCGAGACCGGCGCGGCACGGCTGCTCGACCTCGGCTGCGGCGACGGCGACCTCCTGCTGCGGCTTGCTGTCGAGCCCTGGCCTCGGGAGATCGTCGGGATCGACGTGTGCACAGCGTCGCTCGACAGGTTGAGGCAGAGGCTGACCGGCATTGATGTCTGCGTGCCGAAAATCGTTCTCAGAGAAGCGTCGATGACGATGCCCGCGCCCGACCTCGCCGGTTTCGACTGCGCCGTTCTCATCGAGACCATCGAGCATCTCTGGCCAGACTCCCTGTCGCGACTCGAACGCGCGCTGTTCCACGAGATGCGTCCGGCGCAGGTGGTCGTCACCACGCCGAACGCGGAATTCAACTCCCTTCTCGGCGTGCCTTCGCAGCGCTTCCGTCACCCCGGGCACCGCTTCGAATGGACCCGGAGCGAATTCCGCCGCTGGGGCGCCCGCGCCGCCGCAGCCGGGGGCTACAACGCGCGCTTCGAGGATATCGCGGGCGCGCACCCGGATCTGGGCGGAGCCAGTCAGATGGCGGTCTTCGATCGCCGCGCGGCGGACGCCGCAGCCTGACCCGGAGATGACAGACGATGAACCGCGTCGCCGCGTTCGCAAAGCCATGGACCCGTCTGGAGCACTCGCCCCGGCGCGTCCGGCACGGTCAGCGCATCAGCAGAACGGGAACCTTGCACGATCGCACCATCTCGGTCGTCGTCGAACCGATCACGAGGCTGCGGATCCGGCTGTGACCGTAGGCGCCCATCACCAGCATGTCGAAGCTCTCGGTCTCGACCAGCTTGCCCAGCACCTCCTCCGGGCGCCCATCGACGACGCGGATCGCGGCGTCGATCCCGGCTGCATTCAAAAGCGCCTTGGCGTCCTCCAGCCCCTTGCGCACCTCGGCTTTGTCGGCTCCCACCGTGACCACCTCGATCGCGAGTTCCTGGAACAGCGGACTGCGGGCGATGTGGTCGACGGCCTTCATCGCCGAGGTGCCGCCGTCATAGGCCACCAGAACCTTCTCGATCGGCCTGAACGCGCGTGAGGCGACGAAGACCGGCCGGTGGCTGGTGCGCACGATCCGCTCGAGGTTCGAGCCGAGATGTCCCTTCGCGAAATCCGAAGCCTCCCCGCGCTTGCCGACGACGATCACGCGCGCATCGGTCTCGATCTCCGAAATCGCTTCGACGATGTCGCCGTGGCGCAGCCGCGTGGTAATCTCGTTCACGCCGTCGCGGTCCAGAATGGCGCGTGCATCCTCGAGGATCGCCCGGCCGCGGTGGTTGATCAGTTTTGCGCGCTGCGCGTCGAGCTCTGCCAGCTCTTCCAGCAGCTTGGAGCGTGCCCCGAGCCGTATAGATCCCGAAAGATCCGTGTTCTGGGGCGCCTCGCGGCGGCCGAGAACATGGATCAGCTCCACGGGCGCGTCGGTGCGTCCGGAGATCCAGGCGGCGTGGTCGCAGACGCTTTCGGAATAGATCGACCCGTCCACCAGCGCGATGATCTTTTGTGTCATGTCTCCCCCTCCCTCAGTGTTCCATCAACGTGTCCATCGCGCCGGGCTTGTCGTGTATGGCAAGCCGGTCGACCAGCGTCTCGGTCGCCTCGTTCATGCCCACGACCTCGACCTCGGCACCGTCGCGCCGGAATTTGAGGATCGCCATGTCGAGCGCCTGCACCGAACTGATATCCCAGATATGGGCACGGCTCACGTCGATCACGACGCGCTCGGGCGCTTCCTTGAAGTCGAAGGCGTCCATGAAATCTTCGACGGAGCCGTAGAAAAGCTGGCCCTCGACATGATAGGTCCGGACGCGCCCGTCGGCGCTGATCTCGGACCTGACGCTGAACAGTTGCGCGATCTTGCCGGCGAAGAAGATGCCGGAAAGGAGGACGCCCACCAGCACGCCGATGGCGAGGTTGTGGGTGTAGACCACCGTCGCGACTGTCGCGATCATCACGATCGAAGACGACTGCGGATGCACCGTCAGGTTCTTGATCGACGACCACGAGAACGTGCCGATCGAGACCATGATCATGATCGCCACCAGCGCGGCCATGGGGATGATGCTCACCAGATCGCCCAGGACCACGACCATGAACAGTAGATAGACCCCAGCCGCAAAGGAGGACAGCCGCCCGCGGCCGCCGGATTTCACGTTGATGATCGACTGGCCGATCATCGCGCAGCCGGCCATGCCCCCGATGAAACCGGTCGCGGTATTCGCCAGCCCCTGGCCGACGCATTCCTGGTTCCGGTTCGATTTCGTGTCGGTCAGGTCGTCCACGATGTTCTGCGTCATCAGGCTTTCGAGCAGACCCACGACGGCCACTGCCACCGAATAGGGCAGGATGATCATCAGCGTCTCGAAATTGAGCGGGATGTCGGGGATCAGGAACACTGGCAGCGTATCGGGCAGCGCGCCCATGTCGCCCACCGTGCGCACGTCTAGGCCGAGGGCGAAGGTCAGCGCTGTCAGGACCACGATGGTGACGAGTGGCGAGGGCACCGCCTTGGTCAGCAGCGGGAAGAGATAGATGATCGCGAGACCGGCCGCGACAAGCGGAAAGGTCAGCCAGGTCACTTCGCGCGGGTCGAGTTCGGGCAACTGCGCGAGAAAGATCAGGATCGCCAGCGCGTTGACGAAGCCCGTCATCACCGACTTCGAGACGTAGCGCATTACAAAGCCGAGCTTGAGGAGACCGGCCGCGATCTGCAGAAGCCCCGCGAGAACGGTCGCGGCCAGCAGGTACTCGAGCCCATAGTCGCGCACGAGCGTGACCATCAGGACCGCCGTCGCGGCGGTCGCGGCGGAAATCATGCCGGGCCGCCCTCCCGTTATCGCCGTGAGAACGGCGATCGAGAAGCTGGCGTAGAGCCCGACCTTGGGATCGACACCGGCGATGATCGAGAAGGCGATGGCCTCCGGTATCAGCGCGAGCGCGACGACGAGACCGGCCAGAAGGTCTCCGCGAAGGTTGCCAAGCCACTGGCTGCGGTAAGCGTCGAGTGAGATCATGAATCACGTGTCCAAATCCGGCTTCCATGCTGCGGCGAAGCCGGCATTCAGGTGCACCGTTTCTGTCGTTGTCCGGCGGATCGGCGGCCGGAAGAGCCACCCGGAACTGCATCCGGGTCCATGTTCGATGCGGGCGTTACGACCTTCCGTCCCGAAGGGCAACACCATTGAAGGCACAAGAGGCCGCTCGGCACGCCGTTACGCAGTTGTCTCGACCCAGTGCTCAAGGAACGGGCAGGTCCCGCTCCGAGTTCTGGCCTGAATGCCCGAACACGCATATTCGCACCGCGCACCG
>CAZPOK010000100.1:0-10493 GCA_964587905.1 uncultured Rhodobacterales bacterium | reverse complement strand
GCGCGGCTTTTCAGCGATGCTGCGCCTGCCTCCAGAAAGCTGTCGCGCCAACCGCTCAGACCGGCGGCGGTGACGCCGGGGTCCCGGCTCACCAGTTCCAGGTCCTTGCCGCGCAAGATCCGCAACACGGCCTCCCGTTTCCTCTTCGCCGACATGCGCCGCTGACGCGGCGCGGCGGGCTTGCCGTCACCGGCGTGGTGGGCGCGCTCCGTCAAGCCCGCCCCGATCTCTCGTTCGTCCGTCATGGCTCCTCCTCGAAGGAGCCTCTATCCTCCAAACTACAGTTTCAGAAAACCGTACACCGGGGGGGCGACTCTACACTTCTGGCGCTTCGATCAGGCCTTTGGCGGAAACCTGCGCAATCGATGAGTGTCTCGGAAAGATGCATCCGCCCGGCCCTGCCGGATCGGCATCACCGGGCGAACATCGAGTCCGGTATGAGAAGCGCGATCTGCGGAAAGGCGACCAGCAGCAGCGTCGCGACCAGCATCGCGCCCCAGAACGGAAGCACGCCCGCGAAGACGGTCTGGAGCTTCACGTCGCGGGCGATGGTGGAGACGACGAAGCAGTTCACGCCGACCGGAGGGCTGATCAGCCCCATCTCGAGCACGATCACCATGATGACCCCGAACCAGATCGGGTCGAAGCCCAACGCGACGACGACGGGAAAGACGATCGGCAGGGTGATCACCATGAGAGACAGCCCCTCGATCACCATGCCCAGCACCACGTAGAGCGCGAGGATGATGAAGAGCGTACCATGGGGGCCCAGCCCGGCACCCGTGAACGTCCCCGCGACAAGGCCGGGAAGACCCGACAGCGCCACGAAGGGCGAGAAGATCCCGGCGCCGATCAGGATGAGGAAGGTCATGCCGGTCGTGCGCAGCGTGTCACGGACCACGTCGAGTAAAAGGGTCAGCGACCGGCTGCGCAGGAGAAAGGCGACGAAGGCGAAGGCGGCCCCGACGCCGGCCGCCTCGACCGGGGTGAAGAATCCCGAGTAGATCCCGCCGATCGTGAGACCGATGATCACGAAGATGCCGGTGGCGCGGCCTGTCGCTGTGATCCGCTCGCGCCAGGTGAAGGACGGACCGGGCGGCCCCTCTTCAGGCCGCAGGCGCACGAATACGGCTATCGTCAGGAGGAACAGGCCGGTGAGCATCAGCCCCGGCAGCACGCCCGCCATGAACAGCCGCCCGATCGACTGCTCGGTGAGGATCGCGTAGAGGACGAAGCCCGTCGATGGCGGGATGAGGATTCCAAGCGTCCCGCCCGCCGCGATCGTGCCCGTGGCGAGGCGCCCGCCGTATCCGTAGCGGCGCATGTTCGGATATGCCACTTTGCCCATCGTGACCGCCGAGGCGATGGACGAGCCCGACAGCGCGGAAAACCCCGCGCAGCCGAGGACCGAGGCGCTCGCGAGCCCGCCGCGGACGTGGCCGATCCACCGCCACGCGGCCTCGTAGAGATCGCGCGAAAGCCCGGAGGCGGCCGCGAGATTGCCCATGAGGATGAAGAGCGGCAGGACCGACAGCTCGTAGTACGAGGCCGTCGCGAAGGTCTGCCCTGAGAGCGTGTAGGCTGCCGTCGTCCAGCCGGCGAGGCCGGCGGTGCCGAGAAGCCCCGCGATCAGCATCGCCATGCCGACCGGCACTCCGAGCCCCATGAGTCCGAACAGGCCGAGGAATCCCAGAAGCCCGATGGCCGTGGCGCTCATGCGCCGGACCCCGGGCGCAGGACGCCGCTTGCGAAGAGTGCGGCGGACAGGGCGAAGGACAGCGCCAGGGCGCCGTAGAACGGACCGTAGGGGATCTGGAGGAGCATCGTCGTCTCACCGAAGAGCGCCGCCTCGCCCGCGTTGACGTAGCAGCGCCAAGCGAGATAACCCGACGCGATCGCGCAGACGGCGGCCGAAAGCCGGCGGACCGCGGTCTCCAGGGCGGGCGGCAGTCGCTCGACCAGCATCTCGATGGCGATGGCGCGCCCCGCGGCAATGGACAGGGGGAGTGCCGAGGCGACCACGAGGACCAGAGCCACCTGGACAAGATCGCCGCCGCCGAGGATCGGCCGGTTGAGCAGCGACCGCAAAAGGGCATCGGCGACGGTGATGGCAAGAAGCGCTGCGAGGGCAAGCCCCCCCACCACCTCGAGACCATACACTACCGGCGCCTGTAGCCGACCAAGTGGGCGCGGCGGCGCCTCTTCCCCGTCATCCTCGGCGTGGGGATCGGGCATAGCCTATTGCGACGCCGATCGGAACTCGGCGACGAAAGCCGGACCGTCGAAGCCAGCCTTCTCCCCCGCGTCTTGGAGAAAAGCCTCGACAGGACCCGCCATCGCGGCCTGGAGTTCTTCAAGCGCAGCGGGAGGCAGTTCGATGAGCTCGACATTCGCCTCTCTCAGCGCCGCGATCCCGCGTTCGCCGGCCGCTCTGAACGCCTGGGCGGCCGCCAGCGACAGCGTCTCGCCCGACTCTGCCCGGATCAGCGCCCGCTGCTCGTCGGAGAGCGCGTCAAATGCGCCCTTGTTCATGATGAGGCTGAAGGTCGACAGCGCGCCGGGTGTGTTCAACGTGACGTACTTCGTCACTTCCTGGAGATTGTAGGAGCCCACCGCCGAAGCATCGATCATCACCGCATCGACCACGCCGGTCGACATCGCGTTGTAGGTCTCCGTCGCCGGCAGGGAGACGGGCACGCCGCCCCAGGCTTCGACGATAGTCGCGGAGACCGGGTCTGGCACGCGGACCTTCATGCCGGCGATGTCGGCCATCGACCGCACCGGCGTTTCACTGGTGAAGAGGATCGAGGGATTGTTGGTCCAGAACGCCAGTAGTTCGACCCCGGAGAAGTCGGGAGCCAGCGCATCGATCGAGCTCCAGATCGTCTGGGTCGCCTGTTCGGGATCGCTGAAGAGCCCCGGCGTGTGCAGCAGGACGGATCGCTTGAACTGCGCGGGCGTGTACTGGGGCAGGTTGAAGGCGATGTCGGCGATACCGGTGACGGCGCGGCGGTACTGCTGGTTCGGACCCGAGCCGAGCTCCCCCGCCGGGAAGACCTTCACGGTCAGGTCTCCCCCGGAGACTTCGCCGATCCTGGCGGCGAAGGGGGTCATCACCCTCTGATCCATCGGATGCTGGGGCGACATGAAATGGGCGAGCTTGAGCTCCTTGGCGGCGAGCGGCGATGCGGCGACGACCGCCGCCGCGATGAGCCCGGCAAAACGGGTGATCTTCATGTTTTCCTCCCTGGTCGGGCGCGTCCGGAACGGCATCCGCGCCACAAAGTCTCGCTTCGAAACGGCCTTGCCAAAGCCGGCCTTATGATTATCGTTGGTAACTAACAGACTGCCGAGGGGAGATCACTCCGTCAAGCGTCGAATTGGAACGGGCCCGAGACATGCCGCACTACACGCTTCACGATCGCCTGGGCTACCGCATCTCGCGACTGGCGCGGATCATGCAGACGCGGCTCGAGGCGGTTCTGGCAAAGGAGGGTCTGACGCGGATGATGTGGCTGGTGCTGACGGGGCTTGGAGAGGACGGTGTGCGCACACCCTCCGAACTCGCCGACTACATCGGCATCACGCGGCCTGCCGCGTCCCGGCTTCTCAAGCGGATGGAGGCCCGAGGCTTCGTCATTCGGACGGACGGCGACGGCGACGGACGGTCCATCGCTCTGTGTCTGACAGAGGCGGGACGGGAGGTTGTCGATCGGGCGCGTCCCCGCGTGGATGCCATGACGGCGCATTTCGTCTCGAAGCTCGACAGCGCGACACATGCCGCCCTGATGGACGGCCTCGACCGCCTCGCCGAGGGCGAGCGCGGCGACTTCACCAGCTTGTAGACGGGGTGCAGCGATGAAATTCTTCTCCTACCGCGACCGGCCCGTGCACCTCGGCCCCTTCCCCCTCGAGGCTCTGGCGCGGAGCGGCGCCGCGCCAGATCTTCCTTCGCTGCCGCCGATGACGCCCCTCTCCTTCGCCCCCGACGATCCGCGGTCGCTTGCCCATGCGATGGCGCGCTTCATGGCGATGTTCGACACCGTGCGGGACGGGGCCGTGACGCACGGACCGGCCGAGATACCCCGCGATCCGGTGGAGCGCTCCGACCACCTCAAAGCCGCGGGCTACTACTTCGACGCCGCGATGATGGGCGTGGCGCGCATCGGGCCCGGACACTGGCTCGAAGCGCCTTTCCGAAACCCCGGGATCGAGGGCATCCGGGCAGAGCTGGAGCAGGGCCAGCCGAAAAGCTTCGCCGCGGGGATCGACGCGATCTATGCCGACGTGCTCGATGCCGCGCGTGCCGCGCCTGCACCCGCCCACCACCACACGCATGCGGTCGTTGTGATGGTCGACCATGCCCGCGACCCGGATCCGGACGAGCCGGGGACCGACTGGATCGCGGACACTCAGGCCGAACGTGCGGCGCTCCTTGCGGCGAACACCGCCGTCGTGCTGGCGAGCTACCTGCGGATGCTCGGCCACGAGGCGCGGGCGCATAGCGCCACGACTTCCGACATCGACCTGCCCCGCCTTGCGGCCTCCTCCGGGCTGGCCGGGATCGAGGACGGTGTGGCGGTGAACCCTTTCCTCGGCCAGCGTTACGGCCTCGCAGCCGTCACGACGACGCTGGAGCTTGCGCCCGACCGTCCCCTTGCCCACGGACTGGGCCGCGCCTGGGGCGACCCGGCGCGCGTCCGCACCGGGCACGAGCCGCGCCGCCGCCCGCCGATGACCGGGCGGCCCTACAACCTCGGCCCACACCCGTTCGAGACGCTGACCCGCGTCGATCAGCCGACCACCTTCATCGACGAGCCGCGCGTGCCCCGCTTTCCCAAGCGCGCGGACTTCTTCGCCCGCGCGCTGTTCGGCGACATGGGGCCTGGGGTGCAGGAGGCCGCGAAAGGCGGTCATTACGTGATGAAGTCGCCGATCGGCGCCTGCGCGCGCCGGGCGCTCGGCGCGCTCCTGCTCCTTCAGTTCGGCGAGGCGCGGGGGTCGGTGGACGAGACAGCGGCGGACGCCGGGCGCAACGCCGACAACCTGAAGGGTGCCGCCTACTACCTCTCGGCGGATGCCGTGGGGCTTTCGCGCGTGCCCGAGTGGGCCTGGTACTCCCACGACGCGGGCGGCAACCCGATCCCGCCCTACCACGCGAACGGCGTCTCTCTGCTTCTCGACCAGGGTCACGAGACGATGGAGGGGGCGTCGGGCGACGACTGGATTTCGGTCGCCCAGTCGATGCGCGCCTACCTGCGCTTCTCGCTGCTGGGCGGGGTTCTGGCCGAGCAGATCCGGCGCCTCGGCTATTCGGCCCGCGTCCACTCGGTACTCGATGGCGACGTCCTCCAGCCGCCGCTTCTGCTCCTGTCGGGACTGGGCGAGGTGTCCCGCATCGGCGAAGTGATCCTGAACCCGTTCCTCGGGCCGCGGCTGAAGTCAGGCGTCGTCACCACCTCGATGCCGATGGCCCATGACAAGCCCATAGACTTCGGACTCCAGCGATTCTGCTCGGCCTGCAACAAGTGCGCCCGCGAATGCCCCTCCGGCGCGATCACCGCAGGCCCCAAGCTCATGTACAACGGCTACGAGATCTGGAAGTCGGATGCCGAGAAATGCGCGCGCTACAGGCTGACGAACTCGGCTGGCGGCATGTGCGGGCGCTGCATGAAGACCTGCCCGTGGAACCTCGAGGGTCTTTTCGCCGAGGAACCGTTCCGCCGGCTCGCCATGGCCGCGCCGTGGGCGGCGCGGGCCATCGCCGAACTCGACGACCGCGCGGGGCGTGGCTCGATCAATGCGGTCAAGAAATGGTGGTGGGACATCGAGCTCGACCGTGGCGCGGGCCGCTACGTCGCGGCGAAGGCGACGCACGCGCGGGGCCTCTCCCCCGAACTGGACTTGCGTTACGAGGATCAGACGCTCGCGGTCTACCCGGCCGACACGATGCCACCTCCCTTGCCCGTCGCGCACCCGCTCGACCGCGAGGCGGGCATCGCCCGGTACCGGTCCCTGCTCACGCCGGAGGAATACCGCAACCGGCTCGCGAGGGGCGAGACGGACGGTCTGGCTCCCGGCCCCGCGCTCCGCGACGGGCCTCCCCCGGTGTACCCGGTCGCCCTGTCCCGGCGGGATGACCTGTCGCCCGACACCGTGAGATTCGAGTTGAGCAGCCCCGACGGCGTGGAATTGCCCCCGTGGGAAGCCGGCGCGCATGTCGACGTCGTCATCGCACCCGAGTACCAGCGGCAGTATTCGCTCGCGGGCGATCCGGCCGATCGGTCGGTCTATGTCCTCGGCGTGCAGCGCGAGGCGTGCGGTCGCGGCGGATCGGATCTCATGCACCGGGTGTTCCGGGAGGGGCGGCGGGTCTTCATCTCGGAACCGCGCAATCACTTTCCACTCGATGAGGAGGCACCCTTCTCGCTCCTCATGGGCGGCGGAATCGGGATCACCCCGATGTTGACCATGGCGCACCGCCTGCACACGCTCGGGCGCGACTTCCGGCTGCACTACAGCGCGCGGGACGCGGCCCCGTTCTGGCCGGAGATCGAGCGCGCGCCCTGGGCGGCGCAGGCCGCACTCCACCTCAGCCGCGCCGGCCGACGAGCGGATCTGCCGGCATTGATTCCGGCGTGGCGCGACGGCTTCCGGCTCTACACCTGCGGCGGCGCGGCCTACATGGACGCAGTCTGCGAGGTCGCCCATGCGCGCGGCTGGCCAGAGGAGGCCCTCTCGCGGGAATACTTCTCCGTCCCCCAGCCGCCGCCATGGGAAAACCATCCGTTCACGCTGCGTCTCGCCCGCTCCAGCCGGGATATCCCGGTCCGGGCGGACCAGACCGCCGTCGAGGCGCTGGCGGATGCGGGGATCGTCGTGCCGACGAAATGCTCGGACGGGATCTGCGGCGTCTGCGCCATGGGCCACGCGGACGACACCCCCATCGAACACCGCGACTACGTCCTGTCCACCAAGGAACGGCAGACCCGCGTCGTGCTCTGCTGCTCGAGACCGTCGGAGCCCGGTGCAACGCTGACGATCGAGGCGTGAGGTGTCGCCGGACCATGGCAGAGAGGTCTTGGTCCGGCGCATCGCCAGCGGAGGCCCGTCATGATCGCAGCCTGCTCGATCGTGGGGCCCGAGAGGCTAAGAGGATTCCGGGGGCGGCGCCGAGACGGGAGGTCGGGCTTCTGCGGGCCGTCTGCACGGGCACCGGCACGCGGCAAACAGTCCGAAGCTCGGATGCACGGCGTCACTCCGAAGCCGACCGGAGCGCCTCCGGTGGCGCCGGATAGCCACGGTGGAGCGACCAGAAGTTGACATCGAGCTGGCGCATGGGCCGCTGCTCGCTGCCCGGTGGGGCATGGTGGCGCAGAGTCAGAACGATGTCGGAGACCACCGCCGGATTATTGCGGAAATAGTTGTGGCCGAGCGCCGGGCGCGCCGCCTCCACCCCGATGAAATGGACGTTGCCGATGCGCGAGAAGGTCTCGCGCAGCGGGTCGGTGAGGTCGTCGGGCCTTATGCGCCCGAAGCGCTGCCCCGTCAGCAGTGTCTGCGCCAGCCCCAGCGGACCGTCGCCCGAATTGACGTAGACGTTGATCTGCTCCGGCACCGGCCCGAACCACTCGGCGACCAGCCGCTGCTGCATGATCCCGAAGTCGAGATCCGGCGCCGACAGGATCAGCGTGCCGAGCTTCAAAGAGCGCCGCGGCACCCGGCCCGCGGCGCGCTCGGCGATGGCCAACTCGCGCAGGGCGCTCGTGGCCACATCGGTGCCGCGGCTGTGGGCGATCAGGTTGATCCGTTCGAGCCCCGGCGTGTCGGCGAGCATCCGCAGCGTCTGCTTGAGGTGGAAGATCGTGAACTCGCCGGCCTCCCGGTCGCGGAAATAGCCAAAGAGCCCGGTGTTTCCGGACGGCCATGAATAAAGCAGCGGTACGCCCGGACGCCCGGCCCAGTGCCAGAGATTGGCCAGTGTCCCCTGCGCCTCCTCGAAGGTCGTGGCCACGCCGTGGATGTAGACGGTCACCTCCGGCCGGCCGGTCCGGGCGAGCGCGGCCGCGATCTCCGTTTGAAAAGCCTCGGCCTGCACGTTCCATGCCTCCTGCGCGGCGGGCAGCGTACGCACCCGTCCGTCCGCGACATCGAAGGGAAGCGGCGTGGCCGGGAAGCGGACCGTCTCGGTCACCTCCACGGGCGTCAGGCGGATCGAGGCCGGCCTGCCGCCGCGAGCGCTCGCGGCGACGAGGCCGGGCCAGTCGAGCCCCTCGCCAAACTGCACATCCACCCGTCCCAGAACCATCTCGGCAGAGCGCCCCGAGCCGTAGGGCCGCGTCGGCGGCCCTCCGTCGAGGCGTGCCCTGTCGGTCACGAAGAAGAGCGTCGGGCGCGCGGTTCGGACCGCCGGCGCGACGGTCGAGGCCGGATAGCCATTTGACTCTGTGTAGACGTTGGGCATTTCGGCAAGGTGCGGGCCGGCGCAACCGGCGATGACGAGCAGCAGCCAAAACGCGAGATGAAGCCGACGGATCATGAGATGCTTTTTCCGACCAGAGGCGGTTCCTGATCGTTCCACATCGGCCGATACGGGACCAGCGGGGCTTCCGCCGCTCACGGCGTTTTGAGCGAGACGGGATCTCCTGACGCGACGATGCGCTCACGATGTGGTAACTGAAACTGGAGACGCCGTGACCAGTCCCGGGGGGGACGGATGAACGTGACCGTGACGGGCGGCCATCCGGCCGCCGATCTTCTGGCCGAGAATTTCGATCCCGCCGTGCTGATCGATGCGGGATCGGGTCGGTTCGTCGCGGCCAATGGCGCGGCGCGGGAGTTGCTCGGCTTCTCCGCCGACGAGCTCGCCGAGATGACCCCCGCCGACATTCATCCCCACGAGATCGCCCGGCTGGAAGGCTTCATGGCCAATGTCCGGCGCGAGGGTCGCTGGAGTTCGGACGAATTGTCCTGCCGCACGCGCGACGGGCGAACCGTGCCTGCGCTTCTGCGGGCGCGCATGGTGGATTGCGACGGTGGAGATGCCGTGCTCATCGTCATCCGCGACCAGCGCGAGCGGCAGCTGGCCGAACTCGGCTCGGCGGTGCGCCAGCTCACCCACGATCTCAAGAACACGCTCGCCACCGCGCAGCTCATGTGCGACCGGCTCGCCGCGCATGAGGACGACCGGGTGCGGCTGAGTTCGGAGAGCATGGCCCGCGCTCTGGAGCGCGCCCTCGACCTCTGTCGCCAGACGGTGCAGGCCGGCCGGGCCGGGCTGCCCGCCCCCGACCGCGAACGCTTTCTGCTCGCCGACGTGGTCGAAGAACTGGCGGCGACCGCTGTCGGGCCCGACGGAGGCGCGGCGGCGCTCGAGGGCATGGCGTCGGAGGATGTGCTGCTCGACGCCGATTTCGATCAGACCTATCGGATCCTGCTCAATCTCGTGCGCAACGCCTTCGACGCGGGCGCCGGAAAAATCCGGATCTCGGGGCGCAACGAAGTCGGCCGCGCCATCATCGAGGTGCGCGATGACGGGCCCGGGATGCTCCAGAGCGTCGCAGCGCGCATCGGCGAGGATCAGATTTCGGGCACCGAAGGCGGCAGCGGCCTCGGCCTCAGGATCTGCCACGAGCTCTGCCGCAACCACGGCGGCGCACTGGACGTGGCGGAGACCGGGCCGGAGGGCACATGCTTCCGCGTGACCCTGCCGTTCTCCGGCTGAGCCTCAGCCGAGTCGGTATTCGGGGTCGATTCGCGTGCGGTCGAGATTGGCGGAGAAGGTCGCGACGGTGTATTCGCCGATCACCCCGATGATCTCGAGGATCTCGGCGAAGGAGAGGCCCCGATCTTGGTAGCCGGCCAGCTCCGCCCGGCCAAGCTTGCCCCGACTGGCCAGCAGCGCGCGCGTCGCGCCGACCACGAGATCGAGCCGCGTATCCCCGGGCATCTCGCCTTTCGCCGCGGCGTCTATGACGTCGTTTGACAGGCCGAGATCGTGCACGCTGTAGTGGCTGAGCGCGACGATGCAGTAGCTGCATTCGCAGTAATTCGCGACTTCGAGTGCGACGAGGCAGCGCTCGGTTTCCGTCAGCTCTCCGCCGGCGAGGTATTCCTTCATCGAGACGAGCGCGGCCATCACCCGCGAGTTGCGAAGGATCATGCGGTAGACGTTGGGCACGCCGCCGGGAAATATCGCTTTGAGCCGGGCCTCCAAAGCAATTTCATCGATCTCGACCGTGTAGTCGGGTCTCTGAGTTGCGCGGTCCGCGCCAGCGTCCTCAGGTTCAGTGCGGGACATGTCCTACCTCGGCTCATTCCTCATGCGTGTGGCAACGCTACACAAGGCTGCGCACAGACGCACCATCCTCTCACACTTTCTTGAGGGTGTGAGAGGCGAGAGACTTCAACCGTCCTGCTCGGGCTGTGCCTCGGACTGCTCCTGACCTCCCGGCAAGGCTCCTGACCGTACTTTCAGCGAGGCTGACCGCCAT
>CAZPOK010000099.1:0-10630 GCA_964587905.1 uncultured Rhodobacterales bacterium | reverse complement strand
AGGGAAACAGGAACAGACCCCGCAGAATCCCCTGCCCGCGGAACTCCTTGTTGAGAAGCATCGCCGCGAAAAGGCCCAGCAAGATGGCCCCGATCGTGCCGAAGAAGGTGTAGAACAGCGTCACGCCGAGCACGCGCCAGAACTCGTCACCGTCGAAGACCCGCTCGAAGTTCTCCAGCGTGAAGTCGAAATTCGTCAGGATGTTGTCGGCCTCCCCCGTGACGACGGGTTGGCTCGCCGACACGTCGCCGCCGTCGAGGTAGTCCTGCCGCACGACGACCGGAATCCGGAAGTCCTCGCGGAACCCTCCCTCCCAGTCGCCGAAGTCGCAGAACAGATCCCGCCCGTCGAGCGCGCAGCGCGCGTCGAGCGACCGGACATCGAGCCCCTCCGGGATCCGGTCGCTCAGCGTGACGTCGCGGATCTCGATGTCCTGGCTCGAATTCCTGAGCCGGTAGCGGATCTCCGCCTCGTCTCCGGCCACCTCGGGGCCACCCCGCAGATCCTCCCGAACGACGACCTCGGGCGGCCGCAGGTCGGCGAGGCTCACCGGCTTGGCCGAGATCCAGAAGATCGCGAGCAGCGGCAGGATAACGACGAGCGACACGATGGCGACCGTCGGAAACAGCAGCCCCCACGCCAGCCTCGCCTCGCGGCGGGCGAGCGGGCCCGTGCTCCGGGGCGGGCCGGACGCGTTGGGCAGCGGCGCCGACGCCGCCTGGTCCAGCGGATCGGTCGCCCGGTCCTGGGTCGAGACGCTGCTCATGGCTCTCTCCGGTCGCGAAACGGGCGCGGCGGCGGTGCCGCCGCGCCCGCCGGCGTCACTCGATCACGTTGAGTTCGTCGTTCATCGCGGCGACCGCGGCCGGCGCGTCGATCGCGCCGTCGATGTACTGGCGCACGATCCTGTTGATCGCCTGGCTGTTGATGATCTTCGACGCCAGACCGAGCTGGTTCTCGGCCACGCCCCAGCGCTGCGCGACGTCGAGCCCGCCCACGATCTCCTCGATCATCGACGCCTCGTAGAGATCGCCCAGCGCCGCCTTCCGGTCGACGCCCACCGGCAGCGTGGCCCAGGCCTCCTCGAACTTGTCGGGATCTTCCGCGGTGCCCTTGCGCACCGGGAACTTGCCCTCGGGCGCCATGGACAGCGTCTGGGTATAGCCGTCGTCCATCGAGAACTTCACGAAATCCATCGCGGCGTCGGTGTCGGCATCCGACGTGATACCGAAGTACCGGATGTCGGCCCAGGCCGCGCCCTCGGGGTTCGAGGGCCCCGCGAAGTTGGTCACGATCCCGGTCTTCGAGGCGAGCTCCGCCGATGTCGGATCGTCGGTGATCGTCGGCGGCGCGCTGTCGCGCAGACCGGCGAGTTCGTCGAGAATGAACGGCGACCAGATGATCATCGCGGCATTGCCCGAGAAGTAGAGCGTCCGCGACTGGTCCCAGTAGAGTTCCCCCGGCGGCGAGGCCTCCGCGATCGCCTTGTAGAACTCCAGCACTTCGGTGGTCTTCGCCTCGTCGAGCGGCGCGAAGCCGCCCTCGTCCACGGGGCTCACCCCGTTGGCGAGGAACACGTGCTCGAGCACCTGGGACATGAAGTTCTCGTCGACCTTCGTCGCCGCCACGAAGCCGTACATGCCGGGCGGGTTGTGCAGCGCCTCGATGGCCGCCCGCACGTTGGCGTAGGTCGAGGGCGGCTCGAGCCCGGCCTGCTCGAAGAGATCCTTGCGGTAGACGATCATCTGCGTCCAGCCGTCCACCGGCACGGACGCGTAGCCGCCGTCGACCGCCGCCATCTCGAGCGCGCCGGAGGCGAATGTGCCAGCGCCAAGATCCTCGATCACGTCGGTCGCCGCCTCTGTGTCGAGGATGCCCGCCTCGGCCCAGGGCAGCGCGTACTGAAGCGTGTGATAGATCACGTCCGGCAGGTCGCCCGCCGCGAAAGCCGCCGTGGCGCGGGTGCCAAGATCGCTTTCCGTCACCGGGATCACCTCGACGGCGATGCCGGTCTCGGCCTCGAACTGCGCGGCCACCTCTTCCTGTTTGGCGAGCCGCTCGGGCTGCTCCTCGGTGGTCCAGAACCGGATATCGGCGCTGGCGCTCGTCGCGGCGAGCGCAAGAGCCACGGCCGCCCCCGACAGAAGCCGGGCGTTGAGTTTCGTCAAGCAAGTCATCTTTGTCCTCCCTTGGATGTACAGATCGTTGTCATTGCGCGGGAAAGCCGCTCCCGCAGGTCGTCGGACGTCATGGCGGGCGGGCCATCGGAGGCCCGGACCCTGAGCCGCGCATGGGCGGTTTCGCGAAGCTCTTCCGGCATCTCGCCCCGGATCCTCCGGATCAGGAGTCGCGCGAGCCGCGCGCCGGCCTCGCGGCTGTCGACCTCGAAGGTGGTCAGCGGCGGGGCCGCGTAGGCGCCCTCCGGGATGCCATCGTAGGCGATGACCGACACGTCGCGCCCGACGGCGAGGCCCGCCTCGCCCAGCGCCCGATAGACTCCGAGCGCCCCCATGTCCGTCGCGCAGATCATCGCGGTGGGCGGGTGCTCCGCCCGGAGCAGGCGGCGCCCTTCGACCGCGCCGGCCTCCGGTGTCATGGCACCTCCGCCGACGATCGCCGGGTCGTAGCCGAGACCCAGCGCGGCGAGCGCGCTGCGATACCCGTCATGGCGAAGCGCGCTGTAGTTGAACTCCGATCCGCCGCAGACATAGCCGATCCGGCGGTGTCCGAAGTCGTGGAGCCGCATCACCGCCTCGCCCATCGCATCCTCGCCGAGGATGTCGAACCAGGCGCAGCCCGTCGGGTCGCCGGTCCGCCCCCAGAGGACGAAGGGCACGTCGAGATCCCTGAGAAGCCGGATACGCGGATCGTCCGTCTTCGTCCGCGGCAGGATGAAACCGTCGGCCTTTCGTTCGTCGATCAGCCGCCGCATCGTGGAGAGCGTCCCCTCCTCGGTGGGCGCCGTGGCGACCGTCAATGTCCAGCTTTCCGCGCTGGCCGCCGCCGTCAGACCGGCGAGGAACTCGGCGAGGAACGGGCGCTGCGCGTCGTGCTCGCCGATCTGAAGCACGATCCCGAGCGCGCGCATCCGCCCCGTTCGGATCGCCTGCGCGTGGGCGAGCGGCGCATAGCCCATCCGCTCTGCCATGCGGGCCACGCGCAGGCGCGTCGACTCCGAGATATCCGGATAGCCGTTCAGGGCGCGCGACACGGTGCCTTTGGCGATCCCGAGCGCCTCGGCCACGTCCGAGATCGTGACACGCGCGGGCCGCCCACCGCTCCGCGCCGCCTTCGGTGCGTTCTGGAGCAGCATTCTTCCTCCCAACGCAAAGAAGGATCCGCGCCGAAACCGGTTTCGGCAAGAATTTTCTTCCAGCCCCGCAGCTACTCCGCCGCGAGCGCGGTGTCGCCGAGCAAGGGCGCGAGCCGCCACGCCATAGGCCCCGTCACACCTCGGGCAGCGGACCGCGCGTGATCCGGCCGTGGGACAGCGCGACGGACCAGTCCTGCAGCGCCCGCCCCGAAGGACGGTCGTCCCGGTCAGGCGCATCGGAGGCAGAACCCTCGCGCTCGTGTCATCCACAGGTTACAGATGCCCTGTGGATAAACTGCGCCTGTATCGCGCGTGCGACAGAACAGTCGGGAATCGCCGAGTTTTCTCGCTGCACCGCAGCACAATGCGCACGGCCGAAGACCGCCGGCCTTGCGGCCCACCCGCCGGTCGATCATGATCCCCCCGAACCCGCGCGAGGCATCATGACACCGACCTTCGAAACTGTCATTCGCGGCGGCCGGGTTGTCACAGCTGACGGCCTCCGCACCGCCGACCTCGGCCTGCGCGACGGGCGCATCGCCGCCATCGCCCGCGACCTGCCCCGGTGCGATACCGAGATCGCCGCGCGGGACCGGCTCGTCCTGCCCGGCGGCGTCGATCCGCACGCCCATATCGAACAGCTCTCCGGCATGGGCGTCATGAACGCCGACACGTTCGAGACCGCCACCCGCTCGGCCGCGACGGGCGGCACGACGACCGTCATCTCCTTCGCGGCGCAAAAGACCGGGGAGCGGCTTCGCGATGCCGTCCAAGACTACGCGGCCCGCGCCGAACGCGGCGCCGCCATCGATCACGCCTTCCACATCATGGTCACGGACCTGTCGGTGCCCGGCTTCACCGAAGACCTGAAGGCCCTCGCCGCGGAGGGCCACCGCTCGATCAAGGTCTTCACCACCTACAACATCCGCCTCGCCGACCGGCAGATCCTCGACGTCATGGCGGCGGCGAAGGAGGCCGGCGCGCTGGTCTGCGTCCATGCGGAGACCGATGCGCTGCTCTCCTGGACGAAGGAGCGCCTGCTCGCGGCCGGCCACACCCGACCCGAGCATCACGCCCTCTCGCATCCCCGTCTCGCCGAGATCGACGCCGTGGAGCGGATGTGCCGCTTCGCGGAGTTCCTCGGCCAGCCCGTCATGCTGTTCCACATTTCGACCGCCGAGGGCGTCGAGGCCGTCCGCCGGGCCAAGGCCCGTGGCGCCCCGGTCCGCGCCGAGACCTGCCCGCATTACCTTTTCATGACTGCCGACGTCCTGAAGCGCGACGGCCTGGAGGGCGCGAAGTGGATGTGCTCGCCGCCGCAACGCACCGCCGCCGATCAGGAGGCGCTCTGGGCCGGCCTCGACGACGGCACGCTCGACCTCGTCTCCTCCGACCACGCGCCCTACCGCTTCGACGACACCGGCAAGCTCCGCGCGGGCCCCGGGTCGAGCTTCGACCGGATCGCGAACGGCCTGCCCGGGCTGGAGACGCGCCTGCCCCTTCTCTTCGACGCGATGGTCTCGAAGGGCCGTCTCCGGGCGGAGGCCTTCGCCAGCCTGACCGCGACCGCCCCGGCGCGGCTCTACGGCCTCGCCGGCAAGGGCGAGATCGCCGAAGGCTTCGACGCCGACCTCGTGATCTGGGATCCCGACCGCCGCGTGACCTACGGCGCGGACGACCTCCATGACAACGTGGGCTACAACCCGTGGACCGGCACGACCGTCACCGGATGGCCCGAGACCGTGCTCCTCCGCGGCGAGGTGATCGTCCGCGACGGAGAGTATCGCGGCACGCCTGGCGCCGGACGCGCCGTCCCCCGCCCCGCCCCGGGCGTCACCGCCGTGGCCCCGCCGGCCGAGGAAGTCCGCTTTCTGGAGGACAACGCATGATCCGGCCCGAGGGCGACGTCGAACTGACGATCACGTTCTTCTACTACCGCGATCTCGCCGAGGCCCGGCGCTTCTACGAAGACGTCATGGGCTTCACCCTCGCCATCGACCAGGGGTGGTCGAAGATCATGGCGATCGGCGGCGGCGCGCACGTGGGCCTCGTCGACGAGGCAAGGGGGATGCACAAGGCCCACCCCGTCAAACCCGTCCAGCTCTGCATCCGCGTGCCCGACGTCGACGCGTGGTACGCCTGGGCGACGGACAAGCAGGTCGCGAACCTCTCGACGCTCTTCGAGAACGAGGCCCTCGGCATCCGCGCCTTCGTCTTCGACGACCCCGAGGGCTACCAGATCGAGGTTCAGTCAGCGACTCGGCCCGGCGCATGACGGAGAAGGCTCTCGTCGTCATCAACCCCAACTCGAACGAGGAGGTCACCGCCGGCATCGACCGAGCGATGGAGCCCATGCGCGCCTGGGGCACACCGATCCGGTGCGTCACGCTCACCGAAGGCCCGCCCGGCATCGAGAGCCAGGCGCAAGCCGACCGCGTGGTTTCGCCCATGCTCGACCTCGCCCGGTCTCTCGAGCCGGAGGCTCTGGGCTTTGTCATCGCCTGCTTCGGCGATCCGGGGCTTCACGCCCTACGCGACGAAACCGCGCTTCCGTCCATCGGCATCCAGGAAGCCGCCGTGACCACGGCGCTCCGCCTCGGCCATCGCTTCGGCGTCATTTCCATCCTGCCCGCCTCTGTCCCGCGTCACCTCCGGGCATTCGGCGCGATGGGCGTGCTCGACCGGCTCGCCGGGGACCGCGCGATCGGTCTTGGCGTCGGCGACCTTGCCCGTCCGGGCCGCACGCTCGGCGCGATGGTCGCGACAGGCTCCCGGCTTCGGGACGAGGACCAGGCGGACGTGCTGATCATGGGATGCGCCGGCATGGCCGACTACCGCGAGGCCGTGGAGGCGGAAACGGGGCTTCCGGTCGTGGAACCGTGCCAGGCCGGCGCGGCGGCGGCCCTCGGTCAGATAGCCCTCCACCTTGCGCACCGTACGCGACACCTTTAGATGCAACTGTATCAAAATCAAAAGGTTGGACGCCTTTCCAGACCCTGACGCACGACAGGAGGTCGCCACCCATGCTCGACGAAACCGCTTGCGGCGTCTTCACCATCGCGGTGACGCCCTTCCTGCCCGACGGTGCCCTCGACCTCGAGAGCGTCGACCGGATGGTCGACTTCTACCTCGAGAAGGGCGCCACCGGGCTGACGATCCTCGGGATGATGGGCGAGGCGGGAAAGCTCACGGCCGAGGAGTCCGTGGCCGTCGTCGGGCGCGTGACCGCGCGGACCTCGGTCCCGGTGGTCGTCGGGGTTTCCGCCCCCGGCTTCGCCGTGATGAAAACCCTCGCCCATGCTTCGACGGACGCGGGCGCCGCGGGCGTCATGGTCGCTCCGCCCGCGACGCTGAGGACCGACGATCAGATCACGGCCTACTACCACGACACAGCCGAAACGCTGGGCGCGATCCCCTTCGTCCTCCAGGACTTCCCGCTCGTCACCAACGTGGTCATCCCCGTGAAGATCATTCTGCGGATCGTCGCGGACTGCCCGACCTGCGTCATGCTCAAGCACGAGGACTGGCCGGGGCTCGAGAAGATCTCCGCCCTCCGCACGGCCTCCGACGCCGGCGCCCGCCGCATCTCGATCCTCACCGGCAACGGCGGGCTTTTCCTGCTTGAGGAGATGCTGCGCGGCGCCGACGGCGCGATGACCGGCTTCGCGTTCCCGGAGATGATGTCCGACGTCATCGCTGCCTTCGAGGCGGGCGACGAGACCGGCGCGCGGGATCTCTTCGACGCCTACCTGCCCCTCGTCCGGTACGAGAGCCAGCCGGGCTTGGGCCTTGCGATCCGGAAGTACACGCTGGCCAGGCGCGGCGCGATCGCCCACGCCACCCTGCGCAAGCCCGGCGTCGGCCTTAGCCCGACCACCGTCGCCGAAATCGAGACGCTGATCGCCCGTCAGGAGGCGCGGCTCGCCTCTCTCGGCTGAGATGGCGCTTCATCTCGGCGCAAATACTCCCGCCGGAGGCGCCGCATGACGCGCGGAATGCCGGAAGACGCGCGGCGCAGCCGCTCCGCTAGCCATGGAAGGCCGCCACCGTCTTGAGCGCCGAGAAGCCATAGAGCGCCTCGAATCCCTTCTCCCGCCCGTGGCCCGACTTGCCCACGCCGCCGAAGGGCAGTTCCACCCCGCCCCCGGCCCCGTAGTTGTTGACGAAGACCTGTCCGGCGTGAAGCCGCCGCGCCAGCCGCATCTGCCGCCCGCCGTCCCGGCTCCAGACCGAGGCCACGAGCCCGTAGTCGGTGCCGTTGGCGATCGCGACCGCCTCCTCCTCGTCGTCGAACGGGATGACGACCTGCACGGGTCCGAAGATCTCCTCCTGCGCCAGACGGTGCCCGGCCTGCGCCCCGGCCAGAAGATGGGGCGCCACGTAGTGCCCGCTCTCGGGCGCGTTGCTCACAATCTCGCCCCGTCCCGCGACCTCCAGATCGCCCGCCGCGTCCAAGTACCCCTCCACGATCTCCTTCTGCCGGGCCGAGATCAGCGGCCCCACGTCGAGGTCCGCCACGGCCGGGCCGACCCGCAGGTCCCGGTATCGCTTTGCCATCCGCTCCACCACCACATCGTGCACCCGCCGCTCCACCACGATCCTCGACGAGGCCGAACAGGTCTGCCCAGCGTTCTGGATGCCCGCGTTCACGAGAAACGGCAGCGCCGCCTCGAGGTCGGCGTCGGCGAACACGACCTGCGGGGACTTGCCGCCCAACTCCAGCGTCACCGGCACCACGTTTTTCGCCGCCGCCGCCTGCACCAGCGCGCCCACGCCGACCGACCCGGTGAACGAGACGTGGTCGACGCCCGGATGCCCCGCGAGCGCCGCCCCAGCCTCCTCGCCAAGCCCCGGCACGACGTTGACCGCGCCTGCCGGAAACCCCGCCGTCTCGGCCAGCGCGGCGAAGGCGAGCGCGGTCAGGCACGCCTCTTCGGCCGGCTTCACGACGCAGGCGTTGCCCATGGCGAGCGCCGCGCCGACCGACCGCCCGATGATCTGCATCGGGTAGTTCCAGGGCACGATGTGCCCCGTCACCCCATGCGGCTCGCGAAGCGTGTAGACGGTGTAGCCCGCGAGATAGGGGATCGTCTCGCCCGTCACCTTGTCGGCCGCGCCGCCGTAGAATTCGCAGTACCGCGCCAGCGCCACCGCGTCCGCGCGCGCCTGTTTCAGCGGCTTGCCCACGTCCGCCGCCTCGATCTGCGCGAGCTGGTCGACATGCTGGAGCACGAGCGCCCCGAGCCGCGCGAGGAGCCGCCCCCGCTCCGCCGCCGTGAGCCGCCCCCACTCGCCGTCGAGCGCCGATCGCGCCGCCGCCACCGCCTCGTCGACATGCGCGGCGGTGCTCCGCGCGATCTCGCCCATGGCTTCGCCGGTCGACGGGTTTTCCAACGGCAGTCCGCCGATGTCGGTCCACCTGCCGCCTATGAGCACCGCGCCGGGCTCGTACCAGAGTGCCTCAAGTCCCATAGCGTCCTCCCTCGTGCCAGTCCGCCGGGATCCGCGGCGTCGCGGCCAGCAATTCCTGCGTATATTCGTGCCGTGGCGCGTCGAAGACCTCCGCCGTCGGCCCGTCCTCCACGATCCTGCCCCGCCGCATGACATAGACCCGGTCGGTTATCGCGCGCACCACGTGCAGATCGTGGCTGATGAACAGGTAGCTCAGCCCGTAGCGCGTCTGAAGGTCCGCCAGAAGGTCGAGCACCTGCGCCCGGATCGACACGTCGAGCGCCGAAACCGCCTCGTCCAGAACGATCAGCTTCGGCCGCGTCACGAGCGCCCGCGCGATCGCAATGCGCTGTCGCTGCCCGCCTGAAAACTCATGGATGTACTTGGAGGTGTCGGCGGGCGTCAACCCGACGTCCGTCAGCGCCCGGCCGACCCGCGCCTCCCGGTCGGCGAGATCGCCAGGGTAGAGATGGAACGGCTCCGCCACCAGCCGCCCGACCCTGTGGCGCGGGTTGAAGCTGCCGTAGGGATCCTGGAAGACGACCTGCATCTTGCGACGGAGCGCGTCTGGCAGATGGCCTCCGCCGTCCACCTCCTCGCCGTCGAGCAGGATGCGCCCGCCCTGCACCGGGTCGAGCCCGAGGATCGCGCGGGAAAGCGTCGACTTTCCGCAACCGGACTCGCCCACGAGCCCCACGCTCTCCCCGTCGCGCACGGTGAGCGTCACCCCGTTCACCGCGTTCAGCGGGACGGGCGGCGCGAAGAAGGACACACGCGGGAGCGCGTAACTCCGCGTCACGTCCTCCACCGACAGAAGCGGCATTTCTTTCGCCATTCTCGCTCGCTGCGGCGCATGCTCGGACGCCGCGAAGAGCTTCTGGGTGTAGGGGTGTCCCCGCGTGCGGAACAGCGCCTCGGTCCGGTCGGCCTCCACCACGCGGCCCTCGCGCATCACCGCGACGTGGTCCGAGAGCCCCGCCACCACGGCAAGATCGTGCGTGATGAGCATCAGCGCCATCCTTTCCTCGCGCACGAGTCCCTTCAGCAACGTCAGGATCTGCGCCTGGGTGGTCACGTCGAGCGCCGTCGTCGGTTCGTCCGCGATCAGAAGCTTCGGGCGGAGCGCCACCGCCATCGCGATGCACACCCGCTGCCGCTGTCCGCCCGAAAGCTCGTGGGGATAGCGCCCGAGCGGGAAATCCGCCGCCGGAAGTCCCACGCGATCCAGCCGCGCCCGCGCGGCCCGCGCCGCATCGGCCCGGCTCGAGACACCGTGCACGATCAGCGTCTCGGCCACCTGGTCGCCGATGGTCTGCACCGGGTTGAGCGCCGTCATCGGCTCCTGGAAGATCATGCCGATGTCGTTGCCGCGCACGCCGCACATCTCGCGCTCCGAAAGGGACAGGAGGTCGCGCCCGCCGAACGCCGCGCGCCCCGACGCCGCGGCCCCATAGGGCAGAAGCTGCATCAGGGCGAGCGCTGTCATCGACTTGCCCGATCCGCTCTCGCCCACCAGCCCGAAGACCTCGCCCTCCTCCACCGCGAACGACACGTCGCTCAGGATCGGCGCGCCATGAATGCCGACGCGAAGGCCCTCCACCCGCAGAAGCGTCATCGCGCCCGCCTCACGCGCGGGTCCAGCACGTCGCGCAACCCGTCGCCCACGAGGTTCAGCCCCAGCACCGTCAGCACGATCGCGAGGCCGGGAAAGATCGCCAGATGCGGCGCAAGCGAGATCATCGTCTGGCTGTCGGCCAGCATCCGCCCCCAGGACGGCACGGGCGGCTGCGCCCCGAGGCCGACGTAGGACAGCGCCGCCTCGGCCAGAATCCCGAGGCTGAACTGGATCGTCCCCTGCACGATCAG
>CAZPOK010000098.1:0-10652 GCA_964587905.1 uncultured Rhodobacterales bacterium | reverse complement strand
GTGATCGCGTTGAAGACGACGCGGCTGACGGGCGTGTCCTTCTTGATCGCCTTGCGGTTCCGGAGCGCCTCCTCGAGGTGCCACGAGATCGCCTCGCCTTCGCGATCGGGGTCGGTGGCGAGGATCAGCGCGCCGTCGTCCTTCAGCGCGTCGGCGATCGCCTTGACGTGCTTCTTGCTGTCGGACGCGATCTCCCACTTCATGTCGAAGTCGTGCTCGGTATCGACCGACCCGTCCTTCGGCGGCAGGTCGCGGACGTGACCATAGGAGGCGAGGACCGTGTAGTCGGAGCCCAGATACTTGTTGATTGTCTTGGCCTTGGCCGGGCTTTCAACGACGACGACTGGCATGCACTCCCTTTCGAGTCGGCCCACTGCTCATGGCGGCGCAAGATGTGGGGCCGGGCCTGCGAATGTCAACAAGCCTCGGGAGCGGATGGTGCGGAACGCCGGCGGAGACCGTGAAGCCGCGCGCAGCGGGTGTTCCCGGGCGCCTCGGTTTTCCCTAGACGGCGAGCGACAGAAGCCCGCCGGGCTGCCGGCGGATCTTGCCCTCGAGTTCGAGCGAGACGAGTTCCGGCGCGATTTCGCCCGCCGGGCGCGCGAGGTCGCGGATCAGCTGATCCTCCGCCAGCGGGCTCGGTCCCAGCCGTGCCAGGATCTCGCTATGAAGCGCTGTCGCCTCCGCCAGCGTCCGCCGTTCCGCCGGGGCGTGAGGGACGTCGGATGGCGATGCCTCCCTCGTGGCGGCGACGGGTGCCTCACGTCGCAGCGCTTCGATCACGTCGCCGGCGCCGCGCACGAGAACCGCGCCGTCGCGGATCAGCATGTTGCAGCCCGAGGCGCGCGCGTCGAACGGATGGCCCGGCACCGCAAGCACCTCCCGCCCCTGGTCGAGCCCGGTCCGTGCGGTGATCAGGCTGCCCGATTTCGCCGCCGCCTCGACCACGACGACGGCCTTCGCGAGCCCGGAGACGATCCTGTTCCGCCGCGGGAAATGCCGGGCCTGCGGCTCGTGGTGCATCGGCTGTTCGGAGATCCGCAGGCCCTTCTCTCCAATTTCCTGGGCGAGCACGGCGTTCTCCGAAGGGTAGACGATGTCTACGCCGCCCGCCATGACGGCCACCGTGCCGGTGCCGAGGCTCGCCAGATGCGCCGCAGTGTCCACGCCCCGGGCAAGGCCCGAGACGACGATGTAGCCCGCCTCGCCCAGTTCGGAGGCGAGCCTGCGCGCCATGCGCGTTCCGAGAGAGGACGCGTTGCGCGCGCCCACGAGCGCGATCATCGGCCGGTGAAGCAGCGAGATGTCGCCCAGACACGCCAGAAGCGGCGGCGGATCCGGCAGCTGCGCGAGATCGGCGGGATAGTCGGCCGTGCCGAAGGCTGTCCAGGCGACGCCGGCCTGCGCCGCCGCCCGCAGTTCACGCTCGACGGCGTCGGGCGGACAGGTCGCATACGCCTCCACGCCCGCCGCGCGGGCAATCCCGGGAAGCGCCTCGAGCGCCGCAGAGGCGCTGCCATGTTCATTCATCAGGCGGAAGAAGGTGGTGATCCCGACGCGGCGGGAGCGCAAGAGACGGAGCCAGTCCGACAGGTCTTCCTCAGTGAGGGGTGGGGTGAGGTGGGGTGTGGAAGTGGGGTTAACCGCTGCCATCCTGGCTCCGTCCGCTTGCAGAGCCTGTATGGGCCCGAGTCGGTTAAGCGCGGGTAAACTCGCGAAGGAGCGCCCAAAGAAAAATCACGGTGCCTGCGAGCATGAGGGGCGCGGCGATCAGGTCCACCTCGATCATCCGCGTCCCGGCATACATCCACGCATAGCTCAGCGTCGCCGTGGGAGCGACGAGCGCGAGCAGCGCAAGCCGCGCCGGAGGCAGCCTCCGTTCCGCGAGCGGCAGCCGGCCGAACCCTCGTCTGCGCCGGGCGCCGCGCGCCAAGGCGAGCAGCGCAAAACCCGCAAGCGCCGCGACGATGAGGGGCCAGGGCATGTACGGCGACCCGGTGACAGCGCCGAGCGCCACCGCGATGATGCCGATGGTGGCCCGCTCCCGGCGTCCGAAGCTGAAGGCGTCCGCGCCGGCCCATCCCAGAAGCGCGTAACCGGCGGCGAGAAGCGCGATGACAACCGCCGCGAAGACGGCGAATCGCCAGGGCGTCGGCCGAAGGTCCTCAATCCAGATCCAGCTTGCCCACGCGCCCCAGAGAAGCCCGATGAAGACAAGCAGCGTCACGGCCACAAGGCGCGACCTCGCGGCGAGAAGCGCGGGCAGCAGGAACAGACCGACCGCGACGTCGATCAGCATGTGCCAGCCGAGGCTCGGCCAGGCTAAGGAGTAGGGGACGGCCTCGTAGACCAACGGTACCAGCACGGCCTCGATTCCCCATCCGCAGATCGCTCCGGCCAGCAGCAGCGCCGGGACGGTCGCCGCCCCGTAGGCCGAGACCACGGCCGCGAAGATCGCGCCGAAGAGGAGGTAGAAGAGCAGCATTTCGCCCGTTTGAAGAAGCGCGCCGAAACCGTCCTCGCCTGTCAGAAGCGGGGCGACGACGCCCTCGTTCAGAAAGACGAATTCCGAGAAGACGAGGAGGACGGCGGACAGACCGACAAGGCCCGCGTACCGCCGTGCCAGCGTCACGCCGCCGAGCCGCCCACCGTCAGTCCGCCGATCAGCAGCGTCGGCTGGCCCACGCCCACCGGCACCCACTGGCCGTTCTTGCCGCAGTTGCCGATGCCGGGATCGAGTTTCATGTCGTCGCCCACCGCGCGCACCTTCTGCAGTGCGGTCGGCCCGTCCCCGATCAACGTCGCGCCCTTCACCGGCGCGCCGATCCTGCCGTCCTTGACCCGGTAGGCCTCGGTACAGGAGAACACGAACTTGCCCGACGTGATGTCGACCTGTCCGCCGCCGAACCCGACCGCGTAGATGCCGTCCTTCACTTCCGACACGATGTCGCCTGGCTTTGCACCGCCCGACAGCATGTAGGTGTTGGTCATCCGCGGCATGGGCGTGTGGGCGTAGCTTTCGCGCCGCCCGTTCCCGGTGGCCGCGACGCCCATGAGCCGCGCGTTCTGGCGGTCCTGCATGTAGCCCACGAGGATGCCGTCCTCGATCAGCATGGTCTTGCCCGAGGGCGTGCCTTCGTCGTCGACGGTGATCGACCCGCGCCGGTCGGGAATCGTACCGTCGTCGAGAACGGTCACGCCCGGCGCCGCAACGCGCTGGCCGAGAAGACCTGAGAAGGCCGATGTCTGCTTGCGGTTGAAGTCGCCTTCGAGACCATGTCCCACGGCTTCGTGCAGCAGGATGCCTGGCCAGCCGGCGCCGAGCGCCACGTCCATCACGCCCGCGGGCGCCGGCTCGGCCGCGAGGTTCACCAGCGCGATGCGAAGCGCCTCGCGCGCCGCCTCCTGCCAATGCGCGGGATCGAGCAGCATCGCAAGGCCTGTGCGCCCGCCACCGCCCGACATGCCGGATTCGCGCCGTCCGCTCTCCTCGACGATGACCGAGACGTTCACTCTGGTCATCGGCCGGATATCCGTGACGAGACCGCCCTCGGGCCGCAGGATGGCCACCTCCTGAAGCGACGCGGCGATCGTTGCGGATACCTGCACGACGCGGGGATCGAGCGCGCGGGCGAAGGCGTCGATCTCGCGCAGCGTCTCGATCTTCACCGGGAACTCGGCATCCGCCATCGGGTCGGCGTCGCCGTAGAGCTTGCGATTCGTCGCCATCGGCGGCTCGGCCATCGTGCCGCCGCCATCGCCCACGGCGAGCCGCGCGGTCTCGGCGGCCCGCCGCAGCGCCGACTCGGAGATTTCGGACGAATGGGCGTATCCAGCCCGGTCGCCGCAGACCGCCCGCAGTCCGAATCCCTCGGAGGCGTCGTAGCTCGCGGTCTTGACCCGTCCGTCGTCGAGCACCAACACCTCCGAGCGGCGCCGCTCGAGGAACAGCTCGCCATCGTCCGCGCCCGCCGTCGCGTCCTTCAGAAGGACAAGCGCGCGGTCTCGGTCGAGCAGGGTCTCGAAGGGGCGGAAAAGGGTCATATCGGGCATGTCGGTCCTTTCGGGCGCGGGCGCGGAAGCGGCTTCATGACGCAACCCGCCGTCTTGTTCACATCCTACCAATATGTTTACTAGCGATCCGGAGACAATGGGAGGCCGGGTGCTACCTTCCCGGACGACGCGGCGCCGGACGCCGCACTGCTGAACAGGAACAAATGATGCGTTTGAACAGCTATGTTGCCGGTCTTGCGGCCGCAATCGTCGCAACCCTGACAGCGGGCGCCGCCGCGGCGCAGGCGACGATCGAGGGCCTGACCATCAAGGGGGCGCCGGTTCAGGGAGGCATGGGCCTTCAGCCTGCGATCGGCGAAGTGGCTGAGGACCTCCATTTCCTCGACGGTCTCCTCCTCGTCATCATCACTGCCATCTCGCTGTTCGTTCTCGCGCTGATCGTCGTGGTGGTCGTGCGCTTCAATCGTCGGGTCAACCCGAACCCCGCGCGCTTCACCCACAACCAGCCGCTCGAAGTCGCCTGGACGGTGATCCCGATCATCATCCTGGTCTTCATCGGCGCGTTCTCGCTCCCTGTGCTCTTCAAGCAGCTCGAAATCCCCGAGGGCGATGTGACGATCAAGGTGACGGGTTACCAGTGGTACTGGGGTTACGACTACGTCGACGACGGCTTCGGCTTCGCGAGCTTCATGCTGCAGCGCGACCAGCTGGAGGAGCATGGCTATTCCCAGGATGAGTTCCTTCTCGCCACCGACACCGCGATGGTCATTCCGACAGGCCAGAACATCGTCGTCCAGGTTACCGGAGCCGACGTGATCCACAGCTGGTTCCTGCCCGCCTTCGGCGTCAAGCAGGACGGAATTCCCGGCCGTCTGGCCGAGAAATGGTTCAACGTGCCCGAGGGCGAGGAAGGCATCTACTTCGGCCAGTGCACGGAACTCTGCGGCAAGGACCACGCCTACATGCCGATCACGGTCAAGGCGGTGACGCAGGACGAATACGAGCAGTGGCTCGAGAGCGCGCAGGAAGCCTATGCCGGCGTTCCGCGCAGCTTCGACGTCGCCTCCAACGACTGAGCCCGGGGCCCTAGAGCATGACCGACGCCACCATCACGGACCGCGACCACGACGCCGGCTTCGGCGACTACTTCGCGCTTCTGAAGCCGCGCGTGATGTCGCTCGTCGTGTTCACGGCGCTCGTGGGCCTCCTGGTCGCGCCCGTGGGCGTGCACCCGATGGTCGGTTTCGCGGCGATCCTCTTCATCGCGGTCGGGGCAGGCGCCTCCGGCGCGCTCAACATGTGGTGGGACGCCGATATCGATGCCGTGATGCGCCGCACCTCGAAGCGCCCCGTTCCCTCGGGCCGCGTCACCGGAGAGGAGGCGCTTGCGATCGGCCTCGCGCTGTCGGGCTTTTCGATCGTCATGCTGGCGCTGGCAACGAACATCGCCGCGGCGGGCCTTCTCGCCTTCACGATCTTCTTCTATGCGGTCGTCTACACGATGTGGCTCAAGCGCTGGACCCCGCAGAACATCGTCATCGGCGGCGCGGCGGGCGCCTTTCCCCCGATGATCGGCTGGGTCGCGGCGACGGGGTCGGTCTCGGTCGAGGCGGTGCTGATGTTCGCGCTGATCCTGATGTGGACCCCGCCGCACTTCTGGGCGCTGGCGCTCTTCATGCGGTCGGACTACGACGACGCCGGCGTGCCGATGCTCACGGTGACGCACGGGCGGCCCGCGACGCGGCGCCATATCCTTGGCTACACGGTGCTTCTGGCGCCGGTGTCGCTGGGCCTCGCGTTCACCCCGATCGGCGGACCGGTCTATCTGGTCGTGGCGCTCGCGCTCAACGCGTGGTTCCTCAAGGGTGCCGTCGCGATCTGGCGCCGGGACGAAGGCATGGCCGAAGCTGACAAGTATCGTGCCGAGAAAGACTTCTTCCGGTTCTCGCTCTACTATCTTTTCCTTCACTTCGGGGCGCTCCTGATCGACCATACGCTCCTGATGACGGGTGTGATCTGATGACCATCAAGGCAACGCACGAACTTCACCAGCGCCGCCTGTCCCGTAACGTGGGGCTGGCCATCGTCCTCGTCGGCTTCGCGGCCGTCGTCTTCGGGCTGACGATCGCCAAGATCCAGACCGGCGCGCCGATGCAGGCCTTCGACCACGCCGTGCGTCCGGAACTGACGGAGACGGGCCAGTGATGCGCCGCCTCGAAGGACCCCAGCGGACGCTGGCCACCACCGTGGGCGTCGTCCTTCTCATGGGCTCGCTCGCCTGGGCCTCGGTGCCGTTCTACGACTGGTTCTGCCGCGTGACGGGATTCGGCGGCGCGACAGGCGTGTCCGAGGTCGCGCCCGACGAGATCCTCGATCAGACGATCCGGGTGCGCTTCGACAGTACCGTCGAGCGCGGCATGCCGTGGGAGTTCAAGCCGGTTGAGCGCACGATGCAGATCCGCATCGGCGAGACCGGCCTGGCCTTCTACGAGGCGACGAACCCCACCGACCGCCCCATCGCGGGCTCGGCCAGCTACAACGTCGTCCCCTACTCGGCGGGCGGCTACTTTTCGAAGATCGACTGCTTCTGCTTCGAGATGCAGGTGCTCCAGCCGGGCGAAACCGTGCTGATGCCGGTGACCTTCTACGTCGATCCCGAAATCATCGACGATCCGGAGGCGAAATATCTCCACCAGATCACGCTGTCCTACACGTTCCACGAAATCGACCTTCCCGAAGAACAGGCGAGCCTTTCGCCCGCGCTTCGGCCCAACGACAACTGAGCCCCGGAGAAGGGACCCATGGCCCACGCGAAGAACCACGACTACCACATCCTGAACCCTTCGATCTGGCCGTTCCTCGGCTCGGTCTCGGCGTTCGTCATGCTTTTCGGAGCGGTCCTCTGGATGCACGGCTCGGGGCCGTGGATGTTCCTCATAGGCTTCGTCGGCGTCCTCTACGTGATGTTCGCGTGGTGGACCGAAGTCGTTCAGGAAAGCCGGCAGGGAGACCACACGCCCGTCGTGCGGATCGGTCTGCGCTACGGTTTCATCATGTTCATCATGTCGGAAGTGATGTTCTTCGCGGCCTGGTTCTGGGCGTTCTTCAAGCACACGCTTTATCCGATGAACGAATACGTCGGATCCCAGTACGTGCCGCCGGACATCTACTTCGTCGATCCCTTTCACCTGCCGCTGATCAACACTCTCGTTCTGCTCCTGTCGGGCTGTGCCGTGACGTGGGCGCACCACGCGCTTGTCCACGGGGGCGATCGCAAGGACGTGGAATGGGGCATCCTCATCGGCGTGCTGCTGGGCCTCGCGTTCACCGCGCTCCAGGCCTACGAATACTGGGAACTTATCGCCCACAAGGACTGGACCTTCGGCGGCGACAAGTACTATTCGACCTTCTTCATGGCGACGGGTTTCCACGGGATGCACGTCATCATCGGGACGATATTTCTGTTCGTCTGCTACCTGCGGGCGCGGGCGGGGCACTTCACCGCCGAAAAGCACATCGGCTTCGAGGCGGCGGCGTGGTACTGGCACTTCGTCGACGTCGTCTGGCTGTTCCTGTTCTTCGCGATCTATTTCTGGGGCAGCGGCGTCTGACACGCCCGGGTTTCGAACGGCAAGAACGGGCGCGGGGCAACCCGCGCCCCTTGCATGAGGACCATATGACTCGTCGCATGATCTTCCCGCTTCTGCTGGGCCTCGTCGGCGCGGCGGTCCTGATTGCCCTCGGCGTCTGGCAGCTCCAGCGGCTCGAATGGAAAGAGAACGTGATCGCCGAGATCGAGGCCCGGATCGGCGCCGATCCCGTCCCCCTGCCGGAGTCGCCCGATCCCGAGCGCGACCGTTTCCTGCCCGTCACCGCCACCGGCACGATCACCGACGAGGAACTCGACGTCCTCGTTTCGGTCAGGCAGGCGGGCCCGGCCTACAGAATCATCTCGGCCTTCGAGACCGACGCCGGCCGCCGCATCCTGCTCGACCGCGGCTACGTGCCGGACGAGGCCAAGGATGACCCGCGCGCGCCCGCCCGCGGCGTCACCGTCACCGGCAATCTCCACTGGCCCGACGAGGTCGACCGCTGGACGCCGCCGCCGGAGATCGACCGGAACATCTGGTTCGCCCGCGACGTGCCGCGGATGGCCGAGGTGCTGGGGACCGAACCCGTGATGATCATCCTGCGCACGTCGTCGGAACCCGACCCAACCGTGACCCCGCTCCCGATCGAGACGGCCGGGATTCCGAACGATCACCTCGAATACGCCGTCACCTGGTTCGGCCTCGCGCTCGTCTGGGTGGGGATGACAGCGTTCCTGCTCTGGCGTATCAGGCAGCGGACGGTGTGAAGGGACCTCCATGCGGTACGTGTCGACACGGGGTGACGCCCCGGTCCTGAATTTCGAAGACGCGATGCTGACGGGCCTGGCGCGCGACGGCGGCCTCTACGTGCCCGAGACAGTCCCGGAGATGCGCCCGGACGACATCGCGGCGCTGGCAGGCCTGCCCTACGAGGACGCGGCCTTCCGCGTGATGCGTCCCTTCGTGGGTGAGGCGTTCGCTGACGACGAGTTTCGCGACGCCATCGAAGCGGCCTACGCGGGCTTCGGTCACGACGCCCGCGCGCCGCTCGTCCAGCTCGGGCCGAACCACTTCCTGCTCGAGCTGTTCCACGGGCCGACGCTGGCCTTCAAGGACTTCGCGATGCAGCTCATCGGGCAGCTTTTCCAGCGGGCGCTCGCCCGGGACGGCCGCCGGATCACCATCGTGGGCGCGACCAGCGGAGACACCGGGTCCGCCGCCATCGAGGCGTTCCGGGGCCTCGACAACGTCGACGTCTTCATCTTCTTCCCGCAAGGCCGCGTCAGCGAGGTCCAGCGCCGTCAGATGACGACGCCCGCCGAGGCGAACGTCCACGCGATCGCCATCGAGGGTGATTTCGACGACTGCCAGGCGGCTGTGAAGGACATGTTCAACGACTTCGCCTTCCGCGACGAGGTCGCCCTCGCCGGCGTAAATTCGATCAACTGGGCGCGGGTGCTGGCGCAGGTCGTCTACTATTTCACCGCCGCCGTGTCGCTCGGCGCGCCGCACCGGGCGGTCTCCTTCGCCGTTCCCACCGGCAACTTCGGCGACATCTACGCGGGATCCATCGCGCGCCGCATGGGCCTTCGGATCGAAAAGCTGGTGATCGCCACGAACCAGAACGACATCCTGCACCGCACGCTCGTCTCGGGCGCGCACACGAAGGAAGGTGTGACGCCCTCGATCAGCCCGTCGATGGACATCCAGGTGTCCTCGAACTTCGAGCGCGCCCTCTTCGACGCTTACGGCCGCGACGGCCGGGCCGTGGCGCAGTTGATGGCCGAGCTCAGGGAGGGCGGCTTCACCGTGAGCCAGGGCGCGATGCAGGCGCTGCGCGAGGTTTACGCCTCGGGCCGCGTCTCCGAGGAAGAGACGTCGGCCACGATCCGGGACATGCACGCGAGGACCGGCGAGGTTCTCTGTCCCCATACAGCGGTCGGCGTGAAGGTCGCGGGAGAGCACCTCGGGGCCACGCCCGTCGTCACCCTCGCCACCGCGCATCCCGCGAAGTTCCCCGATGCGGTGGAAGCCGCGACCGGCCGCAGACCCGCCCTTCCATCCCGGATGGCCAACCTTTATGACAGATCGGAACGCGTGACCGAGGTCCCGAACGACCTCTCCGCGATCGAGGACCTTATACGGGAGCGACGCACAAGGTGACCGTCGAATTGCACACACTGCCGAACGGATTTCGGATCGTGACCGAGAACATGCCGGGCCTCCGGTCCGCCTCCATCGGCGTCTGGGTGACCGCGGGCGGCCGCCACGAGCGGCCCGAGCAGAACGGCGTCGCACATTTCCTCGAACACATGGCCTTCAAGGGCACCAAGCGGCGCAGCGCTCTCCGGATCGCCGAGGAGATCGAGGACGTCGGCGGCTACATCAACGCCTACACCTCGCGCGAGGTCACGGCCTACTACGTCCGTGTTCTCGGCGAGGACGTGCCGCTCGCGCTCGACGTGGTGGCCGACATTCTCCTGAACCCGGTCTTCGCGCACGAGGAGATCGAGGTCGAACGCGGCGTGATCCTGCAGGAGATCGGGCAGGCGCTCGACACACCCGACGACATCATCTTCGACTGGCTTCAGGAAGCCGCCTATCCGGGGCAGCCCATCGGCCGGCCGATCCTCGGCCCCTCGGGCAACGTCAGCGGGTTTACCCGCGACGATCTGTCGAGCTTCGTCCGGGAGCGCTACGCGCCGGGCCAGATGATCCTCGCAGCGGCGGGCGCGGTCGATCACGACGAGATCGTGCGCCTCGCCGAAGCGCAGTTCGGCCATCTTCCCGCCCGTGACGTCACGCCGGCAGAATCGGCGCGCTTCATTGGCGGAGAGCACCGGACGGAGAAGCCTCTCGAACAGGCGCACATCGCCCTCGCGTTCGAGACGCCGGGCTACCGCCACCCCGACGTCTACACCGGCCAGGTCTTCGCGACCGCGCTTGGCGGCGGCATGTCGTCCCGGCTCTTTCAGGAGGCGCGGGAGACACGTGGCCTCTGCTACACGATCTTCGCGCAGGCCGGCGCCTTCGCCGACAGCGGCATGA
>CAZPOK010000097.1:0-10687 GCA_964587905.1 uncultured Rhodobacterales bacterium | reverse complement strand
CGCTGTTCGACGCGTCGGAGCTCGCGCGCGTGCTGATGGGCGATTCGATCTATTCCAACATGATCGTCTTCGGCGCGGCGTGGCAGAGGGGACTCGTGCCCGTGAGCCACGAGGCGATCCTGAGGGCGATCGAGCTCAACGGTGCGGCCGTCGAGCGGAACAAGGAGGCCTTCGAGATCGGCCGCTGGGCGGTGGTGAGCCCCGCCGAAGCGGCGGAGGTCCTGACGCCGAAGGTCGTGGACAAGCCCCGGACGCTGGACGAGAAGATCGCCTTCCGCACCGATCACCTGACCGCCTACCAGAGCGCCCGGCTCGCGAAGCGGTATCGCAGGATGGTGGACGGCGTCGCCGACCCGCGCCTGCGCGAGGCGGTGGCAAGGGGCTACCACAAGCTTCTCGCCTACAAGGACGAATACGAGGTCGCCCGGCTTCTCGTCTCGACGCGCGAGAAGGCGCAGGCGGAATTCGAGGGCGATCTGAAGCTGACCTATCTGCTCGCGCCGCCACTCCTGGCGCGGAAGGGTGCCGACGGGCGTCCGAAGAAGCGCGCGTTCCGCGGATGGATCGAACGCGCCTATCCCATGCTCGCCGGCATGAAGCGCCTACGCGGCACGCCGCTCGACGTCTTCGGCTACACCGCCGAGCGGCGGATGGAGCGGGGACTGATCCGGCAGTACGAAAAAGACATGCGCGAGATCCTGAAGGATCCGTCCCGCAACATGGACGCGGCCGTGGCGCTGGCCGAACTGCCGCTGCAGATCCGAGGCTTCGGGCCGGTGAAGGAGGCGCATGAGCGCGCCGCGGCCAAGCGCCGTGAAGACCTGCTCGCCGCGTTCCGCTCGGGTGATGCGCCGCTGCGCCAGGCGGCGGAGTGATTGTCGCACGGCTGTCACGAGAGATGGTCAGAGTCGGGCTGCCGCGCTAGGGGCGCGGCGGGGACACTGCTTCGGGACAGCGCTGATGGGCGTCAGGACTCAGATCGCGCGCGAGATCAGCTATGCGCATTCCGCCCGGACGCGGGGCGGGCGGGCCGTCATCCGCGTGCTCGAGAACGCGACCGGCCGGCTTCGGCTGATCCGGCGGGCGAAGGGCTACGAGGACGACGTCGCGTCGGGCCACGACTTCTGGCAGGTCATGGTCGCGCGCTACGGCCTGACGCCGGAGGTGATCGGCGGCTCGCTCGACGACATCCCGCGTGAGGGGCCGCTGGTGCTGGTCGCCAACCATCCCTATGGCATTCTCGACGGCCTGATCATGGGCCATATCCTGAGCCGCGCGCGCGGCGATTTCCGCATTCTCGCGCACCGCATCTTCCGCAAGGCCCGCGAACTCGAGGAGGTAATCCTGCCGATATCCTTCGACGACACGAAGGAGGCGGTGGCGCTCAACATCGAAACGCGGAAGTCCGCTCTGGGCTACCTCGCGGCCGGCGGCGCGATCGGCGTCTTTCCCGGCGGCACGGTGTCGACCGCTCAGACGCCGTTCGGGCAGCCGCTCGACCCGACGTGGCGGTCGTTCACGGCGCGGATGATCGCCAAGTCGCAGGCGACCGTCGTGCCGATCTATTTCGAGGGTGCCAACTCGCGCCTGTTCCAGATCGCGAGCCATCTGCATTCGACGCTGCGGATGGCGCTGCTCGTCAAGGAGTTCCGCTCGCGCGTCGATGAGCCCGTGCGCGTCGTCATCGGACAGCCGGTCCCGCCCCAAAGGATCGACGCCCATCGCGGCGACACCAAAGCGATGATGGACTTTCTCCGGAAGGAGACCTATGCCCTCTCCCCGAAACCGCTGAAGAGCCTCGACTACGGATTCGAGTTCGAGGAGCGCCACAAGGCATGAGGACATGGCCGTCGGCATATTCGATTCCGGGCTGGGCGGGCTGACCGTTCTCGACGCGGTGGCAAGGCGGCTGCCCGATGTGCCGTTCGTCTACTACGGTGACAACGCGCACACGCCCTACGGTGTGCGGGATGCAGGCGACATCTACGATCTGACCACGGCGGGCGTGCAGCGGCTGTTCGACGCCGGCTGCGACCTCGTCATCCTCGCCTGCAACACGGCCTCGGCCGCCGCGCTCCGGCGGATGCAGGAGGTCTGGGTGCCCAGGGACAAGCGCGTGCTCGGCGTCTTCGTGCCGTTGATCGAGGCGCTGACGGAACGGCGCTGGGGCGACAACTCGCCGCCGCGCGAGGTGGCGGTGAAGCACGTGGCGCTCTTCGCCACGCCCGCGACCGTCCGCAGCCGCGCCTTCCAGCGCGAGCTCGCCTTCCGCGCCATCGGCGTCGATGTCGAGGCGCAGGCCTGTGGCGGCGTGGTGGACGCGATCGAGGAGGGCGACACGATCCTCGCCGAGGCGCTCGTGCGCAGCCATGTCGACGCGCTGCGCCGCAAGATGCCGCATCCGGACGCCGCCGTCCTCGGCTGCACGCACTATCCGCTGATGGAAGAGGTGTTCCAGGACGCGCTCGGGGCCGACGTGCAGGTGTTCAGCCAGGCCAGTCTCGTGGCCGAGAGCCTCGCCGATTATCTGGGCCGGCGCCCGGAGATGGTCGGGCCGGGGACGGAGCCGATGTTCCTGACGACGGGCGACCCGAAGAAGGTCTCCGCCGGCGCGACGCGGTTCCTGCGACGACAGATCGAGTTCAGATCCGCCTGATTGCGGGGCGGGTGTATCCGGGATAGTGATTTCGCCCGCTTCGCGGTCGACCGGAGCGGGAGGGGCGCTGCCCCTCCCGCACCCTCCCCGGGATATTTGGGGACAGATGGAGACGACACGGGCGCGCGAGCGCTTTCGGGAAAGGAAAGAACATGGCTCACAGGATCGCTGTTCTCGGAGCCTCGGGCTATACCGGCGCCGAACTCGTCCGGCTGATCGCGACGCATCCCTCGATGGAGATCGCGGCGCTTTCGGCGGACCGGAAGGCGGGGATGGAGATGGCGGAGGTCTATCCGCATCTCCGCCACCTCGATCTGCCCCGGCTCGTCACCATCGCGGAGATAGACTTCTCCGGCATCGACCTGGCCTTTTGCGCCCTGCCGCATGCGACGACGCAGGAGGTGGTGGCCGGGCTGCCCCGCGATCTGAGGATCGTCGATCTCTCGGCCGATTTCCGGCTGCGCGATCCCGCGGATTACCGGACGTGGTACGGCAAGCCGCATGCGGCGCCGGAGCTTCAGGCCGAGGCGGTCTACGGTCTGACCGAGTTCTACCGCGAGGAAATCCGCGGGGCGCGCCTCGTCGCCGGGACGGGCTGCAACGCGGCCACCGGGCAGTTCGCGGTGCGGCCGCTGATCGAGGCGAGGGTGATCGACCTCGACGAGATCGTGATCGACCTGAAGGCGGCTGCGTCCGGGGCCGGGCGGTCGCTCAAGGAGCATCTGCTCTTCGCCGAGCTCTTCGAGAACGTGAAGGGCTACGCGCTGGGCGGGCTGCACCGGCACCTCGGCGAGTTCGACCAGGAGTTCTCCAGGGCGGCCGGCCGTCCCGTGCGGGTTCAGTTCACGCCGCACCTCGTCCCGGCGACGCGCGGCATCCTCGCGACGGTCTACCTGCGGGGAGATGCCGCAGAGATTCACAAGACGCTTCATGATGCCTATATTGACGAAATGTTCGTTCACGTTCTGCCGTTCGGAGAGGCGCCGCAGATGAAGGATGTCCGGGGATCGAACCTCTGCCACATCGGGGTCGCGGGCGACCGCCTCCCGGGCCGGGCGCTCGTCGTCGCCACGCTCGACAACCTGACGAAAGGGTCGTCGGGCCAGGCGGTACAGAACGCGAACCTGATGCTGGGAGAGGACGAGGCGGCGGGGCTGACGCTCGCGCCGCTCTATCCGTGAGGGTCAGATGGCAGGATTGAAGAACCTCAAGAAGCGGCGGCGGGTGCAGGTGATCTTGCTCGCCACGGTGGCGCTCGCGGTGTCGACGGCGCTGGTCGGTTACGCGATGCGGGACGGGATCAACTTCTTCCGCTCTCCGAGTCAGGTCGCGGAGGCGCCGCCGGGGCCGACCGAGGTGTTCCGGATCGGCGGGCTGGTCGAGGCGGGCACCCTCAGGCGCGGGCAGGGCGAGACGATCACCTTCAGCGTGACCGACGGCGGCGCGTCGATTCCCGTTTCCTACAGGGGCGTCCTGCCGGACCTCTTCGGCGAGGGCGAAGGCATGGTGGGCACCGGCACCTATGCGGACGGCGTCTTCAAGGCCTCTGAAATCCTTGCGCGGCACGACGAGACCTACATGCCGTCGGAGGTGGTGGACGCGCTGAAGGAACAGGGCGTCTACCGGCACGCGGACGGTCAGTTACCGACGAATTAACCGTTCCCGGACAGGCTTCGCCCCGTCAATCGAGGGGAACGTCGTTGCGGTCGGTCGAAGACATAGCCGGTGAAATCCTTGCCCGCGAAGGCGGTTTCGTGGACGACCCCGACGATCCCGGCGGGGCCACGAACCATGGCGTGACCATCCACACGATGCGGCGGCTGGGGCTGGATCTGACGGGCGACGGTCGCGTCACGGCCGAGGACGTGCGGCGGCTCTCCGCCTCTCAGGCCCGCGACATCTTCGTCGAGCACTATTTCCAGCGGCCCCGGATCGGGCGGCTTCCCGCGCCGGTCCAGCCCTCGGTCTTCGACATGTACGTCAACGCGGGCGCCAACGCGGTGCGGATCCTCCAGCGCCTGATCGGCGCCTTCGGGCATCCGGTCGCGGTCGACGGAATCGTCGGACCCCTGACCGAGGCGGCGGCGGCGGCGGCCCGGCGCGACGCGCCCGACCATCTTTCCGACGCCTACGGCATCGCCCGGCGGAACTACTACTACGCCCTCGCAGACCGGCGCCCCGCCTCCCGCAAGTATGCCCGCCGCGGCGACGGCGGGAAGGGCGGCTGGATCGCGCGCGCCGAGGCGTTCATTGCGCCGCGCTTCCATCTGACCGAGGACCAGCATCGTGCGAGGACGGCGTCATGGGGCTGATCGACCGGGTGCTCGCGACGCTCTTCGGGGGCGGCAACGTGATCGCGGAGACGGCGGAGGTGTTCCGCGAGAACGCCGAGGCGCAGGCGTCCCGCGAGGCGGCGCTGTCCCATGCGGCGCTTGGGCAGTTCGCCGCCGAGTTTCTTGTCGAGCGCAGAGGGCGCTTCGACCGCGTCATGGACGCGCTGAACCGCGTGCCCCGGCCGGCACTCGCGCTCGGCACGCTGGGGCTTTTCGGCGCCGCCATGCTCGATCCGGTCTGGTTCGCGGGCCGGATGCAGGGGGTCGCCCTGGTCCCGGACCCGCTCTGGTGGCTTCTGGGCGCCATCGTGTCGTTCTATTTCGGCGCGCGGCACCAGACCAAGACACAGGACTTCCAGCGCTCCATCGCCGCGACCCTCGCGACCGCTCCGGCGGTCACGCGCAACATCGCCGCGCTCCGTGCGCTCGAGGACGGGGCGGGGAAGCCCGCCGTCGCCGGACAGGCCGACACCGCGCCGGACGCGGAAACGACGCTCGCGGCGACCGCGTCCTCGCAGAACGCCGCGCTCGACGAATGGAGGCGGCTCCATGGCCGGTGACGCGCTCCTCGCGGCGGCGGCGGAGCACGGGCCCTGGGCGCTCCTCGTCTTCTATCTACTCTGGCGCGATCTCCAGAAGGACCGCGCCACGCGCGACGTCCTCGACAAGAACACGGCGATCCTGATCGAGATGACGACGATGGTCCGCGAACGCCTCCCGCGGGGGCAGGGATGACGCTGGTATCGATGCTCCACGACCTCCGGGTGACTCTCGCCGGTCGCAGGTTGGGCCGGTCGGTCGCGCGGAACAGGCGCGCTGCCGCCCGGCTCGATGCGGCGGTGCGGGAACTCCTGCGCGGATGAGGCAGGCTCTCTGGCTCGTCGCCGCGACATCCGCGGCCTTCCTCGCGGTGCATGCCGCCTTCGGCTACCGGGCGGCCATCGGGATCGGTTACGGCGCGATCACGGTGATGTCCACGCTGATCGCGGCCACATTCCTGTGGCTCTGGTGGCAGCGGACGACGCCGCTTGCGCTTGGCATGGCGATGAGTTGGGCCGGGACGGCATCGGTGACCGGATGGTGGTGGGCCGTCGCTCTTGCGGGCCGTCCCGAGGCGATCACCGGCAATGGCGCGCTGCTGCCGTTCCTGTCGCTGCAGATCGCGGGCGCGGTCCTGCATTTCGACGTGATGCAGACCTCGATGGGCCTGCGCCGCCGGCTCTTCGTCCTGCCGGTTTTCGCGGCTTTCGCCGCCGGCGCCGCCGCCGCGGCCTTCACGAAGTCGTAATCGGACCCGCGACACGCGGGCGCGGGCTATTGGCGGAGGACGCGGGACCGGCTACTGTTCCGACATGATCGTTGAACTTGGACATTTCGCGCTGATCCTGGCTTTCGTCGTGGCCCTGGTTCAGATGGTCGTGCCGCTCGTCGGGGCGCACCGGGGCTGGCGGGGCTGGATGGCGGTGGGCGAACCCGCCGCGACCACGCAGTTCCTTCTGATCCTGTTCTCCTTCGCGGCGCTGACCTGGGCCTTCGTGACCTCGGACTTCTCGCTTCGCCTGGTGACGCTCAATTCCCATACCGACAAGCCGATGCTCTACAAGATCACCGGCGTCTGGGGGAACCACGAGGGCTCGATGCTCCTCTGGGTGCTGATTCTCGCGCTATTCGGCGCCATGGCCGGATGGTTCGGCGGCAACCTTCCCGACAGGCTGCGCGCCCGCGTCCTCGCGGTGCAGGCCTCCATCGGGGTCGCGTTCATCGCCTTCATCCTGTTCACGTCGAATCCGTTCTGGCGCCTCGAGGTGCCGCCGTTCAACGGGCAGGATCTCAACCCGTTGCTGCAGGATCCCGGTCTCGCGTTCCACCCGCCGTTCCTCTACGTCGGCTATGTCGGGCTCTCGATGTCGTTCTCCTTCGCCGTCGCGGCGCTGCTCGAGGGCCGGGTCGACGCCGCATGGGGCCGCTGGGTGCGGCCGTGGACGCTGCTCGCCTGGGTCAACCTCACCGCGGGAATCGCGCTGGGATCCTGGTGGGCCTATTACGAACTCGGCTGGGGCGGCTTCTGGTTCTGGGACCCGGTCGAGAACGCCTCCTTCATGCCGTGGCTGATCGCGATCGCCCTGCTGCACTCGGCCATCGTCGTGGAAAAGCGCGAAGCGCTGAAGTCGTGGACGATCCTGCTGGCGATCCTCGCCTTCGGCTTCTCGCTGATCGGCGCGTTCATCGTCCGGTCGGGCGTCCTGACCTCGGTCCATGCCTTCGCCAACGACCCCGAGCGCGGGGTCTACCTCCTGATCATCACCGGGATCTTCATGGGCGGGGCGCTGACGCTCTACGCCGCCCGGGCCGGTGTCATGGAAGCCAAGGGCGTCTTCTCGACGGTATCGCGTGAAAGCGCGCTGCTGGCCAACAACGTCCTTCTCGCCGTGGCGACCTTCGTGGTCTTCGTCGGCACGATCTGGCCGCTCGTGGCCGAGATGATCTGGGACCGGAAGCTCTCCGTCGGCCCGCCGTTCTTCGACATGGCCTTCACGCCCTTCATGGTCGCGCTGGCGATCATCCTGCCGCTTGGCTCGATCATGCCGTGGAAGCGCGCCACGGTCGGCAAGGCGATGCAGCCGCTCTGGGGCGTCCTCGCGCTCGCGCTGGCCGCCGGGGCGCTGGTCTGGACGATCCAGACCGGGCGCTCGATCATGGCGCCGGTGGGCGCGATCCTCGCCGTATGGCTCGTGGGCGGCGCTGCGATGGATCTGTGGACCCGGACCGGACGCGGGACCGGCCTTCCGGCCAAACTCCGGCGGCTTCGGAACCTGCCGCGCGCCGACTGGGGCAAGGCGGTGGCCCACGCCGGACTCGGCATCACCTTCTGGGGCATCGCCGCGATGCTCGCCTGGGAGATCGAGGACATCCGCGTCGCCCGCGAGGGCGAGACCTTCGGCGTCGGCGCCTACGAGGTCACCCTCGTGGACGTCCGCGAGGCGCGCGGCCCGAACTACCTCACCACCATGGCCGAACTGCGGCTCGACCGGAACGGTCGCGACGTCGCGACACTTTATCCCGAAAAGCGGTACTATCAGGTGGCCGGCATGCCCACCACCGAAGCGGCCATCGACAACGGCGTGCTCCGCGACCTCTACGTCGTCATCGGCGACCCGCAGGAGGGCGGCGGCTTCGCCGTGCGCACCTACATCAAGCCCTTCGCCAACTGGATCTGGGCGGGCGCGATCATCATGTCGCTGGGCGGCATCCTGAGCCTGACCGACCGGCGCTACCGAATCGGCGCGGGCGTCCGGAAAGCCCCGATCCCCCAGGGGGTTCCGGCGGAATGATCCGTGCGCTTGCCCTCGCAGCGGCGCTTCTCGCCGGACCGGCCCTCGCCGTGCAGCCGGACGAGATCCTGGACGATCCGGTGCTCGAGGACCGCGCCCGCGAGATCTCCGAGGGCCTGCGCTGCCTCGTCTGCCGCAACGAGTCGATCGACGAATCGAACGCCGATCTCGCCCGCGACATGCGCATTCTCGTCCGGGAGCGCCTCGCCATGGGCGACACCGACACGGAGGTCGTGGCCTTCCTCGTCGACCGCTACGGCGAATACGTGCTCCTGCAGCCGACGGCGACCGGGTCGAACCTGATCCTCTGGATCGCCGGTCCCGCGATGCTGCTCATCGGCGGCGGCGGCGCGGCGCTCTACCTCCGCCGGCGCGCGGCGGCGACGCCAACCGGTGCCTCGGGGCTGTCCGACGTCGAAAAGGCGCGCCTCGCCGAACTCCTGAAGGAGTGACGCCCGGTTTCCTCTTTCCCGAACGCGGCGGGCCACTATGGTGCGCGGCGAACGGCAACGAGGACCGACCACCATGGACTACCAGACCATCAGCCTGACCGAGACGGACGGGATGGCCGTTCTGACGCTCGCGCGCCCCGAGGTGATGAACGCGCTCAACACCCAGATGCGCGCCGAGATCCTGCACGCTGTCAAGGCCGCGGCCACGACGGCCCGCGTGCTCGTGATGACCGGCGAGGGGCTGGCCTTCTGCTCGGGCCAGGACCTCGGTGACCGGTCGACCGCCGCGACCCTCAACCTCGAACGGACGCTCCGCGACGAGTACGAGCCGATGCTGACGGCGATCTTCGACTGCCCGATCCCGACCATCGCGGCTGTCAACGGCGCGGCGGCCGGCGCTGGCGCCAATCTCGCGCTCGCCGCCGACGTGGTGATCGCGGCCGAAAGCGCGGTGTTTCTGCAGGCCTTCACCAGGATCGGCCTCATTCCCGACGCGGGCGGCACCTACTGGCTGCCCCGGCAGGTCGGGTTCGCCCGCGCCATGGGCGCCGCGCTGTTCGCCGAAAAGGTCACCGCGCGCGAGGCGGCCGACTGGGGCATGATCTGGGAGGCGGTGCCGGATGCCGAATTCGAGACGCACTGGCGCGCGCGCGCCGGGCACCTTGCCCACGGCCCGACCGTCGCCTATCGCGCGGTGAAGGACGCGATCCGAAGCTCCTTCGGGAACTCGCTCGGCGAGCAGCTGTCGCTCGAGGCCGAGTTGCAGGGCCGCTGCGGCCGGACCCGCGACTTCAAGGAGGGCGTCGTGGCCTTCATGGAAAAGCGCCCGGCGCAGTTCGAGGGACGCTGAGGGCAGGGGGCGCCGCCCCCTCTTGGCCTGCGGCCAATTCACCCCCGGGATATTTGTGGACAGATGGAGGGCAGAAGGCGGCCGCCGTTGGCCGCCCCCTGCCCGGAGACGGACGCGCCGCCTCCACCTGTCGCGGTCATCGGCTTCCCAGCCTGTCCCGCATCCGCACCCTGAGCGGGTAACCCTAACGAAGCCTTACGAGCCTCCATCTGTCGGAAAATATCCTCGGGGGAGTGCGAGGGGGCAGACGGCCCCCTCGATCCGGCGTCGCCGTCACGCCGCGCCGGAGGTCACCCTGGCCAGCGCCTCGATCTTTTCGCGGGCCCGGCCGCTGTCGAGGCTGTCGGACGCCAATGCGACGCCGTCCTTCAGTGTCTCGGCCTTTCCGGCGATCACGAGGGCGGCGGCGGCGTTCAGAAGGACCGCGTCGCGGTAGGCCGACGGCTCTCCCGCGAGCAGCGCCCGGAAGGCACGGCCGTTCTCCTCGGGCGTCCCGCCGAGGATCGCGTCGAAGGAATGGACCGGAAGCCCGGCCTCCTCGGGGTGAACCTCGGTCTCGGTGACGTCGCCGTCCTCGAGCCTGGCCACATGCGTCACGCCGGAGATCGAGAGTTCGTCGGTGCCGTCGGCGCCATGCACGAGCCAGGCCCGGTCCGACCCGAGCGCCTTCAGCGTTTCGGCCATCGGCCGGATCATCTCGCGCGAGAAGGCGCCGGTCAGCTGCCGCGTCACGCCCGCGGGATTGGTGAGCGGCCCGAGAATGTTGAAGATCGTGCGCGTGCCAAGCTCGGCGCGCGTCGGCATCACATGGGCGATGGCGGGGTGGTGCATCGGCGCCATCATGAAGCCGATCCCGGCCTCTTTCATAGCTTTTTCAACGATATCCGAGCCGACCATCACGTTGACGCCCATCTGTGTCAGCGCATCCGCGGCACCCGATTTCGACGACAGGTTGCGGTTGCCGTGCTTGGCCACCGGAACGCCGGCGCCGGCCACGACGAAGGCCGCGGCCGTCGAGATGTTGAGCGTGCCCTTGCCGTCGCCGCCGGTGCCGACGATGTCGA
>CAZPOK010000096.1:0-10701 GCA_964587905.1 uncultured Rhodobacterales bacterium | reverse complement strand
TCGAGGTGCCGTTCGACACGCTCGTGATCTTCTCGACGAACTTCCACCCCAACGACATCTTCGACAAGGCCGCGCTCCGCCGGATCTTCTTCAAGATCAAGGTCGACGGGCCCTCTCAGGAGAACTTCCTGAAGATCTTCGCGATGGTGGCGAAGAAGCGGAAGATGCCGCTGGACGAACAGACGCTCGTCTATCTCATGAAGCACAAGTATCCGACGATCGAGAGCATCTACGCGAACTACCAGCCGATCTTTCTCGTCGACCAGATGATCGCGATCTGCGAATTCGAGGGCATTCCCTACCAGATGTCCCCCGAACTCATCGACCGGGCCTGGGCGAACATGTTCGTCAAGGACGAGGCGATCGTCCACTGATACCGGCCTGGGCGCGCCGCGATGCGGCACGCGCCTCCGGCGGGAGTATTTTTACCGAGATGAAGCGGGACGCCTTCCTCTCCCAGCCGGGCGGTCTATTCTTGCCGCCATGCAGGCCCCCTTCTCCGACTGGTTCGCGCGCCGCGGATGGACGATCCACCCACACCAGCGCGACATGCTTGCGCGGAAGGACGCGCCCGCCCTTCTTCTCATCGCGCCGACCGGTGGCGGCAAGACGCTGGCGGGATTCCTGCCCACCCTCGCCGAGCTTGCCGACGGCACGCATCGCGGACTTCACACCCTCTACGTCTCGCCCCTGAAGGCGCTCGCCACCGATATCCGGCGCAACCTGATGACCCCGATTGGCGAGATGGACCTGTCGATCCGCGTCGAGGACCGCACCGGCGATACCTCGGCCACGCGCAAGAAGCGCCAGCGCGCCGACCCGCCCCACATCCTGCTGACGACGCCCGAAAGCCTCGCGCTGCTTCTGTCCTACGAGGATGCGCCGCGCATGTTCGCGGGCCTTCAGCGGGTGATCGTTGACGAGATCCACGCGCTTTCCGAATCGAAGCGCGGCGACCAGCTCTTGCTGGGTCTCGCCCGGCTCCAGAGCCTCCGGCCCGCGCTGCGCCGTGTCGGCCTCTCGGCCACAGTCGACGATCCCGCAGGCATCGCCCGGCTCCTCGCCCGCCATCCGGACCCCTGCGAGATCCTCCACGCCGATCCGGGGCCCGATCCAGATATCCGGATGCTGGAGACCGAGGAGAAGCCGCCATGGTCCGGCGGCGGCGGGCGCTACGCGATCCCCGCAGTGCTTGAACAGGTGAGACGCCACAGGACGACGCTCATCTTCCACAACACCCGCGCACAGGCCGAGATCTTCTTCCACCACCTCTGGCTCGCCAACGAGGATGCCCTGCCGATCGGCATCCATCACGGTTCGCTCTCGCGGGACCAGCGCGAACGGGTGGAGGCGGCGATGGTCCGGGGCGAGCTGCGCGCCATCGTGTGCACCGGCTCGCTCGACCTCGGGATCGACTGGGGCGACGTCGATCTCGTGATCCAGGTCGGCGCACCGAAGAACGTCAAGCGCCTGATCCAGCGTATCGGCCGCGCGAACCACCGCTACAACGCGCCCTCCAAGGCCCTTCTGGTGCCTGCCAACCGCTTCGAGGTGGTCGAATGCGTGGCCGCGCTCGAGGCCGCGAAGGCGCACGACCTCGACGGCGACCCGCGCGGCCACGGCCCCCGCGACGTGCTCTGCCAGCAGATCCTCATCACCGCCTGCGCCGGCCCATTCGACGCGGGCGACCTCTACGACGAAGTCACCACCGCCGGCGCCTACGCCGATCTCACGCGCGGCGCGTTCGACGCCTGCCTCGATTTCGTGGCGACGGGAGGCTACGCGCTGCGCGCCTATGACCGCTGGCAGCGGCTCAAGCGCCGCCCGGACGGCCTCTGGCAGCTCCGCGACCCGCGCGCGGCGCAGCGCATCCGCATGAACATCGGCACGATCCAGGACACCGACACGCTGAAGGTCCGGATGAAGGGCCGCGGCGGCGCGGCTCTGGGCGAGGTCGAGGAAGGCTTCGCCGCCTCGCTCACACAGGGCGACACGTTCCTCATCGGCGGCCGCGTCGTGCGCTACGAGGGCCTCCGCGAAATGACGGTCGAAGTCACGAACCGCCCCGAGCGTCCACCGAAGATCGCCGTCTTCAATGGCACCAAGTTCGCCACTTCCACACAGCTCTCCGAGCGCATCCTGCGAATGTTCCGGCAGGAAAGCTGGTCCGAGCTGCCCGCTCACACCGCCCAATGGCTCGCCCTCCAGCGCGAGGTCTCGAAGTTGCCCGACGCCCGGCGCCTCCTTGTCGAGACCTTCCCCAACGAAGGGCGCGAACACCTTTGCGTCTACGGCTTCGCTGGCCGGAATGCGATGCAGACCCTGGGCCTCCTGCTCACGCGCCAGATGGAGGATGCCGGCCTCGCCCCCGTGGGCTTCGTCTCGACCGACTACGCGGTCTTGATCTGGGGCCTCGACCGCGTCACCGATCCCGCCCCGTTCTTCGATCCCGGACGCCTTCGCTCCGCATTCGAGACATGGCTGGGCGGCAATGCGATCCTGAAGCGGACCTTCCGCGCGACCGCCACCGTCGCGGGTCTCATCGACCGGACCTATGCCGGCGCGCGCAAGACCGGCCGGCAGGCCACGATGTCCTCCGACATCCTCTACGACACGCTCGTGAAGTACGACCCGGATCACCTGCTCCTCGACATCACGCGGGAAGAGGCGATGCGCGGCCTCGTCGACTTCGGCCGGATCGAGGAGATGATGGCACGGACCGGAGGCCGGATCGACCATGTCGCCCTCTCCCGGGTCACGCCTCTCGCCGCGCCGCTCTTCCTCGAGGCCGGACGCATTCCGGTCGCCGGGCAGGCGCAGGAGCGGGTGATCGAGGAAGAAGCCCGGCGGCTTCTGGAAGCGGCCGGCGTTTCGCCGGATTAGGCGGCATCCTCGCCGATACCCGCTTCCATCACCGCGGTCCGGAACCCCCGGCTGACGGGGATTCGGCTACCGTCCTCGAGCGTCAGGAACATGCGTCCCTTCTCACGCTCGATGGTGCGCACGGCATCCTCGGCGACCCAGTGCGACCGATGAACCTGCAGGCCGGGGATGCCCTCGGCCTCGGAGATCGCGTCGGAGAACCGCATCAGCACCTTCTCCTTCGTCCGGTCGGTGACGATCTCGACGTAGTGATCGCGCACGGTGATCCTGAGGATCTTCTTGCCCCACTCCTCGGGCAGGCGCTGCAGGATCCGCGGATCCGCGGCCCCCGATGGCACGAGGATTTCAGGGGGCCGCCCGGCGAGGATCCGCCGCGCGGCCACAACGCTCAGAGGCGTGCAGAAGACGACAAGCGCCATCTCGAAAGCGCTCATCGCACTGGTGCCCTCGGACAGCCAGTCGACGACGGCATAGAGGATCGGCGTGAAGGCAAGCGTCAGGAGCGGCGCGAAGATCATCGTCTCGATCCAATCGCCGCGCCCGGGAAGGAGTGTCCGGAGCGCCGCTCGGATCGCGAGACCGATGGCGATCGCGGCGCCGATCAGTCCGGACCAGAACGCCGCGCGTGTCCCGAACGGCAGGCTGGTGAAGGTGCCAAAGGGACCCATGAAGGTCACCGCGGCAGAGATCAGCATCCAGAGCAGTATTGTCGTTCTGGAAGCGAGGCCGGACCAGAAACGAAGTAGGAAACAGGACATTCGTGAGTATGCCAACCACGTCTTTCAATTCTTGAATATTTTATGGAAACTACGGTTCAGATCAACAGCGGGAATGCCGGGCCGATGGGATTGTTGCCCTCGAAGAGGAAGTAGCCGGGCGGCCCGGCGAAAACGGGAGTGAGACGCCCTTGGCCGACAGCCTGAACGAGGCAGACCCGCTCGCGGCCCGAATCCTTGCGAGCTTCCGCGCGCAATCGATGATGACGACCTTCGGCGCCCGGATCGTTCACGTGGGCCCCGGCCTCTGCCGGATCGCTGCGCCGATTCTGCCCGGAGCGCGCCAGCAGCAAGGGTATGGCCATGCCGCACTCACCTTCGGGCTTGGTGACACTGCCGCGGGCTATGCCGCGCTGACCGTCATCGACGAGCGCAGCGAGGTCATCACCGCCGAGATCAAGATCAACCTTCTCGCGCCGGCAACGGGCGGGAGGCTTCTGGCGGAGGGTCGGGTGATAAAGCCCGGCCGCCGGCTGATCGTGGTTCAGTCCGACGTCTGGGTCGAGACCGGCGGCGACCGCCAGCATGTCGCCATCCTGACCGGGACCATGGTGCCCGTGCCTGCCTGAGGCGGCGCTGCGAGCTCAGGCGGTCAGCCCCTCCGGTTCCGGCAGGCCGTTCGCGCGGCAGCAGGCCGTCAGGGTGTTCGCGAGCAGGCAGGCGATGGTCATCGGCCCGACGCCGCCCGGCACCGGCGTGATCGCCCCCGCCACCTCAACCGCGCTCTGATAGTCGACGTCGCCGACGAGCCGGGTCTTTCCGCCGCCCGCGTCCACGCGGTTGATGCCCACGTCGATCACTGTCGCGCCCGGCTTGATCCACTCGGCCGTCACCATTCCGGGCCGCCCGACCGCCGCCACGACGATGTCGGCGCGCCGCACGACGCCCGGCAGGTCCTTCGTCCGGGAATGCGCGATCGTCACCGTGCAGCTGTCGCCCAGCAGGAGCTGCGCCATCGGCTTGCCCACGATGTTCGACCGGCCGACCACCACCGCGTCGAGGCCCGACAGGCTCCCGTGATGATCACGGAGCATCATCAGGCAGCCAAGCGGCGTGCAGGGCACCATCGACTTCTGCCCGGTGCCGAGGCGGCCGACATTCGAGATGTGGAACCCGTCCACGTCCTTGCCCGGATCGATCGCGTTGATGACGGCGTCGGCGTTCATGTGATCCGGGAGAGGAAGCTGCACGAGGATGCCGTGGACCTCCGGATCCTCGTTGAGCTGCTCGACGAGATCCAGGAGGTCCGCCTCGGGCGTCGCGGCGTCGAGCCGGTGCTCGAAGCTCGCCATGCCCACTTCGTTGGTCTGCTTGCCTTTCGACCGGACGTAGACCTGGCTCGCCGGATCCTCGCCCACCAGCACGACGGCGAGCCCCGGCTTGATCCCGTGATCGGCGGCGAGACGCGCCACGTGGTCCGTAATTTCGCCCCGGATCTTCGCCGCGAAGGCCTTGCCGTCAAGTATCGTCGCGCTCATCGCTTCATCTTGCTCCACATACGCCGCCGGAGGTCCGGTGCCGAGGGCCCATGCCCCAAAGGCCCCGCCCCTCTCAGAACAGCCCCTCGACCTCGCCCGCATCATTGAGCCGGATCGTCTCGGCCGCCGGCATCCGCGGCAGGCCCGGCATCGTCATGATCTCTCCGCAGATCGCCACGACGAAACCCGCCCCGGCGCTGAGACGCACCTCGCGGACCGGCACGGAATGGCCCGTGGGCGCACCGCGCACGCCGGGGTCTGTCGTGAAGGAATACTGGGTCTTGGCCATGCAGACCGGCAGGGTGCCGTAGCCCTGATCCTCCCATTCCTTCAGCTGCGCCAGGATCCTGGAGTCCGCGATCGCCCCCTCGGCGCGATAGATGCGTTTGGCGATGGTATCGATCTTCTCGAAGAGGCTCATCTCGTCGGGATAGATCGGCGCGAACTCCGAAACGCCTGCATCCGCGATCTCCGCGACCCGCGTCGCAAGCTCGGTGATCCCTTGGGACCCCTTCGCCCAGTGCTTGCAGAGGAACGCCTCGGCGCCGTGGTCCGCGACGAAGGCCCTCACCGCCTCGACCTCTGCATCGGTGTCGGTGACGAAGTGATTGATCGCCACGACGACCGGAACGCCGAAGCCCTTCAGGTTCTCGATGTGCCGCGCCAGGTTCGCGCAACCCTGCGTGACGGCGTCCACGTTCTCGGCTCCGAGGTCGGCCTTGGCCACGCCCCCGTTCATCTTGAGCGCCCGAATCGTCGCCACCAGCACCACGCAGTCGGGCGCGAGGCCTGCCTTGCGGCACTTGATGTTCATGAACTTCTCCGCGCCGAGGTCCGCGCCGAAGCCCGCCTCGGTCACCACGTAATCGGCAAGCTTCAGCGCCGTCGTCGTCGCGATGACCGAGTTGCAGCCATGCGCGATGTTCGCGAACGGCCCGCCGTGCACGAAGGCGGGGTTGTTCTCGAGCGTCTGCACGAGGTTGGGCTGCATCGCATCCTTCAGGAGCACGGTCATCGCGCCGTCCGCCTTGATGTCGCGGCAATAGATCGGCGACTTGTCGCGGCGCGACGCGACGATCATGTCGCCCAGCCGGCGCTGGAGGTCCTTGAGGTCAGAGGCGAGGCAGAGGATCGCCATGACCTCGGAGGCCACCGTGATGTCAAAGCCCGTCTGCCGCGGGAAGCCGTTGGCCACGCCGCCCAGCGAGGTCACCACGTCGCGCAGCGCCCTGTCGTTCATGTCGAGCACGCGCCGCCACGAAACCCGCCGCTCGTCGATCTGGAGTTCGTTGCCCCAGTAGATGTGATTGTCGATCATCGCCGACAGCAGGTTGTGCGCCGCCGTGATCGCGTGGAAGTCGCCGGTGAAGTGGAGGTTCATCTCCTCCATCGGGACGACCTGGGCATGGCCGCCGCCCGCCGCGCCACCCTTCATCCCGAAATTGGGACCGAGCGAGGCCTCGCGGATGCAGATCATCGCCTTCTTGCCGATCCGGTTCAATCCGTCCCCGAGGCCCACTGTCGTCGTCGTCTTCCCTTCGCCGGCCGGCGTCGGGTTGATCGCGGTGACGAGGATCAGCTTGCCGTTCTTGCGGCTCTTCACGTCCTCGATGAAGCCCTGGCTCACCTTCGCCTTGTCGTGGCCGTAGGGCAGCAGGTGTTCTGCGGGGATCTCGAGCCCTGCGCCGATCTCGAGGATCGGTTTCTTCTGGGCGGCGCGGGCGATCTCGATGTCGGATTTGTGGCTCATGGTCGGCGGTCCCGGTTGGATTTCGCCCCGCTTATAGCGGGTGCATCCTCGGCGCTTGACGCGAATTGCGACATTTTCCCGGTTCCGAGCGTCTTGCGTGTTTCCGATCGGGAACGGGCGCCGGCGCGCGGAACCTCCGCAAGGGTGCGTCGTTAGGAGCGCAAAGGAGCTTGCCGCCCGAGGAGCGGCGCTCTCCGCCAAGCCTGCCGGTTTCGTCCGGCACATAGAGGAGGACACCATGACACTCAGATATCTGACGACGACCATCATCGCCGGCGTCGCGCTCGGCGCCGCACCGGCCCTCGCGCAGAGCGGAAACCAGCAGGCCGACTACTGCCAGCAGGGTTTCAGCATGGCCGACACGAACCAGGACGATTACATCTCGGCCGAGGAAGGCGCGACTGCCGCGGACTGGGAGTTCCAGGGCCTCGACGCCAACGACGACGGCATGATCTCGCAGACCGAGTGGCTCGACTGCCGGCGTGCCTGGCTCTCGGCGGAAGCCGCCGAAGAAGGCACCTCCTCGACGATGCCGGAGATCCCCGACATGGCGATGATCGACGAGGACGGCGACGGCGTGCTCACGCAGGAAGAGTTCATGAACGCGGCTGGTGACGCCTACGACGCCTCCACCATGGACATGAGCGGCGCGGCATCGACCTCGGCGGAGGCATCCTCGGCAACGGGGGACGCGGCCGCTTCCCAAGAGAGCGACATGGCGGCGACCGACCAGCAGGAGGAGGAGCGGATGCTGCTCATCCGCCGCATGGTCTTCCTGCCAACGCAAGCGGACCGGAACCGGTTTGGTCAGATGAGTCGCGAGGAAATGGCCGATCGCGCCGCGATGCAGTTCATCATTCTGGACGCGGACGCGGATCGCACCGTTGACGCCAAGGAGTGGGCGCAGCAGGAATCTCTCAGGAACGACATCTCCGATGTCCTGAACATGCAGTTCGAGGCCGCCGACACGGACACCTCCGGCGACATCAGCCGCGAGGAGTACGAAGCGGCCGAGCAGAGCCGCATGGAGCAGGCTCAGCAGATGGCGGAGGAGCAGGGCGAAGCGAGCGACGTTGGCGCGCCGGTGGTCTACTACACCTATCCGCACGTGATGTAACGAGCTTCCGGCGCGCGGTCATAGGCCCCGCGCGTCCGGCAGACAGCGCCACTCACGCTGGTCGGGGATGTGCAGACGAAGCACGTCCCCGATTTTCAATATCCCGGTCCGTTCCACCCAGGCCGTGATGCCGCGCCGTCCGCGGGCGGCGGTCTGGAACGCGGCTCCATGGCCCGGATGCGCCGCCTCGATGGTTCTCGCCGGGAAATGGCAGGGCCGGTTCTGCATGTCGACGGTCAGGGTCACGCCATCGTCTGCCTGAAGCCGGGCCGATGGCGGCAGGTGGCTGAAATCGGGAATACCCTCGACGACCACTGAGGCGCCGAGCCACGCCGGATCGAGCGTCTCCAGCCCGAGCTTCTCGGCGATCTCCGCCATGTCCTCGGCGCTCACCAGCGAGAGCTGGCGCGTGTTCCGGATCTTCGTCCCTTTCGGATACTGCTTCAGCACCCGGCTGCACGAGGCCCGCGTCTCGCCGGCGTGGACGTCGGGGCCGTAGCCGTCAAAGCCGAGCGGCATGTCCCGCAACTGCACGGCGTCGATCTCGACACGGTCCCGGTGCGGCACGAAGCCGAGCCAGACGACCCGTCCCTCGAACCGGGTCGGAAGAAGCGCCGGCATGGGATCCTCCGAAAGCTGCGAAGGCGCCGAAACACCGGCGCGTTCGCCATGATCTCAAAGACGAAACCGGAAGAAAAGCGCCTCGCAGGGCGCTCGAAAAAGGAAAGCCCCGGAGCGGGTCCGGGGCCTTCGTCTGTCTCCGACTGCCGCCGGGCCGTCAGGTCGGCTCCGGCAGCCCGCCTTCCGGTGGCTTCGGTTTCGGCTTCGTCTTAGGAATGGCCGTGATCGACGGCGCATTGCCCGATGGCGGCTGGCTATCGATGTCGTCGCCCCGGTTCAGCGCTTCTCCCGCGATCACCTTGGTGATCTCGTCGCCGGTCAGCGTTTCGTACTCGAGCAGACCCTGCGCCAGCCGGTGCAGGTCGTCGAGTTTCTCGGTCAGGACACGCTTGGCAACCTCGTATCCCTCGTCGACGATCCCGCGAACCTCTTGGTCGATCCGCTCCTGCGTCTCGGGGCCGGCGTTCGCCGGGGTGTTGTAGGTGCCAAGGTAACTCTGCTGCTCGTTCGCATAGTCGATGTAGCCGAGATCTTCCGAGAAGCCGAACTGCGTCACCATCGCGCGAGCGATCTTCGTCACCTGCTGAATGTCCGACGCCGCGCCGGAGGTCACGTTCTCCTTTCCGAAGATCAGTTCCTCGGCCACGCGCCCGCCCATCGCCATCGCGATCTTGGACTTGTACTTGGTGAAGGTCACCGAAAGCTGGTCCCGCTCGGGCAGCGACAGGACGAGGCCCAGCGCCCTTCCGCGCGGAATGATCGTCGCCTTGTGGATCGGATCGTGCTGCGGGACGTTGAGGCCGACGATCGCGTGGCCCGCCTCGTGGTAGGCGGTCAGCTTCTTCTCGTCCTCGGTCATGACCATCGAACGCCGTTCGGCCCCCATCATGACCTTGTCCTTCGCGTTCTCGAAATCCTCCATCGTCACGAAGCGCCGGCCCACGCGCGCCGCCATGAGCGCCGCCTCGTTCACGAGGTTTGCGAGGTCGGCGCCCGAGAACCCGGGGCAGCCGCGTGCGATGATGCGCAGATCGACATCGGGCCCCAGCGGCACCTTGCGGGCGTGAACGCCGAGGATCTTCTCGCGGCCCTTGATGTCCGGGTTCGGCACCTGCACCTGCCGGTCGAACCGGCCGGGGCGCAGAAGCGCCGGGTCGAGCACGTCGGGCCGGTTCGTCGCCGCAACGATGATGACCCCCTCGTTCGCCTCGAAACCGTCCATCTCGACCAGAAGCTGGTTCAGCGTCTGTTCACGCTCGTCATTGCCGCCGCCGTAGCCCACGCCACGGCTCCGGCCCACCGCGTCGATCTCGTCGATGAAGACGATGCAGGGCGCGTTCTTCTTGGCCTGCTCGAACATGTCGCGCACGCGGCTGGCGCCGACGCCCACGAACATCTCCACGAAGTCGGAGCCCGAGATCGTGAAGAACGGCACGCCGGCCTCGCCCGCGATGGCACGCGCGAGCAACGTCTTGCCGGTGCCCGGCGGACCGACCAGAAGCGCGCCCTTGGGGATCTTGCCGCCCAGACGCGAGAACTTCTGCGGATTGCGCAGGAACTCGACGATCTCCTCGAGTTCTTCCTTGGCCTCGTCGATGCCGGCCACGTCGTCGAACGTCACGCGCCCGTGCTTCTCGGTCAGAAGCTTCGCCCGCGACTTGCCGAAGCCCATCGCGCCGCCGCGTCCGCCGCCCTGCATCCGGTTCATGAAGTAGATCCAGACGCCGATCAGCAGAAGGAACGGCAGGAAGGTCATCAGGACCGTGGTGAAGCCCGACTGCTCCTGCGGCCGCGCGTTCACCTGCACGTCCTGCTCGATGAGCCGGTCGGTGATGTCCGCGCCCTCGGGCCGGATCGTCACGTAGTCCTGTCCGTCGTTGCCGCGGAACATGATCTGCTCGCCGTCGAGCGTGACCGACGATACTTCGCCGCGGTCGACCGAATCGACGAATTCCGAGTAGCTGATCGAGCGGGAGGACATGGTCGACTGACCGCCCGAGAACAGGTTGAAGAGCGCCAGGATCAGCAGAAAGAGCACGACCCAGAAGGCGATATTGCGCGCGTTGCCCAAGGAGA
>CAZPOK010000095.1:0-10756 GCA_964587905.1 uncultured Rhodobacterales bacterium | reverse complement strand
TGGTCTCTCGCGTGACCGAGATCAACTACGCCATCCTCGCACCCGCGATGATCGCGATCGTCATGTTCGGGGCCTTCCAGGCGACCCGCAACTGGGGTGACTTGATCGCCGTGGTGCTCATCGGCGTCACGGCCTTCGTGTTCAAGCGCATGCACTGGCCGAGGCCGCCGCTCCTGATCGGCTTCGTGCTCGCGGGCGGCGCCGAGGTCTATCTCTATCAGAGCGTTCAGCTCTATGGCATGGAATGGCTCGGCCGACCGATCGTCCTGATACTCATCGCCCTGACCGCGGTCTCGGTGTTCTTCGGAGCGCGAAGCAAGGTCTCGACGGAAACCGGTGTGGACAGCGGCGACGGGTTGGCCCGGCGGCCGGGCCGAGTGGCTCAGACCGCCCTGACCGTCGCCGTCGCCGCCGTGGGCGCGGCGGCCATCGCCGATGCCTGGAACATTCCTTGGATCAGCCGCCTCTTTCCGTTCGTCGTCGGTAGCGCGGTGATCGCATTCGCGGCCCTCTCGCTCCTGCCCGAATGGCGCGTCCCGGCACTTTCATCGCCGGGACAACCGGTTTTCGAACCTCGGAACGTCCGCCACTTTGGCTGGATCGTCGGGCTGCTCGGTCTGACCGCGGCAATCGGTTTCCTGCCGTCGGTCTTTCTTTTCTCGACCGCTTTCCTGCTGGCCGAGGCGCGCATACGCCCGCTGCCGGCGATGGCCATGGCCGCCGCCATCATCGGCGTGCTCTGGACGCTCGGCTACGCTCTGACGATCCGGTTTCCCGCCGGGCTTGTGAACCTTGGGTTCTAAGGCCCGTCCCATATACGCGCCGACAGAAGCGCACAGGCAAGGCGCCCATCTCGGGCTTCAATGAACAGGAGAGAGAAATGACAGACCCACGCGCAATACCGGTCCGGCCCGCCCGCTGGATCACCTTCCTTGCGGCCACTGCCGCCATGACCGCAGCCGTAACGCTCCCAGCCCGCGCCGCAGACTTTTCGGGCGAGACGATCGAGATCATCGTGCCTGCTTCCGAAGGCGGCGGTACGGATTTCTGGGGCCGGTTCTACGTTCCGGTCCTGCAGGACTATCTACCCGGCAATCCTACGGTCGTCGTGCGCAACATGGGCGGCGGTGGCCACACAATCGGCGGCAACTTCTTTGCGAACAACGCGGAGCCCGACGGCCTCATGCTGCTTGCTTCCTCGGGAACCGGGCACTTCAACTACCTGCTTGGCGACAGCCGCGTACAATACGAATTCAACGACATGGTTTCTGTCGCAGGCTCCCCGGTCGGCGGCGTGATGTATGTCTCGGGCGACCTCGGCGCGGAGAGTGCCGGCGAAGTCGCTGACCTTGAGGGTGTGACCCTGCGCTATGGCTCCCAAGGCCCGACCAGCCAGGACCTCCTGTCCTTCTATGCACTCGAACAGATAGGAATAATGGCTCAGCCGATCTTCGGGATGGGCGGCCGAAGCGATGCGAGGCTGGCATTCGAGCGCGGAGACCTCAATATCGACTACCAGTCCACGTTCTCCTACATCGACAACGTTCAGCCGCTCGTGGAGCAGGGCGATGCCGTACCGATCTTCACTTTCGGACTGCTCAACGATGAAGGCGTTCTCGTCCGCGATCCGGCCTTTCCGGACATCCCGCACTACGGCGAAGTCTACGAGCAGGTGAACGGCGCTCCCATGTCGGGCCAGGTCGAGGAAGTGTACATGTCGTTCTTCACCGCCGGTTTCGGAGCCCAGAAGCTGCTCAGCATGCCCGCGGCCACACCGGCCGATATCGTGGACGCCTACAACGAAGCGATGCTGACCGCGAAGGCCGACCCGGCATTCCAGGAACGTCGTGAAGAGGTGCTCGGACCCTATCCGCAGTTCATGGGCCCGGCGGCCGAGCGCATGAAGCAGATCGCGACGTCCGTGAGCCCCGAAGCCAAGTCGGCGGTCGCCGAGTGGCTGGCCGAACGGTTCGACGCGACAGTAAACTGAATGTACTCGGGCACGGGCGTCGTCGTGGCGGCCGTGCCCGCTTCATTTTCCCTGACCCCTCGGAAGAACTCGGGATTAGACGGGCGAGGGCACTGGCAAGCGGCCGTCCTCGGACGGATCGAGGTCGTCAATCAGCATGAGCCGCGCCCTGTCCCGCTTCTCGCGCGCGAGCTTGAGCTTCAGGAGCGGGTGGGTCCCGAAGGACAGCACACAACCCGCACTGCGAGTGCAGCGAAATCATGGCGTTCCCGCGTGAACCGGACGCCTCTGGACGGTGCTGGAAGAAGGGTTGGTGCCCCGGGGGGCCGACATAAACTACTGAAAATTCTTTTTATTACGGACGGTTTCGAGGCACGAGATCGACGCCGCGCTCGCGCACCAGATCTTCCACGTTCCGAAGGGAGAGCGGAAACCGGACGTAGAGCATCACCGTAAGGTGGATGATCTCGAACGACGTCTTGACGGTGCGGAAGGGGTTGCGTTTGGCCATGGGCAGAGGTTGGAGGGCGCCCTATTCCGCCTCAAGCCAAGCTGTTCTGACAGAACCCTCGGCGCTCCATTTCAGCCTTTGCCGCCCTGCGATGCTACCGAAGCGGTGAAGTAGCGCTGAAACACCACCAGGATGACCATCGGGATAAGTGAAATGAAGAACGCCGCCGCGAAGATGAGGCTGAAGTTCACGCCGTAAAGGTCTGAAAACTGGGCAATCGCGATCGCGGCGACCTTGTAGTCCGGATCGGGAGCGATCAGCAGCGGCCAGAGGTAGGCCTGCCACTGGAAGACGAACAGGATGAGACCGGCGCTGATGATCGCCGGCCGCGACAGCGGCAGGTAGATGCGCCAGAAGATGCCGAAGGTGGACATTCCGTCCACGATCGCCGCTTCCCGCAGGTCCTTCGGAATGCCGAGGAAGAACTGCCTGAACAGAAAGACCGCGAGGCCGTTGCCGATCCCGGGCAGGATCAGGCCGGTATAGGTGTTCTGCAGACCCGCGTTGCTGAGCAGAACGAAGAGCGGCAGGGCGATCGCGTCGAAAGGGATGAGGAAGCTGACGACGATCAGCAGAAAGACGGTCTCGCGTAGCGGAAACCGGATGACGGCGAGAGCGTAGCCCGCCATCGCCGACAGGATCACGCCCACGACGACCGTCACCGTCGTGATGTAGACGGAATTGAGAATGGCCCGCGCGAACGGTCCCTGCCAAAGCTCGATGACATGGCCGAAGGTCGCGTTCTCGGGCCAGAGCGTCTTCCAGCTCAACGGCGAAATGTAGCGAAAGATGTCCTCCTCCGGCCGCAGCGCGCCGACCGTCACCCACCAGAGCGGCAGGAAGAACATCACGCCGAGGGCGGCGGCGGCGAGCGTGCGAAGGAAACCGGGTCGCGGCGTCATCCCGCGTTGTCCTCGGGCGCGCGCATGAGGCGGAACTGGATCAGCACCACCCCCAGGACGATTGCCACCAGGATGACCGTCGCCGCCGCAGCGCTGCTCGGGTCACCGGAGACGAAACCGAGAGTGAAGATTTCGTTCATGATCAGGTTGGTGGACCCCCGCGGCCCGCCTTGTGTGAGGATCTGGACCGGGGCGAAGACCAGGAAGTTCGCCACCGTGTTCGCAACGAGCACGAAGGTCAGCGTCCGGCGGAGCTGCGGAAGCGTCACGAAACGGAACGCCTGCCAGCGGTTCGCACCGTCGATGCGGACCGCCTCGTAGAGCGATTTCGGGATGTCCTGCAGGCCGGCGAGCAGAAACGTCATCCAGTAGCCGACCCCGATCCAGCTCACGATCAGCATGATCGAGGCGAGCGCCTGGTCCGGAGATGTCAGGAAACGCTGCTCTTCGAGACCGAGCGCCACGAGAAGCGCGTTGACCGGGCCGTCGGGGCGCAACCCTATCCCCCAGATCACCGCCGAGACGCTCTGCGGAATCGCGACCGGCAACAGGATGAGCGTGCGCCAGAGGCCGATGAGGGGGATCGCGGCGTTCATCAGGAGCGCAAGGGCGAGGGCGATGGCGATCTGAAGCGGATTGATGATGATCGAATAGATCGCCGTGACCGCGATGGACTTCTGAAACAGCGGGTCGGTGAAGAGATAGACGTAGTTTTCAAGGCTCATCGTGTCTGCCCGGGGCGCATAGAGCGATGCGAGCATCGCCGAGACGCCGGGCCAGAGCCGGAGCAGGACGACAAGGAGCAGCGTGGGCCCGAGAAACAACAGGAGGATCGGGAAGGTGCCGCGGCGCATGGAGTGATGCTTCCTGCCAGGATTGCGCCGGCCCTCCCGGAAGGAGGGCCGGACCGCGTGCGGGGATCAGCGCTGGCGCGGCAACATGCGTTCGAGCCGCTGCTGGGCCTGTTCGAGGACCTCGGCCGCTGGAACCCCGTTGCGGATGTCGCCGAAGGCGCGGTTCATTTCGGTCTCGAAGGCGACGTAGCCGACCGTGCGTGGCCGGGCGACGGCAGTGTTCTGACCTTCGTAGGCCATGATGTCGATCGCGGGTCCGATGCGCGGGGTCATCTCACCGATGGCCTTCGAATACTCGGCGAACCCGCCTTCATGCACCGGGATCAGCGGGAAGTTCTCGGTCGTCAGAAACGAGCCTTCCGTGGTCAGTGTCACGAATTCCACGAATTTCTGCGCCGCTTCCAGGTTGTCGGCGGAGGGGTTGATCGCCAGGGCCCATGCGCCAGTGGGAGTGACAGGGTCACCACCCTCGAAGTAAGGGTGCGGAGCGACGCCGTAATTCAGCCCCTCGGCGCCGTTGAACCGCCCGATCGCCCAAGGCCCGCCGACGAAATAGGCCACCTCGCCGCGGGAGAAGAGGTCGTCGGTCTGGCTGACCGCGATGCCGCGGGGTGCCACACCGCTTTCATGCAGCTCCCCGTACCATTCTGCCGTGGCGACCCACGCGTCGCTCATCAGCGCAGGCTCCAGAAGGTCGTCGCCGGTCAGTCCCGATCCGGCACCTGCGGATTCGAACAGCGGCTGAAGCTGGTAGTAGCGGTCGATCTGCTGGATCACGACGCCCCAGGTGGCACCCGCCTCCTGCGCCGCACTCGCGTTCGAGACGATCTCTTCCCATGTAGCTCGCTCGGCCGGGTCGCCCGATGGCGGCTCGACGCCTGCGGCCTCGAGGAGGTCGCGGTTGTAGTAGAGCAGTTGCGAGGACGTCCACATCGGGTAGGCCCACACCGAGCCGTCGTGGCTGACGAGTTCGATCTCCACGGCGTTCGGCACCGCGGCTTCGATCTCGGCCCGCCGGTCGTCGAGATTGAGCAGGTAGCCGCGCGACGCGAACGCCGGGATGCGCGGGGTATCGGCCGCGAAGACGTCGATGCTGCCGTCACCGCGGCCGACGCGGGTTTCGACGGCCGTGTTCAGCTCGTCGAAGGGCACCGTCTGGTGAACGACGTCGATGTCGGGGTTCGCGGCCTCGAAGGCGTCGATCACGGGCTGGAAGACGTCGTCGTTCTGCGCCGACAGGAAGTTCACCGTGGTCTGGGCTGCCGCCGGCATGCCGGCGAACAGCCCGACGGACAGACAGAGCGCTCGTGTGGCTCCGGTGGCAAGTGGCATTGCGATGGACATGGGTTCTCCTCCCCGTGAAGCATTTTATCTGTTGATTGACGAACCTCTCCCCAAGGCTCGCGATGGGTCGAACCTAGGGGCCGTATTTCGCCTCTGTCAAGACGGAGTTGACAAATGCCACAATACCCTGACGATTGTTGGGTGATGCGAAGACGGGATATTTGAGGTGAGACGTTGAGCAGAATCGAGCTCGCGGCGGTTCGCAAGGCCTACGGCGACGTCGAAGTCGTTCACGGTCTCGATCTGGAGATCGCGGACGGGGAATTCGTCGCGCTCGTCGGGCCGTCGGGATGCGGCAAATCCACGATTCTGCGCATGATTGCGGGGCTCGAGGACATCTCGGGCGGAACAATCCTGTTCGATGGCAAGCCGGTCAACGACGCGGACCCCAAGACCCGCAACATCGCCATGGTCTTCCAGAATTACGCGCTCTACCCGCACATGAGCGTCCGCGAGAATATCGGGCTGAACCTGCGCCTTTCCGGCAGATCGCGGGACGAGATCACCCGGCGGGTCTCGGAGGCGGCGGACATGCTCGGGCTCGGCGATCTGCTCGACAGGCGGCCGTCACAGCTTTCGGGCGGTCAGCGCCAGAGGGTCGCAATGGGGCGCGCGATGGTGCGGGATCCGTCCGTCTTCCTCTTCGACGAACCCCTGTCCAATCTCGATGCGAAGCTGCGCGTTCAGATGCGTGCGGAGATCAAGCATTTTCATCAGACGATGCAGCGAACCTCGATCTACGTCACCCACGACCAGATCGAGGCGATGACGCTCGCCGACAAGGTGGTGGTCCTCGACGCCGGGCGCATCGAGCAGGTCGGCGACCCCGTGGCGCTCTACGAGACACCGAGCAATGTCTTCGTTGCGCAATTCATCGGCTCACCGGCGATGAACCTCGTGGAGGGGCGCGCGGAGACGGATGGTCGGGGCGCCCGGTCGCTGGCGCTCGATATCGGCTGGACCCTTCCCGTGGCGGCGGACGTGGCCCTCGCTCCGGGCCGGAAGGTGCTGGTGGGCATTCGCCCCGAACATCTCGAGCCGGCGGCGGACGGCTATCCGGCGCGGGTGAGCCAGACGGAAATCGCGGGGTCACAGACCGCAATCGAGATAGAGGCCGGCGGCCGGCGGCTCTGGTCGGTGGTGCAGGGGATCGATGCGACACCGGTCGGCAGAGAGCGGCGTTTCGGCTTTTCGCCCGCGCTCGCGCATGTCTTCGACGCCGACACCGGTGCGAGGATGGGAAGCCTCTCGGAAGTCGCCGGTATGGAGGAAACCGCGTTCAGGAAGGAAGGGACGGCATGACGCTCGACGAGGAAACACGGCTGAGGATGCTCGAGCCGCCGAAAGGCAGGGTAAGGGTCGTTCTGGATACCGACACCTACAACGAAATCGACGACCAGTTCGCGGTCGTCCAGATGATGTTTTCGCGAGACAGGCTCGACGTGGAGGCGATCTACGCCGCGCCGTTCTTCAATGCCCGCGCCACCAGTCCGGGGCACGGCATGGAACTGAGTTACGAAGAGATCCACAGGATCCTCGAGCGCATCGGCGTGCCGTCGGAGGGCCTCGCCCTGCGCGGGGTGACCGAATACGTGGGCTTCGAGAAGGTCGCCCGGGACGCACCGGCGGTCGACGACCTGATCGAGCGGGCGCGGGCCGGAAGCACCGATGACCCGCTCTACGTCATCGCGATCGGGGCGATCAGCAATGTCGCCTCGGCGCTTCTGAAGGCGCCCGACATCATCGACAAGACCGTCGTGATCTGGCTCGGCGGCAATGTTCTCGACTGGCCGAAACACTTCAAGAAAAACGCCGAATTCAACCTCAAGCAGGACATCGGGGGCGCGCAGGTCCTGTTCGACTGCGGCGTGCCGGTGGTGCTGGTGCCCGCCATGGGCGTGACCTCCCACCTCACGAGCACGGTGCCGGAAATCGAGCTTCACGTCGAACCGCACGGCGCCATCGGCGCCTTTCTCGCGCAAAGGTTCAAGGAATACAGCGACGACCACCTCGGCTGGTCGAAGGAAATCTGGGACATGGCTGCGGTCGCCTGGCTGCTCGACCCCGACTGGACGCCCAGCATCCTGATGCCAACGCCGATCCTGACCGACGACATCGGCTGGGAGCGATCGCCGGAGAGGCACACGATGCGCTATGTCTCCTGGGTGGACCGCAACGCGATCCTGCGCGATTTCTTCGTCAAGCTCGCGGATTTCGCGCGATCGAATGGTTGATCGCGACACCGGGCAGCACACAACAGTTGAGGGTCGATTCCCGTCAGAAGCGCCCATTGCGCAGGCGCTCGGCCAGATTGTTGCCAGACCGAGGGCGTCGCTCGGCCGACTCGAGCATCCTACGTTAAGCGTCAGGGATCACTTCAGGGTCTCGAGCTGCTCGCCAGCCGGCCAGCGCGGTCGACGGAGCGGCGCAGGGCCAGCAGGAACAGAAGGAGCGCGAGGGCGGTGACGCCGTAGCGGAGCGCCGCGCACGCCTATGCCGATCCGGCGAGCGTGGCGAGTAGCCCGAAGATCACCGCCACCCCCGCTTTCAGTCGTCGAGGCGGGCGTGGATCGAGACTGCGATGCCGCCGAGCGCGTCCGCGACGAACACTCACCGCAGCGTGTCGAGATACGGGATATTGGCAGGATCGCGGTCTGCGTCTATGCCAGCACTTGCTGCACCACGCTGAAGTAGTGGCTGACACGGGGCATTCTGCTAGTTCAAGGCCTGCTGAAAAACGGCGGGCCATGTGCCGCCTCATGGACGATAAATCACGGTCAAATGGGATGCATCTGAAAAAAGTGAAGCGGCGAACGGGCCGAAACGACGGCACGGTTGCAGCCATCGGACATTCACTGGACGTCTACTACCGTGACGAAGAGAGAACCCGTCGGATGGATCGGTTGAATGCCGCGTTCGTGACGTCAGGAACTCCCGTCTTCGACATCGGCGCGCATGTCGGAGACCGCACCGGCAGCTTCCTGCGCCTCGGCGCCTCCTCCGTCGTGACAGTGGAACCTCAGCTTCCGCTCTTTCGGACGCTGCGTCTGATCTACGGTCAAGATACCCGCGTCACACTCCGGCAGTGCGCGGTCGGTGCCAAGGACGGCTTTGCTGATATGTTCGTCAATTCCGCCAATCCGACCGTGTCGACGCTGGCGAGAGCCCTTGTCGAAAAAGCACCATGCGACGATGCGTGGCGAGAACAGGAATGGGACAAGAAATTCCGCGTGCCAGTGATTACACTCGACAGGCTGATCGCAGAACATGGCATGCCGGGGTTCGCAAAAATCGACGTAGAGGGTCACGAGTTCGATGTCCTTCGCGGCTTGTCGGCAAGGCTCCCGGCCCTGTCCTTCGAGGTGACCACCCTACAGCGCGAGGTCGCGCAGGACGCTATCGCGTGTTTGGCAGAGCTTGGCGCCTACTCGTTCAACATCAGCCTGGGTGAGGAACACCGGTTTCAGTTACCTTCCTGGATTGGCGCCTTGGAGATGTGCGAGTTTATCGACCAACTGGCGCCGGAGGCGAACTCCGGTGATGTCTACGCTCAGCTGGATCAAGAGGACTGAGGTGGGCTGCGTCCGAGCTTAATTCGGCCCGGCGAACACCGCTTCGAAGGCTTGGTCGCCAGCCTTGCCAGCAAGTTCCGGATATTCGACACATGCCACCTGCCGCCACGACGGGTCACCATGCCTTGGTCGCTGAGTGCCTCGGCGAGGCCGCGGAGCAACGTCACGCCCTCTGACCGCAGCCGCACGATCACCGGCGCGATGCCTGGCGCGAAGTCATCTGCGTTCCGCGACACCGCCTTCCGGAGCGCCGCCGCTGCATTCGGGTTCCCGATCATCACTTCGCGGGCCTTCGCGGCTGCCAGCGCCTCCTTCGTCCGCCGCGAGATCGCCTCGCGCTCCTGCTGGGCGCCGAGGGCCATGATGCCGACGGTCAGGTCGTTTGCCTCCGGCATGTCGCAGGCCACGAAGCGCACCCCGCTGTCGTGCAGGGTGAGGAGGAACGCCGCATTGCGCGAGAGCCAGCCCAGCTTCGCTATGACCGGCCTCGCCCCTGTGAGTCTGGCGAGCCCGAGTGCTGCGCCGAGTTCCAGCCGATCGTACTTTCTCCCGCTTTCCACCTCGGTGAAGCGCGCGAGGATCGCAGCTCTCTTCGCCTCGGCATATTCCCGGATCGCCTCGCGCTGCGCTTCAAGCCCGAGCCCGGAACGCCCCTCCGCGTTGTCGAGACCCACTCGTAGGCGACGAGCTTCGTATTTGGGGCAACCTCCCTGACCATGTACGCACCTGCCAAACGTTCGTTGCGCAGGTCTGTACATCGCTCTCTAGCGCCCGGAAGTGTAGTCGGATCAGACCCGCTTCGCGCCGGGCGGGATCCGGATGCCGGTGTCGACATCTTCCTCAATGACGCTGCAGTGGGAATCCCGGACTTTTCTGTCAAGGCTCAGCCCCAACGGCATAGCCCTCAAAAAAACAAAAAAACCGGCCGCAGCCGGATCGGGAGAACAGTTTCTCACAGGCAAGTGGCGGTGCTGTCAGACGGATTCGAACCGGTCTCAGCAAGGGCAGTGACGCTGTCCCTTATCCCGCGCAGAGACCGCGCCACTCGGCGAGAGCGACGGCGCGGTTCTGCTTGAAGAGGGATCTGCTCGAGAGGCTGCGCTCGCTGTTGAAGTGGTTGGTGACGGAGGCGTGGACGGAGGCGAGCTTCTGAAGACTTCGTATGCGCCGGAACCGGAGCATCGCCCGCTCCCGTCGTCGGAACGCCAGATGCGAGTTCTCCGCGCGGTTGTTCAGCCAGCGGCCGGTTTCCCGACGATCCTCCACACCGAGGTCTTTCATCGCCGCACCGTAGGACCGCAGCTTGTCCGTCACGCAGCGCTCGCACGGACCATGCTTCTTCCTTGCTTTCTTGAGGAATTTCAGGGCTGCCTTCTTGTCCCGCGTCTTGGTGACAAAGCTTTCCAGGACCTCGCCCCCGTGATCCACGGCCCGCCAGAGGTAGTGCCGCTCGCCGTCGATCTTCACGAACATCTCGTTGAGATGCCACCGCCAGTGACTGGGTTTCATGCCCTCAATGCGGCGTTTCCGAATCTCGGCAGCGAACAATGGCCCGAACCGGTGCCACCAGAACCGGACGGTCTCGTGGCTGATCTCGACGCCGC
>CAZPOK010000094.1:0-10828 GCA_964587905.1 uncultured Rhodobacterales bacterium | reverse complement strand
GCCCGCTTCTGGGCGCGCCAGTCGGGCGGGTTCATCGGGACGGACGGAAGCGAGGAGGCCGCGGAATGACCCTGTCCGACCGCCTCGTCCGCCTCATCGACCCCTACAGGGAAGCCGAGGGCGATCCGCCGCAGACGGTCGGCGCCTTCGCGCGCTGGGCGCTTGCGGGCGCCTGGCCTGCGGTGGGTCTCGCCGCGGTCTTCATCATCGGCGCCGCCTTGACCGAGGTGGCGACCGCATGGTTCACAGGCTGGGCCATCGACAGGGCGCAGATCGCCGGAACGGGCGACTTCTGGGGTCCATTCACCGCCGTTCTCGTGATGGGCATCCTGTTCTTCCTGGTCTTGAGGCCCGCGCTTTTCGCAGCCGATGCCGGCGTCACATCCGTCCTTCTGAGTCCGCATCTCTTCCCACTGATCCTGTCGCGGCTGAACCGCCATACTCTCGGCCATTCGATGCGATTCTTCGAGAACGACTTCGCCGGGCGCATCGCCCAGAAGGAGATCCAGACATCCACGGCGCTGACTCAAGTGGTCGTCGAGACGCTCGATGTCGGCATCTACGCGCTCGCGATGTTCGCCGGCGCGCTGCTGCTGATGGGCGGGCTCGACCCACGGCTCCTGTCGATGTTCGTGGTCTGGGGTGCGCTCTACGGCTTCGCGCTGTCGCGGTTCATCCCCGCCGTGCGCAAGCGTTCGAAGGCGCGGGCCGGGGCGCGGGCTTCGGTTACGGGGCAGATCGTCGACACGATCACGAACATCTCGACGGTCAAGCTCTTCTCTGAGGACCATGCCGAGGACCGCTCGGCGCGCTCCTCGCTCGAGGCATACCGCCTCCGTTCGATCGAATTCGGCGTCCTGTCGGTATGGTTTCGGCTGACACTGACCGCGCTGTCGGGCATCCTTCCGCTCGCCTCCATCATGGCAGCGCTCTGGCTCTGGTCGGCGGGCCAGGCCACAACGGGCGACATCGCCGCCGTCGCGATGGTCGCCACGCGCCTCGGCATGGTGACGAACCGGCTCGGCAGGGTGGCGGTCATGATCTACTCGAACCTGGGCGAGGTGCAGGATGGCATCCAGACCCTGACCCCGGAGCATGGCGTGGTGGACCGGCCCGGCGCGGTCACACCGCAGGAGGCGGGAGAGATCCGCTTCGAGAACGTCAGTTTCGGCTACGGCGGGGAGAGCCCCGCGCTCGACGGCATCGACCTGACCATCGCACCAGGCGAGAAGGTGGCGCTGGTCGGCGCCTCGGGTGCGGGGAAATCCACCTTCGTGTCGCTCCTCCTGCGGCTGCATGACGTGGAGGGCGGACGGATCATATTCGGCGGGCACGATCTTCGCGATCTGTCGCAGACCGGGTTGCGCCGCCTGATCTCGGTGGTCCGGCAGGACGTGTCGATGTTCAACCGACCCGCGCGGGACAACATCCGCTACGGACGGCCGGACGCGACGGAGGAGGCGGTGGCGCGCGCTGCGAAACGGGCCGAAGCGCACGACTTCATCCTTGATCTTCAGGACCACAAGGGGCGCCGGGGATACGGCGCCCATCTGGGAGAGCGCGGCGTGAAGCTTTCGGGCGGTCAGAGACAGCGGATCGCGCTGGCCCGGGCGATCCTCAAGGATGCGCCGGTCCTCGTGCTGGACGAGGCGACCTCGGCGCTCGATTCGGAGGTCGAGGCGCAGATCCAGACGGCGCTCGAGCATGTGATGGAGGGCAAGACGGTCATCGCGATCGCCCACCGGCTGTCGACCATCGCGCGCATGGACAGGATAATCGTGCTCGACGGCGGACGGATCGTCGAGGAAGGAACCCATGACGAGCTCCTGGCGCGGCGCGGTCTCTACGCCCGCTACTGGAGCCGCCAGTCGGGCGGATTCATAGGCACGCAGGAAGCCGCTGAGTGAAACGGACGATCCGGCGGCTGGGGCATCTCGGGGATGGCGTCGCGGACGGGCCCGTCTTCGTCCCGCGCACCCTTCCGGGCGAAATCGTCGAAGGCGAGGTGGCATGCGGACGGATGCCGTCGCCGAGGATCGCCACGCCGTCGCCGGAGCGTATCGCCGCCCCCTGTCCGCACTACAGGACTTGCGGCGGATGCAGCCTTCAGCATGCCTCGGACGCCTTCGTCGAGACATGGAAGACCGACGTCGTTCGGTCCGCGCTGGATCGGCAAGGGATCGACGCCACGATCCGCGGCATCGTCACCTCGCCGCCCCGCTCGCGGCGGCGCGCGACGCTGCACGGACGCCGGCTGAGAAAGGGTGTGCTCGTCGGATTCAATAGCCGCGCCTCGGACACAATCACGGCCGTACCCCAGTGCCATCTCGTCCGACCGGCGATCCTGGCGGCGATACCGAGCTTCGAGGCACTGATCAGCCTCGGCGCCTCAAGGAAGGCTGAAATCGATTTGGCCGTGCTAGAGACTGAAGCGGGACTCGATGTATCGGTTTCGGAGGCCCGCCCGCTGGACCGCGAAAGCCTCGTCGCGGCGGTGCAGATTGCCGAGGCGGGAGACTTGGCACGGCTGAGCTGGAACGGGGATCTCGTGGCCGAGCGCCGCGTGCCTGTCATCCGCTTCGGACGGGCGTCGGTCGCCCCGCCGCCGGGTGCGTTCCTTCAGGCGACGGCAGCCGGGGAAGCCGCGCTCGTCTCGGCTGTCCGAGATGCGGTTGGCGGTGCGTCCCGCATTGTGGATCTCTTTGCGGGCTGTGGCACCTTCAGCCTTCCCCTTGCTGAGAATGCCGGGATCCATGCCGTGGAGGGCGGCGCGGCCATGCTGGCCGCGCTCGACCGGGGCTGGCGGCAGACCCCGGATCTCAAGCGCGTCACCATGGAGGCGCGCGATCTCTTCCGCCGCCCTCTGCTGCCTGACGAGGTGTCCCGCTTCGACGCCGCAGTCATCGACCCGCCGCGTGCCGGGGCTGAGGCTCAGACCCATGAACTCGCGGCCTCGACCGTCTCCCGGGTCGCGGCCGTCTCCTGCAACCCCGTCACGTTCGCTCGTGATGCGCGTCTGCTCCTTGAAGGCGGATTTCGCCTCGACTGGGTGCAGGTGGTCGACCAGTTCCGATGGAGCCCGCACGTAGAGCTTGCCGCCTGCTTCAGTCGCGACCATATGGCCTGAGGAGAAAAAGGGGGACGGACATGACCTTTCGCGACAGGCTCGCTGCGTTTCTCGAGCGACCCTTCGTGACGAACGGAATCATCGCGGTGATCCTGTTCAACGCATTACTGCTCGGGATGGAAACGTCGGACGAGCTCATGGCGGATTTCGGTCCCGTCATCCGCGCGCTCGATCTCGCCTGCCTGTCGATCTTCGTGGCCGAGATCGCGCTGAAGCTCGTGGCCTACGGGCCGCGATTCTTCCGCTCGGGCTGGAACGTCTTCGACTTCGTCATCGTCGGCATCGCGATCCTGCCCGGTGCGCAGACGTTCAGCGTTTTGCGGGCTCTGCGAATCCTCCGGATCCTCCGGGTGATCTCGGTCGCGCCCCGCCTGAGGCGCGTCGTGGAGGGGTTCATCACGGCGCTGCCCGGCATGGGGTCCGTGTTTCTCCTGATGGCCATCATCTTCTACATCGGCTCGGTCATGGCGACCAAGCTGTTCTCGGACAGCTTTCCGCAGTGGTTCGGCGATCTGGGACGGAGCGCGTATTCGCTGTTCCAGATCATGACGCTCGAAAGCTGGTCGATGGGGATCGTCCGCCCGGTGATGGAGGTCTACCCCTACGCATGGGTTTTCTTCGTGCCGTTCATCATGGTCACGACCTTCGCCGTCGTGAACCTGCTCGTCGGTCTTATCGTGAATTCGATGCAGGAAGCTCACGGTCTGGAGGAAGGCGAACGGACGGACGCCTACCGGGACGAGGTTCTTGCGCGGCTTCGGGCCATCGAGACGCGGCTGGAGGCGCGCGAGCGCGACCGGGACAGCGAAAGCGTCTGACGGCAATTATCTGGATTCCTTAACCCGGCCCGACGTAGTAAGCTCGCACAAACAACAACCGGGCAGGGACATGAAGATCCTTCGGGCAGTCATTCTCGTCGCGCTGTGCGCGATCATCTCGGGCTGTGCGGGTCCGAGCAGGTTCAAGACCTACGACGGGCCCGAGGTCACCCGGCTTCTCGTCTACAAGGAAAGCCGGCGCATGTATCTCATGCATCACGATGCGGTGCTGGAGCACTACGACATCGACCTCGGCTTCGCGCCAGCCGGTCCCAAGGAAGTCGAAGGGGACGGTAAGACGCCGGAAGGTGACTTCTTCATCGACCGCAAGAACCCCAACAGCGATTTCCATCTGTCGCTCGGCATCTCCTACCCGCAGCCAAACCACGTCATGGCGGCGCGGGAACTCGGGACCGGGGCCGGTGGAGACATCTTCATCCACGGCGGGCCGCGCCCCTTCACCGACCGTACCGGGCCCGATTGGACGGCGGGCTGCATCGCCGTCACAAACGACGAGATCGAGGATATCTATGCGATGGTCCGCGTCGGCACGCCCATCAGCATCTATCCCTGAAGGCCGCTCTCGCCCAATACCATGGTCCACCAGATCTTCCCGTTCGGCTCCTGAAACCAGGCGAACCCCATGTCCGTGGCGCGACGGTCGAGGATGACGGACCGCGTCTCCGGCATCTCCATCCATGCGGCGAGCGTCTCGAGCTCCGACTCGTAGCTCTCGGAAATGTTCTCGCCGAGGAGTTCGCCCTGATAGCCTGCGCGGGCGACACGATCGATCGGCGACGAGCCGTCGGACCCGAAGTGCCAGGGGCGATTCTGGATCGACATGTCGCGCGCGTGCGTCGCCGCTGCGGCGCGCAGGCGCGGGTCGAGTTCGACGCCGGGCGCGCCCGCCGCCTGCCTGAGCGCATTCACCGAATCGAGCATTCGGAACTGGATCTCGTCAGCATCCCCCGCCCGGATCTGGTAGACTTGCGGCAGAGGCCGTCCGTCCGGGCCGAGTCTCGGACCGGCGGGTGCGCATGCCGAAACGGCGACCAGAAGAACGATCACCGGCAGGAAGACACGTATCATCGGCCATAACCTCGCTTTCGCCAGAGCTTTAGCCGCAAGTTGCGGAGGGTTCAAACGGCTCCCGCGGAACTTCGCCGCTCTGACAGTGGTTTGATTTGCCAGTGCGGCTTTCCGGCACTAATGTCGCACGTCGATTGATGGACCTTTTCCTATTTGGAGTCTGAAGATGACCGACAAGCGCAACAACCTGAGCCGTCGCAGGTTCCTGGGGACCGCAGCTGTCGCCGGAGGAACCCTTGCCATGCCCGCTTGGGGTCAGGGCGTGGAGATGCCGGATACGGTCGAATTCAACCCCGAGCTTTCGTCGACCGTGCGCCGCAATGCGTCCAGTTTCCGCGCGCTCGATTGGGAGCCCTACTTCGACAATCTCAGAAACGGAGCGATCCTCGTCGACATCGCGTCGCGGGCGCTGCACTACTGGGCCGAAGACGGTGTCACATACCGTCTCTATCCCACCAGCGTTCCGCTGTCGGAGGATCTGACGCGACGCGGGAGGACGAGCGTGACGTTCAAGGACCCGGAACCGGACTGGCGTCCGACGCCCGCCATGAAACAGCGCAATCCGGAGTGGCCCGACTACGTGCCGCCTGGTCCGGAGAACCCGATGGGGACACGCGCGCTGCACCTTTCCTGGACGTACTATCGGATTCACGGCACCCACGACACCCGCAAGATCGGGCGTCGTTCTTCAAATGGCTGCATCGGTCTCTACAACCAGCATATCGAACAGCTCTTCGGAACGGCGAAAGTGGGCACACAGGTGTTGCTAATTTGACGACAAGCCCATGTTTCTACCGGAATTCTGAGCAAAGCAGATTTGCCTGTGGGAGCCGAAGCTGATTATAAGAGGCCACGAGGTACGGATCATGAATCCCGTCGCCGTCCTCATTTTGCCGGAGACGGGATAACCTTTGGAGGGAACCAATGAAGAAACTCGTTCTTGCCGCTGCCATTTCCGCCGCTGCGTCCACCGCCTTCGCCGGCGGCATGGCTGAGCCGGTGATGGAGCCGGAAATCATCGTCGAAGAAACCGCGGGCACCGCCGCGGGCGGGCTCGTTGTTCCGCTGCTTCTTCTCGCGGTGATAGCTGCGGTCGCCTCGAACTAAGTTCAGGCACAACTCAACGGAAGGGCGGCACTTCTGCCGCCCTTTTCGTTTGTTTCATGATGCGGTGTCGGGGTTCAGCTCACCCAGCCGCCGAGATTGTCGCCGATCACCTTCACCAGCGCCTCGATATGCGCCTCGTCGTCATTCAGGCAGGGAATGTAAGTGAAGCTCTCCCCGCCCGCTTCTTCGAAGCTCTCGCGGATCTCTTCGTTGATCTCTTCCAGCGTCTCGATGCAGTCGGCCGAAAAGGCCGGCGCGATGACCGCGATCCGCTTCTTCCCCGATTCGGCGAGGCGGGCGACTTCCTCGACGGTATAGGGCTTGAGCCACTCCTCCGGCCCGAATCGACTCTGGAACGTGGTGACGATCTCGTCCTTGTCCCAGCCCAGCCTCTCCCGCAGCAGGCGCGTCGTCTTCTGACACTGGCAATGGTAGGGATCACCTTCCATCAGGTAGCGTTTCGGCACCCCGTGGTAGGAGGCGACCAGCACATCCGGCTTTTCGTCCATCTGCGCATAGGCCCGCTCCACTGACTTGGCGAGCGCTTCTATGTAGGTCGGATCGTCGAAGTAGGGCGGGACAGTGCGGACCGTCGGCTGCCATTTCTCCTCGGTCAGAGAGCGAAAGAACTGATCGTTGGCCGTCGCGGTGGTGGCGCCGGCGTACTGCGGATAGAGCGGAAAGAAGACGATCTTCCGACAGCCCTTCTCAGCCATCTCCCGAACCTTCGACCGGGTCGAGGGATTGCCGTAGCGCATACAGAAATCAACGACGACATCGTCGCCGTAGCGCTCGACAAGACGATCCCGGATCTTCGCCGTCTGCGACTTCGTGATCGTCATGAGGGGGCTTTCGCCGGCCTCCTCGTTCCAGATCGACTTATAGGCCGCGCCGGACGAAAACGGCCGCTTCGTGAGGATGACAAGCTGGAGAAGCGGCTGCCAGATCCAGGGGCTGTAGTCGATCACCCGGCGGTCCGACAGGAACTCGTTGAGATAGCGCCGCATCGACCAGTAGTCGTAGCCGTCCGGGGTGCCGAGATTGGCAAGAAGCACACCGACGCGCTGGCGCGGAACCGGCGGGTGGTCTGCCGGCAGGTGCGACACCTCGGCCGCTGTGTTGGCTTCCGTATGCGTCATGTCGCGCTGAGACTTTGCATCCAGCATCTTAAGGTCCCGCTCGGGTAAGGGAAATCAACTTCGGTGGGACATATACGGATTTCGCTCAGGGTCAATCTTTGGGCGGCCCGGTCGTGTCCCCGGCGGGCAACTCTGGCGTTCCCAGCGCATCCGCGAGGCGTGCCTTGGCAGATCCCGGCCGCAGCGGCTTAGGCTGTGCGTCAGACGGCGCCCAACCCGTCAGGAACACCAGATCGAAAGTTGCCCGCACCCGCCCGTCCTCGGATCGAAACGCGCTGGAATAGACACGCATTGCCTCCGCGAAGAGCGCGCGTTTCGGCGGCCCGCGATCACGCTGCGCGAGGGCGTTCGTTTCACCCATCCCGCGCAGGTCACGCACCAGCGGCAGCGGAGACTCGTATGTCACGGTCTGCGTCAGCGTGTCCGCAACCGGCAGCGCGAAGCCCGCCCGCTGAAGAAGCGCTCCCATATCGCGGATCTCGCCCATCGGCAGCACCCGGGGCGACAGTCCTCCGCTGACGGCGACCTCCGCCTCAGCCATCGCGGCCCGCAACTCCGACAGGGTGTTTCCACCGAACGCGACACAAAGGAAAAGGCCATCGGGGCAGAGCGCGCGGCGCGCCTGCACGAGCTGGCCGACCGGATCGTTCGCCCAGTGCAGCGACATCGCATGCACCACGAGATCGTGCGCGCCCTCCCGAAGGTCGAGCGTCTCATCGTCGGGCCGCACCGTTGCATTCGGGAAACGCCGCGACCAGAATTCGGGATGGCCGGTGATCACGGCCGTGTCGCTAAATGTCCTGTTAACCTCGTCCAGCCTTTCTTGCAGAACGTCCGCCGCGATGCCGTGCAGGAACATCGCGTCGCCGCCAAGCGACCGGGCGCGTCGTCGATGGAGCGCGAGGGCGGCGCGGTCGGTCAGGACGGGCGGCGTAGACATGCGCGGCAGATAGGGCGGTGGATGGAAAATTGCAAAGTGTGCTGAAGGTGCTCTATCCGCCGCAATGCCTGTCCTGCGGTGCGCTCGTGGAAGAAACCGGAGCGCTCTGCGGCGCCTGCTGGCACGCCACGCACTTTCTCGGAGGCGCTGTCTGCGATCTTTGCGGAGCGCCGCTCGTGGGAGAAGCCGCCGATGACGGCGCACTGTGCGATCAATGCCTCGTGATCGGGCGCCCGTGGGACCGCGGACGTGCGGCGCTCGCCTATCGTGACAACGGACGCAGGCTGATCCTGTCCCTGAAACACGGCGACCGGCTCGACCTGGCGGGTCCCGCGGCGCGATGGATGGCCCGGGCCGGAGCACCGATGATACACGACGGGATGCTCGCAGTGCCCGTGCCGGCGCACCCATGGAGGCTTCTCCGGCGGCGGTACAATCAAGCAGCGCTTCTGGCACAGGCGCTCCCGCGTTTCGCACCGGTCGAATACGTCCCCGACCCGCTGATCCGGGTTCGGCGCACTCGGATGCAGGACGGCATGTCGCAGGAGGAGAGATTCCGGAACCTCTCAGGCGCGATCCGGCCCCACCCGCGCCGAGGCAACAGGCTGGACGGCGCGAGCGTCCTCCTCGTCGACGACGTGATGACCTCGGGCTCGACCCTCGCCTCGACCGCCGAGGCGGCGCGCGCGGCGGGCGCTCGGGAGATATGCGTTCTGGTACTGGCCCGCGTTGCGCGCGATCCCTAAATGCCTATGCTCCCCGCACGACGGACGAGGACCATGAAAGAGATCGAGATCTACACAACCGCCACCTGCGGCTTCTGCCACGCCGCCAAGCGCCTGCTGACCTCAAAGGGGGCGGCCTTTCAGGAGATAGGTGTCGGAGGCGACCCGGAGTTGCGCCAGCAGATGATGGCGCGCGCCAATGGCCGCTATACCGTTCCCCAAATTTTCATAGCCGGCGAACATGTGGGCGGGTGCGATGACCTCTTTGCGCTCGAACGGGCTGGCAAGCTCGACCCGATGCTCGCGGCCTGAGCCGCGATGCGCACCGGGCTCATCCAGCTTTCGTCTTCCGACGACCCGGGTGCGAATCTTCCCGTCACGCGCGCCTTCATCCGCGACGCCGCCTCAGAGGGCGCGGACATCATCGTGACGCCCGAGGTGACCAACTGCGTCTCCGCCAGCCGCAGCCGTCAGAACGAAGTTCTGAAGACTGAAGTCGACGATCCGACGCTTGCGGCGCTTCGGGAAGATACGGCGGATCTCGGGATCTGGCTTCTGATCGGCTCGCTCGCGCTCAGGACGGATGATCCGGACGGGCGCTTCGCCAACCGGTCGTTCCTGATCGCGCCGGACGGCGGGATAGCGGCCCGCTACGACAAGATCCACATGTTCGACGTCGAAGTCTCGGAAACCGAAACCTACAGGGAATCGGCTGGCTACCGGCCCGGCACGCGAGCGGTGGTTGCCGATGCCCTTGGCGCGCGCCTCGGCCTGACCGTCTGCTACGACGTCCGCTTTCCCTATCTCTACCGCGCCCTCGCGAAGGCCGGGGCGGCGATCCTGACGGTCCCTTCCGCCTTCTCTCCCGTCACCGGCGCCGCCCACTGGGAAACGCTCCTGCGCGCCCGCGCGATCGAGACGGGATGCTTCGTCCTCGCCCCCGCCCAGACCGGAGAACACGCAGCGCAGAAAGGGAAGCGCCGCAGGACTCACGGCCACAGCCTTGCGGTGGCGCCCTGGGGCGAGGTGCTGGCCGACGGCGGCGTGGAACCGGGGATCACGATGGTTGATCTCGACATGGCCGAGGTGGAGAATGCGCGCAAGCGCGTCCCGTCGCTGACCCATGACCGGCCGTTCGAAGGACCCTGATGGCGGACCAGAACGATCCCCTCGCCGCGGCGCTCTTCAGCGAGATCTTCATGGCCGATCAACTCGCGCGGAACCGGCTGTCGAAGGCGCTGCCCAAGGGGATGGAACTCAGCCATTTCTCGGTTCTGAACCATCTCGCCCGCATCAGCGCCGAGCGGACCCCGGCCCAACTCGCCCGGACCTTCCATGTTACCCGCGGCGCGATGACCAACACGATCGGCAAGCTCGAATGGGCCGGGCATGTGCATGTCCGGCCGGATTGGGACGACGCCCGCCGAAAGTGGGTCTCGATCAGCCCGTCCGGCCGGTCCGCCTACAACGCCGCGCTGGCGGCGGTCACGCCGATCCTCGTCGAGGTCGTCAAGGACATCGGCGCGGAGAAGGTCCGCGCGGCGCTGCCCGTGCTCCGCCAGGTGCGCGTCCGCCTTGGGGAGGATGGACAGTGACGGCTCCGCGGTGGAGCGCGTGCGGACGACGCCGTTACGCGGGCTTCACCGAGGTCGTGACGTAGTTCACGCTGAGGTCCCCGTCCGAGATCCGCCAGGACCACGCGACGGGGTTGAACTGGAACCCCTTCCTGTCGACCGGATCGAGCCCCGCCATGCGGAGCATGTCGTAAAGCTCGTCCGGTGTAATGAATTTCTTCCATTCATGCGTGCCCTTCGGCAGCCAGCGCATGACGTATTCCGCGCCGACGATGGCCATGGCGAAGCTCTTGGAATTCCGGTTGATGG